>JBAVVP010000297.1:0-4944 GCA_049697355.1 Terriglobales bacterium
CCGGAAGACTGGTCACAAGAGTGGATAACACGCCAGGAACCGCTGGCTATGCGCCCAATTGCTCGGTCAATTTATTGAGCAGCCTGTTCAAATCCTAGTTGTTCTTGCGAACCTCTTCAATCTTGACCACTGAGTGCAACACGGTTGTGTGATGCTTGCCGCCGAACTGGCGTCCAATTTCAGGCAGGGAAGCTTCCGTGAGGTGCTTGGCCAGGTACATCGCAATCTGCCGCGGATAGACGATGGAGCGCGAATTGTTCTTCGCCTTGATTTCCACCAGGCGCAGGCCGAATTGCTCGGCCACCGCCTTCTGAATGGATTCAATTGTTACCTTGCGCGCCTGGGAATCGATGAAATTCTTCAATACCTGCTGCGTGTAGGGAAGCGTAATCTCCGCCCCGATTAGCGAAGAATGCGCCACCAACCGGATCAGCGCGCCTTCCAGTTCACGCACATTAGACCGGATGTTCGACGCAATAAACAAAGCCACTTCCGTTGGCAGTGTGACCCGTTCCTGCTCCGCCTTCTTTTGCAGGATCGCGACCTTCGTCTCCAGGTCCGGCGGCTGAATATCGGCAATCAGCCCCCACTCAAAGCGACTCCGCAAGCGGTCCTCAAATTCCGCCAACTCTTTCGGCGGCCGGTCGCTGGCGATCACGATCTGCTTCATCGACTCGTGCAGCGCGTTGAACGTGTGGAAGAACTCTTCCTGAGTACGCTCTTTCTGCGCCAGGAACTGGATGTCGTCAATCAGCAAAACGTCCATCGTCCGGAATTTATCCCGGAAGCTGATCATCTTGTCGTAGCGCAGCGAGTTGATCATCTCGTTGGTGAACTTCTCGCTCGATACGTAGCAGATCGCCGCTTGCGGCGTCCGTCGCTTGATCTCATGCCCGATCGCCTGCATCAGGTGCGTCTTGCCCATGCCGACGCCCCCGTACAGGAACAGCGGGTTGTAGGCTTTCGAAGGCCGCTCCGCCACCGCCTGGCACGCGGCGTGCGCGAACTGGTTCCCGCTGCCGATCACGAACGCGTCAAACGTATACCGTGGATTCAGTTGCGCCGCGCTGTCCCAGTCAAACCGCCCCTGCGCCGGATGCAACCCCGTCGCCGCCTGCGGACCCGCGCCAATATTCGGACTCGGAGCCGAAAGCCCCCCATTGTGGCGGATCGGCGTGTTCGAAGGATCGTCCTCGGCGGTTACGAATTTCACTTCCTCGTACCCCAGTCCGAGGTTGTCGACCGCTTCCTGGATCAGATCCGCGTATTTGTCGCTGACATGACGGAATTCCGCCGTCGGTATTCGCACGAACAAAACTTTATTACTGGCGTGGCTGTACCGCGTCGGCTTCAACCAGGTGTCGTAGGAGTGCCGGTTGATTTTCTTTTCCAGGGCGTCCAGGATGCGCACCCAGGGGTTCGGGATGATGGCAGAACTAGTAAGCGACATTTTTTATCGGAATATCGAAAGCGCCGGCGTATGAACGTCCGGGAAAAATAGCCTTTAAAAAATTATGAATTCTTCGATTCCTGCAGAGCACCTTGCTGTTTTGCAGTACGGGTTATCGGAGAAATTAATTGCGAGACGAACGGCATACTAGCACAAAAAAATTCGCCGCGTCCGTGTCTTTGCAACAAAAATCTTACGCGGAACGCTTTACTGAACGCCGATTTCCGGGCGCTGTCAAGTGTCGAGAAACTAACTGCCGCGCAAACTGTGCAACGCTCCCCACAACGCTGTCATCCTGAGCGGAGCATAAACTTCGCGAAGCGAAGTTTATGCGGAGTTGAAGGACCCCTACCCTACAACGCTCTGTCATCCTGAAGACCCTTCCTCACGACTTCAAGCCAGCCACTGTCTACGAAATCGTCCGCCGCTCTCTCTTCGCCGGCGCCGCCGTCTTGTAATTCCCCGGATACACCACCACCGAGCGCCGTCCGCCCTCGCCGTCACTCTCGGTGCGCAAATCTTTTTCCTCGCGCAGTGCCAGATGCACAATCCGCCGCTCCCGCGACGACATGGGCCCGAACCGGTAGGGCTCGCCCGTCCGCCGCACGTGTTCCGCCGCCACCCGCGCCGCCAGCTGCAACTCCTCGATTCGCAGCGCCCGGAAATTCTTGCAGTCGAACCAGATCTTCTCGTGCTCGTTGCCCTGCAGGTGCAGCACTTCCGACGCCAACAACTCAAACGCTCGCAGCAACTCTCCGCCACGCTCCAGCAACAAAACCGAATCCGGCCCCGCAAACTCCACCAGAATTTCCGGATGTTCCCACTCGCGCTGCTGCGCCATCGGCGGATCCACCGTGATCCGGTACTTCAACTTGAAGCCGCCATGAGAAATAACGGCCTGCAAAAATTCCCCAATCTGTTTCGCGGCAGCAACCTTGTCAGTAATCGGCATAGTTAGCTATTAGCTTTTGGCTCTTGGCTCTTAGCTAAAAGCCAAGAGCTAAGAGCCAACAGCTACTTCTCTTTCTTCCGCGCCCGCTTCGCCATCATCTCGCGCATCTCGCGGCCCAACGACGAGCGGTTCAGTGCCGCCTGCTGCACGATCCCGATCAACTGACCCATCGCCCAATACAGGCCCAGGCCAGCCGGCAGGGTGAAGCTGATGTAGCCCATGAACAGCGGCATCATAAGATTCATCATCTTCTGCTGCGTTGGGTACATGCCTCCCTGCGGCGTCATCCGTTGCATGAAAAACATCGTGACCACAATCGCGATCGGCAGAATGTATTTAGGATCGGGGGCCGAAAGGTCGTGAATCCACAACCATGGCGCATGCCGCAAATCCATCGCTACGTTGAGCATACGGTAGTACGCAAACAGAAAAGGCATCTGGATCAGCAGCGGCAAACATCCGCCCGCTGGATTCACGCCTTCTTTCTTGTACAGTTCCGAAATCTCCGTGTTCATTTCGGCTTTCTTCGGATCGCGTAAACTGTACTTCTTATATTTTTCCTGGATCTGCTTGATCTGCGGCGCCACGCGCTGCATTTTCAGCATCGACTTCATCTGCGACAGCCGCAGCGGCAGCAGCGCCACGTTGATCACCAGCGTCTGAAACAGGATCGCCCAGCCCCAGTTCGGTACGATGTGGCCGTGCATCCACTTCAGCCACAAAAACAGCGGCACGGCAATGTATCCCAGCATCGACCCGAAGTCGATGACTTTGCGCAAGTCCGGTTCCGCGCCCGTGATCCCCGGCACGCTTACCGACTCCAGATCCGCCAGCGCCTTCGGTCCCACATAGATTCGGCCTTCGCTCGGACCCTTCGTGCTGCCGACCGCCGCGCCGAGCACATCCACCTTGTCCATCTGCTTGTTCGCCGGATCGGACGCGTTGTGCGGAATCTCAAGCGGGCCGCGCAGCGTCACCATCGCCGCGTTCTCCGGGTCCCGCGGCAAAAACACCGCCGCGAAATACTGGTCCGAAATTCCCGCCCAGTGGAACGGTCCCGGAATGGTCGCGCCGCCAATCACCTTGATCGAAGGTAAGATCGTCCAGCTGCTGGTCGACAACCGTTCGACGGTATGGCCGTATTGATAAGCCATCTGACTGGACGCATACTGCGCGCCGTTCGTCTGGTCGCCAAACCCCGCCGGCCACATCGGAAACGCTGTGACCTCGGTCCCCTTCACATAAACCGCCGTCTTCACCCCAACCACATAGCTCTCACGATCGAACGTGAAGGTCTTCTCGACCGAAACGTCGCCGTCGGAATAAGCAAACTTAATATCCTGTGGAGCGACGGCCGCGGTTGCCCCATCCTTCCGCGTACTTTGCGGAAGGGTGGGTGCCGCCACGTACAGCGCCGAGTTCACCTTGTCCCGCAGCCCCGCGTCGTAAGTCCACAACGTCAGCGGATACCCATGCTTCTCCGAAGCCGCGCGATTCACCAACTCCAACTGCCCGCCCTTGTCGTCGGTATATTTCTTCAGCACCCACGACTTCACCCGCCCGCCGCGATTGGTGAACACGATCCGGTAGACGTCATTTTCAACCACCGTCTCCGACTCGCTAGTGGCCTCGACCGGCGCCACCTTCGTACCCGCGGCGCCATGCTCGGTTGAAGTTTGTGCAGGAGGTGGTGCAGGACTTTGCGAAGGAAGTTGCGCCTGATTCTGCGCCACCGCTGGCGGACTCTCCGGTTTCACCGGAGGCTGCGGCCCATACTTCTTCAGCAGCGGCTGGAACAGCATGATGATCAGGAAGGTCAGCGCAAACACCAGCAGCAGCCTGCGCTCCATCCCCGGTTCCTGTTGCGGATTATTAAATTCAGCCAAATCAATCAGCTCGCTATCAGATCGTGTGGGGACGGGCGCCGCGCCCGTCCAGGCCGAGCGAAGCTCGGCGGTTGTCCGTTACCTGTGTCGTGTAGGGACGGACGCATTCGTCCGTCCCGCCGAGCGAAGCGAGGCGTCGCTCTCCGCTCATTCGCGCTTTTTGCGAATGAGTGGGACTCACCACCGCATCCAACCCGCCGGCAACCAACGGATGACATCGCAATAGCCGCCAACCCGCCATCAGTCCGCCACGCACTACGCCATGCCGCTCAACCGCTTCCATCGCGTATTCCGAACAAGTAGGCACGTAGCGGCACGACGGCGGAAACGCTGGCGAAATCCACCGTTTGTAAAACCGCAACAGCCCCAGCAGGGCAGACTTCATTTCTCCACCAGCTTGTCCGTGGCTGCCCCACCCTTCCGCGTTCTCTGCGGAAGGGTGGGATCCGTCAGAATATCTCTCGCCACCGCGCCCGTCATTTTTCTCCCAGTTTCTTGGCGATCGCATCCAGCGCCCGTCCCACTTCCTCGAGCACCACGGCAAACTCCAGTTTCAGCACCGACTTCTTGGGATTGATCACAACGTCCACCGCGCCCGCGCCCTCAAGCGCCGAACGCCGCAGCCGCACCGCTTCGCGCAGCCGCCGCTTCATCCG
>JBAVVP010000298.1:0-14091 GCA_049697355.1 Terriglobales bacterium
GGATTGCCGGGATAGAAACGGCCGCCATGAAGTAGGGTTAGGTTGTGTCCCAACTCATGCATCAGCGTGCCGGCGAACCCGTTCTCGCACTCGGGTGATACCGTGATGTCTGATGTGAAGCACTCTCCTCCAATATAATTTTCGGCCGGCAGGCCTTTTTCCCATGTCCACTTGCCCAGGGTGACCGCAATATCACCGCCGCCAATATCGGAATAGCCGGAAGTGCTATCGGTCACGCTTAGGTAGACAGCAAGGAACGGCTCAGGCAATGTGTTCGGGTAAGTCCCGGCGGCCACTGAGTACGGAGGCGTCTTGTTCGCGTTGATATTCGATATGGTGAACGTCGCGTCCAGCGGAGATGGGCATGTAATGGTTGGGTAAACGCCGTTCAGGTTGGGGGTCGCGATCGCGCCGTCGATGGTCACGCGTGAGGGACACGACGTCAAGGTGGCGGAGGTGGTCACCGTCGCGTTGCCGTTGCTCACCTGGATGGACTTCAATGTATATATTGGGTCGGCAACGCTCCAGGTTGGCAGCGCCAGAGAGTGGCCGATGAGCAGATAGTGATAGCTGTCTTTGCGCCCGGGTTGAAACCGGGGCGTACAGACGCCGCCGCTGCACGACGGAGGGTCGCCGACGAGGTTAGTCGGCCAGGCCTTAAAGGCTTCAAGGCCCAGCTTCCAGGCAACTACGCCCGGCTCATTAGGAAACATACAGAACAACGGCGCGTCGTCGGTGCAGGTGTCTTCGGGAATGGGGTTTCCGGCCCTGAAGTGCAGGTGGATGTTCTGCTTCGAGAATGCGTCCGTCACCATGCTCAGAGCGGCCCCCCGGGGCTCGTGAGAATGGTCACCTGCGTACATGTAATCGACTTGAACGAAAATGTCTTTTTCGCCGGAGGTTGCCCCAGGAAGAGGTACCCACGAGGGGTCTCCCGAGCCGCCACAGGTTCCCTGGTTGACACCGAAATCGCAGTATCCCTGGCCGGTCTTCCAGGCATCCAGCAGCCCGTCGCCGTCACCACTATTGACCCTTGTGGTGAAGACCGCCGCCGGAAAAACGCCAAATTGCGACGTTGACAGAGAAAACGGGTTGAACTCGGTGACCGTGCTCGCGTGATTGTCGACGCTTTGGGGCGAGGTATGGTGATAAAAACTGACAAAGCTGGCAGTCGCTCCGTTACATGACATCGTGCTGTGGATGTCTGTAATCTTGGCATTCGCAATATCGCTACCATCGGAGTAGACTGCATCGTAGAAGCCGCCCATCAGTAGGTCCAGGTTACCGGTTTGTACCGGCCCAACCTCCAAACTGCCATCGTAGATCACAGTTGCTTTCAACGGAGGCCAGGGCGCGCCCGACAGTACGCGATAGACAATGACAAGACTGGCGCCCGGAAGGCTCGACGATCCGTCTGGGTTGGGCGGCAACCCTACGTTGTGGGTGCCGACAGCTTGGGAGCTGCCGTTAACCCCCACGGGCAGATAGGGAAGGACGTTCGCGCGGTACGACCGTACGAGCGCGTTTCCACTCCCACATGCGGACTGATCGCTCCCCACTACATCTCCGGTTATGGAGTAACCGTTAAAAAGAGCGAAGCTTCCCGGATCGGAAGACGGTGGCGACATAGGCTCCAAAACCTGCCAGTAGAGAAAGGCAGCGACGGCTTCAGCGCCATCCGGGACGCCTTCCAAATCCATCGTGCGGCTCTGAATCTCGATTGTCCCGTTGATGTAGCCGTTTGCCCCAGGTCCCGAGCACTGAGGGCATACAAAGTCGCGAACGATATGGTCGCCGCTGACGAAGTAATTGTTGAGGAAACTCAGAGTTTGCGCATGGAGCTGGTCTGGAACAAGGCCACCCAGGAGGCAGGCGAAAACCAGCGCCACAGCCCAAAGGCGTCCGGTGAGCGCGCCTGAGGAAACGGGAAACTCGGTCCAATGCAGACGGGAGACGAAACCAGCACTCGTAGGGGTGGAATGAGAGAAGGGCATGACGACCTCCGAAGACCGAAAGGCGAGTTATCACTGGGGGGCTCTAACGCTGCCACCTGCGGCAACTCGGCTCTCTCAGGGGGGAAGGTTACTGCTTCAGAGATCCGTGGTTTTCCGTCCCTCACTCACGTGAGGTTTGGCCTTGTCGGATTCTTGCAACTGCGAACGCCTGTGCGGCGAATATTATCTATCATGACGGCAGGAACATTCAGTGAGGTTCGTCACCTACCAAGGTGACCCCCATTCCCGAAATGTTGCGAGCGGAAGAGAGGTCGGCCAGTCGTCGATGTGGATGCGACGGCAAAATCCGTAGGTCGTAGGTTCGACTCCTACCGCCGCCACCACAACTGTTTGCTCCCCGCCCCCGTCCGGCGATATAGTTACGGGTGCTACCTTTTTGAGTCCCTGTTGTTCACTCTGTCGTTCACTCTGATGTTCACTGACTTCACCGCCACCGACCGCTGGACCAGGAAACCAGTGCATTGCCTGTACCAGGCCTTGCTGGTGGCCATCGCCACCCGCCACGCCGATGCGGTCGATCTCAAGTTCCTGGTCGACGGGCGCCCGGTCTGGGTGGCGCTGCCGCACCCGGCGTGGGTCGAGTACAAGAAGCGCACCGGGAGACTGATCACCGACTCTCTGGCGAAAGAGATCGCGGGCCATTTTCTCAAGACGGCGCTGGAATCGGGCGAAGGCCTAGGCCGTGAAATGTATTCGCTTACCGTTGATGAGACGCTCCAGCATCTGGACGCGGTGGTGGCCCCGGCCGCGTCTCCGGTGCCTGCTGCGGACTAGCCGATCCAGTTGTTTTTCATAGCCTTACAGCCGACGTCGGGTCTATGTCACAGGTGGTAGTGATCCCGAACACTTTTTTCCCCCTCGCACGCTCGGATAATCGACTGGCCACCGCGGGGGCACTGGAAATCTCGTGGCGGTTCGATGCTGGGACTCAGGTCTCGGAAAAACCCCCTCGAAATCACGGAGAATTTGGCTCTTGAACGCAAGAGCAGGAGGCACTTATGGCGGTTACGAAACAGCAGGTGCTTGATTATCACTTCGGCGCGCGCCCGGGAAAAATCGAAGTCTCTCCCACGAAACCGTGCGAGACGCAGCGCGACCTGAGTCTGGCCTACACCCCGGGCGTGGCCCAACCCTGCCTGGAGATCCGAAGGAACCCCGAGGATGCCTTCAAGTACACGGCACGAGGAAACCTGGTCGCGGTGGTGACCAATGGTACGGCGGTGCTGGGGTTGGGCGATATCGGCCCGCTGGCTGGCAAACCGGTGATGGAAGGCAAGGCGGTTTTGTTCAAGCGCTTTGCCGACGTTGACGTTTTCGATATTGAGATTGACAGCCACAATCCGGACGACGTCATCAAAGCCTGCCAACTGCTGGAACCGACGTTCGGCGGAATCAATCTGGAAGACATCAAAGCGCCGGAGTGTTTTTACATCGAAGAGACACTCAAGAAGACGATGAAGATTCCCGTCTTTCACGACGATCAGCACGGGACCGCGATCATCTCGGGAGCGGCGCTGCTGAACGCGCTCGAAGTCGTGGGCAAGAAGATCGACCAAGTTCGCGTGGTGTTCAACGGCGCCGGAGCCTCGGGCATCGCGTGCGCGGAACACTACGTCCGGTTGGGCGTGAAGCGTGAGAACCTCACGCTCTGCGATACCAAGGGCGTGGTCTACAAGGGACGCGCGGAAGGCATGAATCAATACAAGGAGCGTTTCGCCCAAGACACAAAACTGCGCACCCTGGCCGATGCCGCGAAAGGCGCCGATATATTGGTCGGCTGCTCGGTCAAGGGCGCGATCAAGCAGGACATGGTACGGTCCATGGCCGAGCGGCCGATTGTGTTTGCCATGGCGAATCCCGACCCCGAGATCAGCTACGAAGATGCGAAAGCCTGCCGCAGTGACGTGATCATTGCCACCGGGCGTTCGGATTACCCCAACCAGGTAAATAACGTTTTAGGTTTTCCGTCGATTTTCCGTGGGGCGCTTGATGTTCATGCCACGGCGATCAACGAGGAAATGAAACTGGCGGCGACGCGGGCGCTTGCCAACCTGGCGAAGGAGGATGTCCCGGACTCGGTTTGCCGCGCTTACGGCGTCGATCGGCTCCGGTTTGGCCCCGACTACCTGATCCCGAAGCCCTTTGATCCACGCGTGCTGCTGTGGGAGGCCACCGCAGTCGCGGAAGCGGCCATGGCAACGGGCGTGGCTCGCAAGCCCATCGCGTTGGACCTGTATCGCGACCAGTTGGAGCGCCGCTTGGGCAAGGCCCACGAGATCACCTATCTGATGATCCAGAAGGCCAAGGCGCGACCGAAGACGGTCGTGTTTCCCGAGGGTGAACATGAAAAGATTCTTCGCGCCGCCCACAACCTGCTGGAGGAGAAGATTGCATTCCCCATCCTGCTCGGCGCTCCTGAAGTAATTGCAGCGAAGGCGAAGGAGTTGGGCGTCAAATTGGAAGGCGCGCAGATAGTCGATCCCTATGCCTCACCGATGCGGGAAGCGTTCATCCAGGAGCTCTTCCGTCTTCGCCAGCGCCGCGGTGTGACCATGACCGAAGCCTACACCCAGATGAAGGATCCCAACGTGTTCGGATCGATGATGGTTCACATGGGCGACGCCGACGCCTTGGTTTCCGGAGTGAGCCAACATTATCCCGATACCATTCGTCCCGCGCTGCAGATCATCGGCACGCGGGAAGGATTGCGGAGAGTCGCCGGCTGTTACGTGATGATTACGCGCTCGCACCAGGTGTACGTCCTGGCCGACGCCACCGTAAACATCGAACCCAGTACCGAAGATCTGGCCGAGATCGCGCTGTGCGCGGCGCATTTGGCACGGCGGTTCGACCTGGAGCCTCGCGTCGCGATGTTGTCGTTTTCCACCTTTGGGAGCACCAAGCATCCCCAGTGCGAGAAAGTGCGAAAAGCCGTGGAGCTCATTCGCAAGATGGATCCGGCCCTCGTCGTGGACGGCGAAGTCATGGCGGATGTCGCCCTTTCTCCTGAACTGCTCGAGAAGGTCTATTCCTTCAGTTCGCTGACCGGCGGCGCCAACGTGTTGATCTTTCCTGAGCTCAGCTCGGCCAACATCGGCTACAAGCTTCTCGGGAAACTGGGTGGGTGCCGCGAGCTGGGGCCCATCCTGATGGGCATGAGGAAGCCGGTGCACGTGCTCTCGCGCGACGCTGAGGTGGAAGAAATTGTGAACATCGCAGCTATTGCCGTCGTCGATGCTCAGGAGAATGACTCGTTGTCCTGGCCGGCTGCTCTTAAACACACGGAACTGGTCGGAGGTTAGGCAACAAGCGACCACCAATCGGCAGAGGGGCACGGTCCGGCCGTGCCCCTTTTTTTTATTTCTTCATATCCTTTCGCCCCGCAATGATCCATCCCTTCTCTAGCAAGGCCGCTTAGAAACCTGCGTTTCGTATCAGCGCATCGCTCTAGTAAATGCCGCTTTCCTCTAGCTGGGGGGTATTTCTGTTCGCAAAAAGTGTTTCGCAGTGATAGCCTCTTCGGAACTGTGGGGAAATCAGGGCCTCTTGGCCAGATCTGGTTTTATAAATAGGTTTTGGGTAGGGCACGGCTTCAGCCGTGCCGTTCAGGCCCCAGGAAAATACGGGCTTTAGCCCCTGAGGGCCTCGCCGCTTGCTCTGAAAGCCATTTATGAGACCAGTTGTAGTCATATCCTGGATACCGAAACCATGACCAACAAAGACACGGGAACGAAACATAAACGCCTGGCGACTTGGGTCGAAGAGGTCGCCCAACTCTGCAAACCGGATCGAGTGCAGTGGTGCGACGGTTCGGACGAGGAATATCGAGCCATGCTGCGATTGATGGTGCTGACGGGCACGGCCATCCGGCTTGACCATAATAAGCGCCCGAACAGCATCCTTGTCCGGTCGAGTCCGGCTGACGTGGCTCGGGTCGAAGACCGGACGTTTATTTGTTCATCGACGCGTGACGAAGCGGGTCCCACCAACAACTGGGAGGATCCCGCGAAGATGAAGCAAAAGTTGCAGGCGCTGTTTGCGGGCGCCATGAGCGGGCGGACCCTGTATGTGATTCCCTACAGCATGGGCCCCATCGGCTCGCCGATTGCCAATATCGGCGTCGAGATCACGGATTCGCCCTACGTTGTGGCGAGCATGCACATCATGGCCCGGGTCGGCAATCGCGTGCTCGATATTCTCGGAAGCGACGGAGATTTCGTGCGCGGCCTGCACTCGGTGGGCGCCCCGCTGGCCGCGAACCAGGCGGATTCGACGTGGCCGAACAACGCACAGGAAAAATACATTTGCCACTTTCCGGAGACGCGTGAGGTTTGGTCGTACGGGTCGGGCTACGGTGGCAACGCACTCCTGGGCAAGAAGTGTCACGCGCTGCGGATTGCTTCGGTGCAAGCCCGCGACGAAGGCTGGATGGCGGAGCACATGCTCATCATGAAGATGACCGACCCCTCGGGGCGGGTCAAGTACTTCACGGGCGCGTTCCCCTCGGCCTGCGGTAAGACGAACCTTTCGATGATGGTCCCGACCGTAGCGGGGTGGAAGGTCGAAGCGATCGGCGACGACATCGCCTGGATGAAGTTCGGCGCGGATGGCCGCCTTTACGCCATTAACCCGGAATGCGGGTTCTTCGGCGTGGCACCGGGAACGAATATGAAGTCGAACCCGAATGCCATGCTTACCGCCACGAAAAATTCGATCTTCACCAATTGCGCGATCAATCCCGACGGCGACATATGGTGGGAGCAGATGACGCCGGAAAAGCCGCCCGAATTGATCGACTGGTTGCGCCGTCCGTGGACTCCGGCTTCTCCTCATAAAGCGGCGCATCCCAACGCGCGCTTTACCGTTCCGGCAAGCCAGTGCCCAGTGATCGCGCCGGAGTGGGAAGACCCCAATGGTGTGCCCATCGACGCCATTCTCTTCGGTGGCCGCCGCGGAGGCGTGGTGCCATTGGTGACGGAGTCGTTCAGTTGGCAGCACGGAACGTTTCTGGGGGCAACCGTCAGCAGCGAAACGACCGCGGCGGACGCGGGACAAGTCGGCCGGCTTCGCCGCGACCCGATGGCCATGCTTCCCTTCTGCGGCTACAACATGGGCGACTATCTCGCTCACTTTCTGAAGATCGGCGCCCGGCCCGGCGCCAAGCTGCCCAAGATCTTTTACGTGAACTGGTTCCGCACCGACGACCAAGGCAAGTTCCTCTGGCCCGGGTATGGCGAGAACAGCCGCGTGCTGAAATGGATATTCGAACGCTGTGAAGGCACTGCTCATGCCGTAGACACGCCGATTGGACGCCTTCCGCGGCCTGCCGATCTTGATACCAACGGCCTGGACATTCCGGACGCCAGCCTGTGCCACCTGCTCGACGTGGATGTCGAGGGCTGGCTGGCCGAGATCCCGCTCATCCGCGAACACTTCGACAAATTCGGCGCGCACTTGCCCGAAGCCCTGAATCGCGAGCTCGAGGACCTGGACAAGCGGCTTCGGGTAAGCATCAGCAGAGTCGGAAAGGTCAGCAGGTTTGGCAAAGTGAGCCCCCTCGGTAAGCGGTCGGAGACTTCGCCCCCCGATATGTAAGGGAATGGGTAATGCGTCTAGTACCCTGACCGCATTGAAAATGCCACTGTCGTCCTGAGCGGAGCATGATCATCGCGAAGCGATGATCATGCGGAGTCGAAGGATCCCTACATCCTCCTAAAGCTTCCGCTCGTAAAGGTTCGTACACTTTCATCCGGTCACGCCACTGGGTGTCCCTGTCTGTGCTTAAATCGGAGTATGTTCGCCCGCAAACTCCGCGTCGAATACGAGCTCGACGGGCAGCTCCAACCCTGTCCCTTGAAATGGCTCGACAACTTCAGCATGCGCAACTTCACCAACGCGCCGGTTTTCGACGACACGCTGCCGGTGGCCGACGGGCACCTGGAAATTGGTACGCATGTCCCGCTCGATCAGCTCAAGGATGCGATGGAAGACTGGTTTCGGCGGAAGAGCTACCTTGGGAAGGATGCCAGGTTGGTGCTGACCCCGATGCAACAACCTCAACTGTAATCGTCTGACCTCGGCCTTCCGGACAACGTCGGCAAGGCTCCATCCATTGGGCAGAGGCAATACCCACCCCCGTTGCCCGACGCGCCAAGTGACCTTCGGGGTTCTGAGCGTTATGGCGATTTGTCGACCCATTGGTGCTAGTATGCGCCGTATGTTCAGGGGATATCTGCTCGCCCTTACGGCGCTCATTGCCTCGGCCGGGTTTGGTCAGGCAACGAAGCCCGCCTTTACCTATACTCTGCATGCATCCGGTCAGCGTCGTGGCGCTTACACTCCCAGGCCCGCAACGAATGCACACAGCGGGGAACTGGACCTCCTTCCCGACAACTCACTGCTGGAACTGATTCCCCAAGGCAATGAAAGGTGGGTGTTAAAGCGGCTTTTAGACTGGGACACGCCAAAGCCGCGCGAGGATTCGCTCTGGATCAAGACGGGCAGGGGCGAGGAAGAGGATGTACGCTTCAACGCCGAATTGCTGATCGCACCGAAGGCAACCTATGCCTTTGCCGTCATCGAATCGGTAGCTGGTAATACTCGGATTGTCGACATCCATCCGCAAATCGTTGTGGCCGTTGTCGACCTGCGCACGTTTCAACTCGTAAACCAGTTTGTGACCACTGAAAATCTGTTTCTTGGATCGTGGAGGTTCGTCCCAAGTGGAAAGCTTCTCTTGCGCCGTGAGCACGTGCACGGATATTGGGACCGCAACGCGCCCATCGATCCAAACGAGTTGCGCTGGGAACTGACCGTTTTCGAACTCCCGAGCCTTGATCGGCTGGTAGGGTGCCAGTACCAGGACGAGAAGGCCGGGATACAGGATGCGGATCGGCGCTGCGCCCGGGCACTGCAGGCAGCGCAGATCCCCACGGTTGCCTGGTTCGACGTGCCTGATTCTACCTCGAATGAATCTGCTGTGCGCGACCGACTCGGCACCATTCCCGACTGCAGTTTTGGCGGAGCAAGCCCCGACGGGCGCTATGGTTATTACGACTGCAGCACCTCGAAGTTGACCATGTGGGATTCGCTCAAGACCATCTCGCGGCGCGTCCTTGTTCTTGATACGCAAACCCGCCGGCGGATTATTGATATGGGGCTGCCCTCATCGCCGGACATCGCCTTCGCCTTGGTCGAGAGTCGTGCACAGAACTACCTCATCCTCCTGCGCGAGGCAGTGAAGTTCCAGGCCTATCGGCTCCCTTGAACGGGTTTAACTTCCGGTCTGCCGACAAATCGGCAGCAGTTCCGAATCCCAGCCCTCGTCACGTGCCAGAGGACGTATTCACAGCAGTTGAGCTGACTGGGTTTGGACTTGAGGACCCGCAAGAAAAGCCAATTCGATGGAGACTTGATTTCGAGGATGGTTAAACGGCGGTGAACAGCTCTAAGTTTGGCCGCCCAGACTGGGGCTTCTCTCCATCTTGAGCAGGCGGCTGAACAAACGGACGATCATGCCGTCATAGCGCGTGCCGCTCAGCTTTCCCAGTTCCGCCATCGCTTGCTCCTCGGTTTTCGGAGGACTGAAAGAGCGATCGCTGGTCATGTTGTCGTAGGCGTCCACCACGGCGACGATGCGGCCATACAGCGGTATGTTCTCGCCCTTCAGTTCGAGCGGATAGCCACTGCCGTCGAAGGCTTCGTGATGAGACTCGATAGCCTGGGCGACGCGCTCAAGTTCAGGAATCGCCCGCAGCACCTCCGCGCCTATTTGCGCGTGGATCCTGATCGCCGCGACCTCCTCTTCCGTGAGTGTCCCCGTCTTGTTCAGGATTCGATAATCGATAAATAGCTTGCCCAAATCATGCACCCGCCCCGCGAAGATGACTTCTTCCACTTCCTGCGCAGAGAGGTTGAGTCCGCGCGCGATCATCCCGGCATAATGCCCGCATTGCTCGCCATGTCCTGCCGCATATTGCTCCCTCAGTTCGGCCGCGCGCGCCAAGGCTTCGACCGCCTGCTTGATCGCCTTCTGGTCCGCATCCCCTTCGCGTCCGCACAGCTTGCGCAGCGTGTTGACCAGTTCTTCCAGGTGCTCCGGGCCGTTGTGCTCGCGCTGCAGGAATCCTTCGACATACCGGAAGACAAGCTGCCGCTGGACCGCGGAATCTTCACCGAACGCATCCGAGGTGGAAACCTGGTTCCCGCCCCCGTGCTTGGCCACGTACATGCCCGCATCCGCGATGCGGATCAGGTCCTCCATCGAAAATCCATGGACGGGGAAACTGGCAACGCCAAAACTGCCGGTGATATGGTGCTCTTCCAGCATGGGATCGGTGGCGAGCCACAACCGTAATCTCTCCGCCAGCACCTGCGCTTGCTCGATCCCCGTCTCCGGCATGAGGATGACGAATTCGTCTCCGCCGTAGCGCGCCACCACATTCGACTGGCGGCACTTTTGCTCGAGCAGCCGGCCAACGCGAGCCAACACCAGATCCCCTTCCAGGTGGCCGAGCGAATCGTTGACCCCTTTGAATTTATCCAGATCGATGAGGACCACCGAAAACGGCCGGCCGGAACGGGACGCACGCTTCCATTCCGAGCTCAGCGCCTCCCAGAAAAAGCGTCTCGTCTTGATGCCGGTCAACCCATCGGTAATCGACTGCTGCTGCAGTTTCTGGAAGACGAAGGAGTTGTGCAAGGCCGTCGCCAGAAGGTCGGCGAGCGTATTCAGGATCAGAACATCCTGGGGCGCGAATGCATTTTCATCCCGGCTCTCCACGTTGAGCACGCCGAGCAGCGTCTCGCCGTAGCTGATGGGCAGGCAAAGCACCGCCCGCGATTCCGGCAGCACCCCGGCGAGTTGGCCCGGACCGGCGTTCTGCACCAGCGCGCTCACTTGGGTGCGGGCTACTTTCCCCAGAACTCCGCTGCCCACGGCGATCCGGCGGCCCAAGGTTTGCGACGTCGTTCCCGCCTCGGCCTTGATCTCGATTTCCTTGGTGGCGTAGTCCATGATCCCGATGCCGATGTGATCGTAGCGGAAGTTCTTCTGGATCTCGCGCACGATGTCGGCCATCATCTGCTCGGCGTCTTCGCTCGAGATCGCCATTTTCGAAATATTGTTCAGAAACGCGAGATGCCGGGCACGGCGCTGCTCCTCGGTAAACAGCCGCGCATTCTCGACCGCCACCCCGAGCTGCCCGGCTACGGTTTGCATGACCTCGAGATCCCGGGCCTGGAACTGCGATTCTCGCTCCGTACTGCGCGCCGCCATGACTCCCACCGCTTTACCGCCCAGAAAAATAGGCACGGCGCAGAACGACCGGGCCGGCCGCTCCGGCACAAAGTCGACTCCCAGTTTTGCCCGCATCTGTTCCAGATCGGACTCGATCAGCAGCGGCTCCCCCGTCCGGATGACATACTCGGTCAATCCATTGCCGGCCTTGCGCGTGCGTTTGGGACGACTAACGTTGCTTTCCATCTCCAGCTCGAAGTGGATCTCGTCTTCTTCCTGAAACGCGATGTAGAAATCGCTGGTGTCGAAAATCTGCCCCAGTTCCGCCTGCACCGTGCGCAGCACCTCGTCCTGGTTGAGATGAGAACTGATGGCCTGCCCGATCTCGGTGAGGAGTTCGTATTCCTTGGTTCGCCGCTGCGCCTCATGCATGACGACATAGTTTTCGAGCGTCAATGCAATCTGCAGTGCCAGCCCGATGAGCAACTGCAAATTCGAAGAGCCAAACGTGTGCCGTTCCGCATGGGGAAACAAAATAACCCCGAAGTTATGCTCCCGCGTCTGCAGGCTCACCGCCATCAGGTCAGTGATTCCCTCCGCCAGCAGCAGCTGCTTGCAGACCGCGAACTTTCCTCCCGAAAGCGCCGGCAGAGGCTCTTCCAGTTCGGCGAGGTTGCGAAACGTGACCACTCCACCACGGCGGTAGGCGAGCTCGGCGATGTAATCCCCGGCCTGCGTCTTTTGCAGCTTTTCCAGAAACTCCGCGGAGAAGCCTTTTTGGACCGAAGGCACGGTGGCGCGCCACTGCTGGGAAACAAAAAAGACGGCGCTGTGCTTGGGCAAGGGCGCCACTAACCTGTCCACAAAAGTCTGCAACCTTGGGACCAGGTCGGATGCCGCCAGCAATCGGCGCGGGTCCTCGCCCAGGGTCGAGAACTCCAACGCGTTTTCCTGCACCGCATTGCGCTCGTTTTCAAACAGCACCATCACCATGGCGATGGCCAGCAGCATTTGCGGAATCGGCCCGAGGAAACCTCCCAGCTGCCCAACCACATCGAGGAAAGGCTGGCGAAGTTGCCCCGCGCTCATCAGCGCCGCCCACAGCGCCAGCGAAATCCCGAGGGCCTTGAAGGCCACGGAATTCCTGCGAAAAGCGTACCGGTAAAAATGGAATGAGCAATAGAACAGCGTCGCGGCGAGTCCCAATTCCAGACGCAGATATTTCGGCACCAGGTCCGCTCTCTCCACGAATACTCCGGTCGCCATCTGCGCCCGCAATCCGATATAAGCCAGCAGAATCCCGGTGACCACCAGCGCCACGTCGTACCATTTCAGCTGGAAGGGCTCCTTCATCAGCCGGGTCGAAACGAAGATACACGTCGCCATGGCGACCAGCAGCAGGGAACTGACCAGATACAGGATCGCGGAAGGGCCATAAAAATGTTCCACCGCCCTCACGGCATAATGCAGCGTATATGCCGCCCAAGCCAGTTGCCACGCGCGAAAATAGGTGTGACGGTTCTGTTCGTACAGGTAGGTGAAGACCAGTAGCACCAACAGGGCCACGGCTCCAGGGACAAACACCAGACCTGTGGCAACGCTATGCATGGACTACCGTTTCCTCATCGGTCGTGATCGGGGTCCGGATGGAACTCTGAATGCCCTAATCCTGTCATACCCGACGGATCGAAACAACAGGTGTCTTCCGGCGGGTTCCAGCCTGGGTATGCCGATTTAAGAACTATCTTCCTTATCAGATGCGATCCGCTACGGCGATCTTCTCTCTAAGAGTTACCTTGGTAACCGCCAGTAACCAGTGTGATTCCCCGTATGGACGCGGCTTGCCGCGTCTCCCGCAGCGAGCCGGAAGAATCTTGGCACCCCAGCCTGCAGCTAGAGCCCGAGCCCCACTCCCGCTATACTCAAACGTTATGCTTCGTGTTCGATTTGCCCCGTCCCCCACCGGTTTTCTGCACGTCGGCAGTGCCCGCACCTTCATCTTCAACTGGCTCTACGCCCGTCGCAACGGAGGAACCATGGTGCTCCGCCTCGATGACACCGACGTCGAACGCAACACCGAAGCCTCCGTCAACTCCATCTTCGAAGGTCTGCGCTGGCTCGACCTCGGCTGGGACGAGGAATACAAGCAATCCGAACGCCTGGCCCTGCACCGCCAGATCGCCGACGCCATCTTTCAGAAGGGACTGGCCTATCGCGATTTCACCCCTGCCCACACGGGCGACAGCGAAAAATCCGGCGCCAATCAAACCTGGCTCTTCAACCCCGGCATGCGCGACCTCTCCCGCGCCGAGAGCGATCGCCGCGCTGCCGCTGGAGAGCCCTTCGCCCTTCGTTTCCGCGTCCCCCGCGGCCTGGGAGACACGGTCCGTTTCACCGACGCTGTCTACGGCGAGCAAATCAAGTCCGCCGATGACATCGAAGACTTCGCGCTCCTCCGCTCTGACGGCATGCCCACCTACCACCTCGCCTCCTGTGCCGACGACGTGGACCTGCGCATCAGTCATATCATTCGCGGCCAGGACCATCTTTCGAACACCTACAAGCACGTGCTGATTTTCGAAGGCGCCGGAACCAAACCGCCGCAATTCGCCCATCTTCCGCTGCTCGTAGCCCCCGACGGATCGAAGCTCTCCAAGCGCCGCCACGGTCCCGTAGTCAGCGTAACCACGTACCGCGACGCCGGATTCCTCCCCGAAGCCTTCATCAATTTTCTGTGTCTGCTGGGCTGGTCGCCCAAAGACGATCGCGACAAGATGTCCCGCCAGGAACTAATCGACGCGTTTTCGCTGGAAGGCATCAACCGGGCCAACGCAGTAG
>JBAVVP010000299.1:0-10957 GCA_049697355.1 Terriglobales bacterium
GCGTGGTTCCACTGCGCCGAGATGTTCTCAAAGGTCAGGCGGAACGGTTTGCTCTGGCCGGGTGCAAGCGGCGATAGGTTCAGGTCGACCGCTTCATCGTACGGTCCGCCGGTGCGCAGAACGCGGATGGGAAGTTCCTCGCGCTGGGCCGTTTGGCCCATGTCGTCCTTGAACGTGACCTGGGCCACGGCGTGGATGACGGTCTTATCGCCGGTGTTGGTGATGGCGCCATCGAGATAGCTGACGGTTGCGCCAACAAAATTCTGCGCGGCACTTGTTTTCAGCTCCGAAAATTTCAAGTTCGCGGCATAGGCGGGAGGCGCGGCGGGCGGTTTCCGCTCGGCGCGGAAGATCATCACAAGAATACCAATCACAATCCCGACGATCACGATCCCGATGAGAATCGGACGCAGACTGGATTCTTCCCTGGCGGGGTTGAGATTCGGCTGGATCAAGCCGTCCATGGCGGGATTGTACTACCGCGGGTGGAGCGCCGGGCATACCGCCGGCAGGACGGGCGAAAGCGCCCGTCCCTCCACGCGCGTTCTAGTAGCGTGCTCCCGTTTCGGAAGACACCGCTTTTGCGGCGTTCCCCGCCCGCCGCGAATCGCGAACCCGGTAGTCTTTATATTCAATCGTCAGCGTAGCGCGCCCGCCAAGCCGGATATAGCTTACCGACTCGTTGCGCCGGGGAAGCCAGAAATCCTGCACCTTCATGTACTCATGATGAATTTCGCTCTTCTTCGTCCAGAAGGAGGGATTCTGGGCGGGCTCGGCGTCAATCCGGGTCACGGCGAAATCGGTTTCGTCGACCCAAACCTTGCCGCGATAGAGGTACTTGCTTCGCATTTTCGGGTAGACGGCGAGCACGTATTGGCCGCCCGGTTCGGATGGCTCGAAGCCGATTAGCGCGAAGTTGTAGTTGTCGCGGTTCAGCAGCGTATGGGCGTGCATTTCCGGCGCAGTGGCTTCTTTCTCGCTCTCCAGCAACCTTTTGAATACGCGGTTGATGATCAGGTTCGATCCTGATTGCGAGATGATCTGAAAGCGCTTGGTGGAAGGACTGTCATAGGCCGCCTCCACGGTCATTTCGGCCTGGCGATCTCCGGGGAATCCATTATAAGTAAGGCGATAAACGCGGGTCGATTCGTAGTGGCCGAGAGCCTGCGCCCGCTCTACGTCTCTGCGGACGAGATTGTCCACGACCTGGTCGACTGAGAGTGGCGCCGTGGTGATGGAAGGCGGGAGCGCAGGGGAATCCGCGCCGGCCGCAAATGCTCCGGCCAGTGCAGCCACCAGGAAGAAGAAACACCTGGCCGAGCTTTGCATCAAAATCTGGGTCATGCCGCTTCGCACGCGATTTACCGGTCCGATTAACCGGTCCGACTTACCGGTCATAGTGCAGCAGCGAGAACACATCGTACTTCGTCAGTTTCTCGCGCCCTCTCAGAAAGTCCAGTTCAACCACAAACGCCAGTCCGGCAATTTCCGCGCCTAAGCCGCCGGCCAGTTCCGCCGTCGCGGCCGCCGTTCCCCCGGTGGCCAGCAGGTCGTCCACGATCAGCACGCGCTGGCCTTTTCCGATGGCATCTTTGTGGACCTCCAGCGAGTTGCTGCCGTACTCCAGGTCATAGCTGACCTTCGCCGTTTCGGCGGGCAGCTTTCCCGGTTTGCGGACGGGAACGAAGCCCGCATTCAGCCGGTAGGCGAGCGCCGGAGCGAAGATGAACCCGCGGGCTTCCATGCCGAGCACCAGGTCAATTCCTTTCCCGATATAGTTCTCCGAGAGCGCGTCAATCAGCCGCGCGAAGCCGGTTCTATCCTTGAGCAGCGTGGTGATGTCGTAGAATAAGATGCCTTTTTTCGGGAAGTCGGGGATTTCCCGGATCAATTTCTTCAACTCGACGCAATCCACGGCTGCCTGGTCTGACATCTACGCTCCTTAGTTGGAAATCAAGTTGGAAATCTTGAATTAGAAATCTTGGATGAGAAATGAAGTCAGGCCGGCGACCGGCTGAACTTCGGATACTTCCACGTCGTCCACGCGCGCCGCCCGCGGGCCTTCGCGCAACCGCGAGTGCAATCCCGCCAACTGGGCGCGCGTCCCCTGCGCCAGGATTTCGACAGTGCCGTCGGAATTGTTGCGCACCCAGCCGCCAATCTGCAGAATGAACGCCTCGCGCTCCACAAACCAGCGGAAGCCGACACCCTGCACGCGTCCGCGAACCAGAAAGCGGCGAGCGTGAGTGGGAGATGGGTCTTTGGCGGAAGTCATGATGATTGCAGAAGTCAAAAGTCAAATTGCAGAAGTAAAACTTTACCTTTCGGCGTCATTGGCGGCGGCATGAGCATTTAACTTCTGCAATTTGACTTCTGACTTCTGACTTTCCTATGCTCTCGACAAATACGTTCCTTCGGCCGTATCCACCTTGATCTTCTCGCCTTCGTTGATGAACGGCGGCACCTGCACAATCAGGCCGGTTTCGGTCTTTGCCGGCTTGGTTACGCTCGATGCGGTTGCGCTCTTCAGCCCGGGCTCGACCTCCAGCACGGTCAACACCACGGTCTGCGGCAACTCGATACCCACGGCCTTGCCATCGAAAAATTCCACCTTGATCTGGAGGTTCGAGGTCAGGTAATCCACCGCGTCGCCCAGGGTTTCGCGGGTGAGGTGGGTCTGCTCGTAGTTTTCGGTGTTCATGAAGTAGTAGCTGTCGCCGTCGGCGTATAAAAACTCCATGTTGACCTCATCGACGTTCACTTTGTCGATGGGATCGGGAGAGCGGAAACGATGCTCGAACATGGCGCCGGTGCGCAGGTTGCGCAGTTTAGCCTGGATGAAGGCGCGCAGGTTGCCCGGGGTGCGGTGTTCAACGCTGAACACGGAATGCAAGTCATTGTTGTGCTTGATGATCATGCCGGGACGGAGTTGGGTTGCTGGAATCGACATTGCTGGTCTACATCTCCTTGTACTGTGCTAGGAATTCTGGGCAGCGGGGCAGGGCCGGGGGGTCCACAGCGGGCCCGTTTTCTTGCCTGCTGGGGTGGAGGTCGCCGGGGCATCCGCCGCACTTCGAATCAACATCTTATTTTACACAGGCGGAGAGCGTTCTGGGAACCGGGACGAATCAGTTGGTAATTTTGTAATTTCAAGCTCTGCGGGTCCGGTTTCTAAAATTGCCAAACTACGCAATTACCCGTATTACAAATTCTCCAACATTCGGGTCTAGAATAGAGACGATCGGGAGGTCCATATGCGCATTGGAAAATACATGGGTTCGGATGGGGCGGCGGGCACGGCAGTCACTTTCCTGCTGATCGGCCTCGGTGTCGGCGCCGCTCTCGGTTTGTTGCTCGCTCCGAAGAGCGGGCGGCAGCTGCGGAAGGACTTGCGGCGCTCCTACGATGACGCCCTGGAAACTGTCTCCGACTGGACGGATGAAGCCAAGGGCCGTTTCGAGGAAGCGGTCGAAAAAGGCTCTGAATTCGCCGACGAACTGAAGGCCAAAGCCGAGCCGTTGAGCGACTTGCTGCGCCGTTCGTAAGTTGCAGCCGCTGGTCGTTAGTCGTTAGTCGTTCGCGAACGCTGCGTTGGGAAAGGCCGTGTTCTGCCAACCGTGTTTTGCCAACGACCAACGACTGCCTTACGGTTCCACCTGAGTCTCATCCTCGAGTGTGCGCTTCTTCTTGTGCACATTGCGGATGACGATCCCTACCGAGAATCGGAAGTTGTCCTGCTTCTTCTTCGCGAAAGTGGGAAACTGGGAGCCGGTCTGCAGGTAATCGGCTTTGAGCCGCAACGCGAAACGTTCATTGATTTTGCGATCGAGTCCGCCGCCGGCCACCAGCGCCCGGCCGCTGCCGACTTCCACGTCGGTCTGACCCTGAGCGGTCGCCACGCCGCGCGTGCCTTGATGTCCGTACAGGAGTTCGCCAATTGGCGTCCAGCGTTCATATTTGCGGCGGGCGAACTGCACGCCAAAAAGAAAGTTGTACTCCCGCGTCGTCACGTTGAACGTGGGGACAGTAGGCGGGCAGAAAACGTTCGGGCACTTGGGAAATGGATCCGGCACTCCGCTTGGAATTTTGGACGTCCCAAAGTACTGCCCGCCTTCTACGATGAACCCCAGCCAGCGGGTCGCGTTCGCACCGAGAGAAGCATCCCACCCCGGCAACCCCGCCCAGTTTCCGGTGTTAAAAAGACCGGTCTCGGCGTACGAGCCGCCGAGGACCAGTTCGTCGCGGGGATACGGGCGCGCCGGCGGTGCCGGCTTGGCGGTTGGAGCTGGAATATCAGCGGGCTGGGCCGCTGGGATCTGGGCGGGAGCCTGGGCCGGGGTTTGAGCTGGAGTTTGGGCTGGAGCGGGAGCTTGCGCCCACGACACAACACACAGCCCAACCACGCCCGCTAAAACCCCCAGGTATTTCCTCACGATTCCTCCTCGAAAAGCAGTTGCCAGTGGCCAATTGCCAGTAAAACAACGACTCGCCTTTAGCTCCGGCCGAACACCTCAGTGGGCTTGATTCTGGCTTCCGCCTCTGCGCTGGTAGCTGGCAACTGGCTCTATTGGATGCGTCCGGCAAACTATCGAGTATACCGGAGTCGGAGAGCGAGTCCGCGCTACGCACGTGAGCGGGTCGATACAATGAATGGAACCTATGGAAATTAAACTGACGGAAACCGAAGTTCGCGTGCTCGGGGCGCTCATCGAAAAAGACATCACCACACCGGAATACTATCCCCTATCGCTGAACGCGCTGGTGAATGCCTGCAACCAGAAGTCGAATCGCGATCCGGTGATGCAGCTGGATGAAGGTGCGGTGCGCGATGCACTCGAAGGTCTTCAGGAACAGCGCCTCGCTGGACCCGCGCGTGGCGCCGACAGCCGCGTGACCAAATACGAGCAGCGGCTGCAGGAGGTGTTTAACTTCACGCGTCCGGAGATTGCGGTGCTATGCGTGCTGCTGCTGCGCGGTCCGCAGACCCCGGGCGAACTCCGCGGACGCGCCGAGCGTATGCACCGTTTCGAAGCCCTGGACGATGTGCAGTCGGCCTTGCAGAAGTTGATGCAGCGCGAACCGCCGCTGGCGAAGGTGCTGCCACGGCGGCCCGGGACGAAGGAATCACGGTACGCACATCTGCTTGCCGGGGATGTTGTGGAAGCGGACGCGCCTGCACAGTCGGGCACGGCGGTTGCACGCGATTCAGGAGATGCGGAGCGTATTGCCCGGTTGGAGGAAGAAGTGGCGCAACTGCGCAAAGAGCTCCACGACGTGAAGGATCAGTTGGAGAGATTCCGGAAACAGTTTGAATGAAATTACCGCCGAGTCGCCGAGAGCGACGCCGGGGAAAAGGCAGATCTTCCCGAAGCCAGCGGGCCTTGCGAAGTAGGGGTCCTTCGACTCCGCAGGAGCTTCACTTCGTGAAGTTCCTGCTCCGCTCAGGATGACAGGGGGTCTTGATCGTGAACGAGTTCTACTTATAGAACCCGTTCCTGCGTATACCCCGCTGCGCCCAGCGCCGAGATGATTTCGGCGATATGGTCCGGGCCGCGGGTTTCCATGGTGATTTCGATTGCAGTTTCGCCCAAGCCCACGCCGTGGTAGGCGCGGTCGTAGTCCGTCTCGACGATGTTGGCGCGATGCTGCGCCAGAATTGACGTCAGGCGATGGAGCGCTCCGGGATAGTCGGGCAGGTGGACGCGCAGGCGCACCAGGCGTCCGTCTTTGACCAGGCCCCGCTCGATGATGCGCGAGAGCAGCGTGACGTCGATGTTTCCACCGCATACCAGCACGGCAACCTTCTTCCCCACCAGCGTCAGCTTACGATTGACCAGGGCAGCGAGAGCCGCCGCGCCCGCGCCTTCGGCCAGAGTTTTTTCGCGTTCGAGCAGCAACAGGATGGCGTTGGCAATTTCTTCTTCTTCCACGGTAACGATGTCGTCCACATACTTTTGGACGAGGGGCAGGGTCCGTTCGCCGGCGCGGCGTACGGCGATGCCGTCCGCGATGGTGGAGGCCGGCATGAGCGTGACCGGCTGGCCTTCGGCGACGGCAACTTTCATCGACGGCAGCCGCGAGGGCTGAACTCCGAAAACTTGAATTTTGCGATTGGACTCTTTCAGAGCGCAGGCGATGCCGCCGATCAAGCCTCCACCGCCGATGGGGACGACCACGGCTTCGAGATCGGGATGCTGCTCGAGTAGTTCCAGGCCAATCGTGCCCTGCCCAGCGATCACGGCGTCGTCATCGAAAGCGTGCACAAACGTGAGGTGCTCGGCCTGGCTGCGGCGGAGGGATTCTTCATAAGCCTCGTCGTAGTTGGCTCCGTGCAGGACCACTTCGGCGCCGTAGCCGCGCGTCGCCGAGACCTTGATGAGAGGCGTGGCCAGGGGCATGCAAATCTGGGCGCGGATGCCGAGTTTGCCGGCGTGATAGGCAACACCTTGGGCGTGGTTTCCGGCCGACGCTGTGATCACTCCCTCGGCACGTTCTTCGGTGCTCAGCGAGAGCAGCTTGTTCAGCGCGCCCCGCTCTTTGAAAGAGCCGGTCCGCTGCAGGTTGTCGAGCTTCAAATAAACCTGGTTGGCGGTGGACTCGGAAAACGTTTCCGAGCGCGCACAGGGCGAAAGGTAAATGGAGTTGCGAATGCGGCCCAAGGCCGACTGGATTTCCTTAAGAGAGATCATTATTTTGTCTGCGACTGCAAATGCAAGGATGGCAACATCTTACCTGAACCAAATGTAGAGACGCGGCTTGCCGCGTCTCCCGCCGCATCCAAGGGAGACGGGGAAGCCCCGTCTCTACACGGAGAAACGAAGGGAGTAGGGGGTAGCGCGCCCCAGTACAACTTCCGTAATGGCACTTTCGGACAGGGACTAAGCCCTTCGAAACCTATGCAACCGTGGAAAAGCCCGTCAGAATGGGTCTTTCGAGGGTTCATCCCTGGGACTCATGCCGACTTCGACTGGTACCGCTCTCGCCCCCTCACCCGTCCATCGAAAATCCGTGGCGCGCGTCGCGTTGTTTGATTTGCCCCACACGTCCGCGCAACTGCTGACGGAGTGTTTCCGGCAATTTGGCATCGAAACAGTTTCAATTGCGCGCGAAGACGCGGACCGGCTCAGGCGCGAAAAGTTCGAGGCCTGCGTTTTGCCCCTGGGAGAAGCTGCCGGCAGCATCATCGAGCTGGCGCGAGGGTCGGCTTCCAACAGCCGCATCATCATTTACGGGCTGGGCGGGACGGCGCAGGATGCCTTGCGTTATTCGAAGTTGTGCATCAACGCAGTGTTTCACGAGCCCCTGGAACGGTCGGCGGCCATGAAACTGGTGCGCTCGACTCGCATGCTCGTGTTGCATGAGTTCCGCCGCTATGTACGGATCCCGGTGATGACCGAGGTTGGGATCGTGATGCCCGACGGTGGCCGCATAACCGCTACCAGCCAGGAGATCAGTTCGGGAGGGATGTCGCTCAAGGGCGGTCTTGTGCCCGAAACCGGTAGTTTGGTGGAAGTGTCGTTTTCCCTGCTCACTCTGCCACGCATCTGGGTGCGTGGGCACGTCACATGGAAGAAACCCAACAAGAGCTTCGGGATTCGCTTTGACCCGGCCGACGAGCGGAGGCATCGGATGAAAGAGTGGATCGTGGCCTATCTGGAAGCCTAGGAACCCGGCTTTCAGCTCTCAGCTCTCAGTAAAACCTCATCTAACCCGGCTACAATATCGGCGTGAGTTCTTCTTCCACCGCAGTTGAGCCTGAGCCGCCCTCGGTTTTGGAGCCTCGCCAATTCTCGCTGCGGCAGAGAATTCTTTTGTGGTTCATCAGCCGGGCGACCTATCTGGCCATTTCGCTGATCGGCCCGACTCTGCGTTATTCGGTTTCCTGGGAAGAACCTCCTTCGCTGCCCGGCGCCACGTACGAGAAACGGGTGATCTATTCCTTTTGGCATCGTGCCGTGTTCCCCAGCGCGTGGTTATGGCGAAAGATCGGGATCGCGGTGATGGTGAGCCGTAGCTTCGATGGGGAATACATCGCCAGGACTCTTGAAAGGCTTGGCTTCGTCGCGGTCCGTGGATCGAGCAGCCGGGGCGGCGCTACCGCCCTGCTCGGCCTGAAAAACCAGTTGGAACAGGGCAACCTGGTTGTGTTTACGATTGACGGCCCGCGCGGCCCGAAATACGTGGCCAAGGCGGGCCCGGTGCGGTTGTCGCGTGCCAGCGCCGCGCCGATGGCGGCGTTCTATATAGCGCTGAGCGATGCCTGGGTGCTGAATACCTGGGATGCGCTGATGATCCCAAAGCCTTTTTCGAAGGCGTTGGTGCGACTCAGCGCCAAAATGCAAGTTCCCGCCGAAGCCGCCAATGGGGAAATGGGCGTGCAGATGGCTGAGTATCACCGGCAGTTGCAGGCGGCGCTCGAACGCGTCACCCGGTTCGCTGAGGAGCACGTAACGCAAGTTGGATCGGCGGAGTTTCCCATCCTCAAGGGCTAGCGTTGAAATAGATTCATTCCAGGATTGGTTCGGAGACTGCAATCTCGATTACAATTTTGCTCGGACTGGAGAACGATATGCCTCTGCAAGTCGCCGATCGGGCGCCGGATTTCGAACTCCCCGCAGTGGCCGGTGAACGCCGGATTATGATGCGCTCGCGCGACTATCTCGGCGCCAGGAACCTGGTGGTCACGTTCCACCCCCTCGATTGGACTCCGACTTGAGCCATGCAAGTGCCCGAACTCGACGCCCGTCGTAAAGAGTTCGAGGCCCTCAATGCCCAGGTTCTGGACATCAGCGTAGACTCAATCCCCAGCCACATTGCCTGGCGCCGGGAAGAAGTCGGCCCGGTCGAGGTTCCTCTCTGCGCCGATTTCTATCCCCATGCCGAAGTGACGCGCCAATTCGGCGTTCTCCGCGAAGGGCCGCCGGTGGCTGGCATCAGTGAGCGCGCCGCGTTTGTCGTCGACAAGAATGGAAAGATCGCCTTCGCCAAGGTGTATCCGATTGACCAGTTGCCGAATATCGAGGAGCTGCTGACCGCGCTGCGCGGACTAGGCTGAAGGAATCGCATCCCCAATATAATGTCCCCATGCGGCAAACGGCGGAGTTACGCGAGGCCATCGAAAACCTGTACCGAGCCTTCGAAGGTTATCGGCTCAACCCTGACACTGGGCCCTGCCCTTGCTGTCATTCGTCGGAAGACAATCAGCGTCTTCGTTCCAAATTGTTACGGAACCTCGGTCCGAACGACCTGTTCAGCTATTCCATGGATGCTTTGTACACTTGGGGCAGTGAGAGTGATTTCAAACATTTCTTGCCGCGCATCTTTGAGTTGCTGACGCTGGTCGAAACGACGGAATCCAGCTTCGTAGACCCGGAAAGCGCATTTGGCAAACTGACCTACGAATCATGCGGATCAACCTCCTGGCGCACGTGGCCGACTGCAGAGCAACAGGTGATTTCAAACTATGCTGTCGCTGTCTGGAATGCCGTGCTGGATTCTGACCCTGACGAGTTAACTGACAGTCCATACGACTGGCTTTGCGCTTTTGCGCAAGCGGAAAGCGATTTGTCGCACTACCTCGATCAGTGGATGGCTTCCTCCTCGGTCAACGCGCATCGTAATCTGGCTAGAATGATAGTTTGGGATGGTGTGCCAAATGCTACGCGTCCGAACGGTGGTTATTGGGCCAGCCGCAGGGAGCAGTGGCAGCAACTCGTCGATTGGCTGCGACGACCTGAAGTGAAACAGAAGTTGGCGAGCGGATTGGAGAAGTGGAGCGACTCGCCATTTGGCGGCGAATTGTTGGAGGCGGCCGTTCTGCTACCTTGAGTTGACTGGTGGAAGCCTTCGCGGACCTTGTTATTCGCCGCCCACAGTCAGCCCGTCGATGCGAATCGTCGGCGAGGCCACGCTGCCGCGAAATTCCAGGTCGCTGCCGATCTCCGAAATATTGCAGAAAATGTCTTTGAGATTCCCAGCCACCGTAATTTCTTCGACCGGATAGGCCGGTTCGCCGTTGACGATCCACATGCCGGAGGCTCCGCGGGAGTAATCGCCGGTGACCAGGTTTGCACCGTGGCCTAGAAACTCGGTGACATAGAGGCCGTCTTTGATCTCCGCAATAATCTGTTTCGGCGTTTTCTTTCCCGGCTGCAAAAAGTAATTCCCCGGTCCGATCCCCGGCGTTCCGGCGAGTCCACGGGAGGCGTTGGCGGTGGTCTCCAGGCCCAACTTCTTCGCCGTGTAGGTATTCAACAGATACGACTTCAGAATTCCGCTCTCGATCACGACCGTGCGGCGCGTGGGAATGCCTTCGTCATCGAACGGCGTGGTGCCGAAACCGCCGGCCATGGTGCCGTCATCTACGACGGTGACGTTCGCCCCTGCAATTTTCTCTCCCAATTTCCCCGCCAGGAACGAGGCCCCGCGATAAACCGAGTCTCCATTCACTCCTTCGAAAATATGCCCAAGCATGGAGCTTGCGACCATCGGATCGAGCACCACCGGCACATGCGCGGTCTTCACCTTGCGCGCGCCCAGGCGACGTAGGGTCCGGCGCGCCGCTTCTTTTCCGACCTGCTCCGCCGGGTCGAGCTTTGCCAGGCTGCGCGCCACCGAATACCAGTAATCACGCTGCATCCCGCCGT
Source organism: Terriglobales bacterium (assembly GCA_049697355.1). GTDB lineage: Bacteria > Acidobacteriota > Terriglobia > Terriglobales > Acidobacteriaceae > Acidiflorens. The sequence continues at coordinate 10,647 of JBAVVP010000299.1, forward strand.
TCTCGTCCTGCGCAATCGGCACCACTGAAACCGAACAGTATGACCTCCGGTATTCGCCGACAAAGCCGTGAGAATTCGCCAGCACTTTTCTGCCGGTGGCGGCGTCGAACGATCCGCCGTCGGAGTTCTTGATGCGGGGATCGGCGTCGAGCGCGGCCTTTTCGGCGCGGCGCGCGTACTCGATCCGCTCGGGACCGGGCAGCGAGTAAACATCCTCGTGATAAAGATCGAGGTCGCCCGTAAGCGATCCGAGTTTGGCGGCGTCAGGAATTCCAGCGTGCGGATCTTCAGAGGTGATCCGCGCCAGTTCT
>JBAVVP010000300.1:0-14015 GCA_049697355.1 Terriglobales bacterium
CCGTTACGCAGGAAGACCCGCAGTTCTCGCAACTGGTGGAGAGCACCTTCCCCAACTCGGTCTCGACTCTTTTGTTCTCGAAGTTCCCTTCGGCGCACGCTGGGACGCTGGCACAAATCCCGAATTCCGCAGGTACAGGGACCGTTCCCGCAACAATCGCCAACTACATGGTTTCGGGACTCAGCGGGAGCGGGAACAAGTCTATCAACGACTACCTCTGCCCCGCGAACGGAAACTATTCAGCGGATCCTCAGGGCGTTGCCCACATACCTTTACTGTTGGCTCAAATGATTGGCTATAACCCGGCCACTGATGATGCTGGATGCGGCGACCACTTGAGCAACTATGGCGGAAGCGTCTACAACACAGCTGCTCTTCTCGCGAATCGCAACCTCAACATGTTGGATAGCGCAACCGCGACATTCGGGACGCAGACCCAAACGCTCGGCAATCTCTTCAACGGCCGGGAATGGTCGGCAAAGATTGACTACGACCCGAGCACCTCGAACCGCTTCGCTTTGAGCTACAACTGGTTCCGTTCCACCGACTCTTTCGGCCCCTTGAAGCCACAGGGCGCACGCGGGTTTCTGAACCCGGAACGTCAGCTCTCGCCCACGGGCAGTGTAAGTTGGGTGCATACCTTCACTCCGACGGTGTTGAACGAGCTTCGCGCCGGATACACCCAGAACAACACCGCCATTAACATCTCCAGTGCCAGTTCCGGAGTGCCGCAGATCGGGTTCGACGACGGCAGCCTGGGGTTCGGAAGCTACGCCGGGTATCCGCAGTTTTTCAAAGAAAACATCTACCAGTACTCCGACATGGTTTCGCTAAGCCACGGGAACCATAGCATCAAGATCGGAGGCGACATTCGGCGTAACATTGAAAACAGCGTTTTCAACGTTGCCCGCCCTTCGTATTACTTCAACGACATGCTGATGTTCGGGATCGATCAGCCGTACTCGCAAAATGCTGGCGTAGATCCTGGCATCTGCGCACCGCCGTGCAAGTCGTACAATCCGAACCCTCAAGCTTTTCTGCAGTCGAACGAACGCCACTGGCGGAACATTGAGGCCGGTCTCTACTTCCAGGACGACTGGAAAGCCACCAAGCGCCTGACCTTGAATCTCGGGTTGCGTTGGGATAAATACCAGCGCCACAACGAGGAGGGGAACGCGGCTACCACGTTCATCAGGTGACCTGGAAACCACGTGATCGACAACCTGGCTACTGGGCAGGGTTGGATGCAGCAGGCTAACGTTCCGGGAGGAACAACTGGAACGATCAATGGCACACCCTACGACTGCTAAGCAGCTTCCGGAAACATCCCTCTAGCGCAGTTGGCGGGTGTTTGCGGTCCGGGCGGATTTGCCGCGGCTTCATCGCTCGGCAAGGGACGCAGCAAGGACTTCGGTCCCCGGATTGGCTTCGCCTGGGATGTATTTGGGGACGGCAAGACGTCGTTACGAGGCGGATTCGGAATCTCGTTTGAGGGCACGCTGTATAACCCGCTCTCGAACTCCCGCTGGAACCTGCCGTACTATTCGTTCAACTTGGGAGACAACTACCTGAACGGGGATCCGTCACAAATCGTTGTGTACGGACCCTATCCGGGAACCGGGCAGACCTTTTGCCCCGACTGTCCGGCGACCCCGACGTATACCGGCGGGCCATCGAACATCGGGCAAGGTACCGGTGCCCAAGGCCACGGAAACCTGGTGGGATGGTATCCAGGGAATTCGAACACAGCCTATCTGACCGGGATCATTCAACCTCAGGGTGTGTCTGACCCTTACATCTACAACACCTATCTCAGCATCCAGCGTGAGGTGGCGAGTAAGTTGGTTCTGGAAGCGGATTACGTTGGCACCGTTGGACATAAACTTTTCCGCTCCGAGAATCTCAACGCCCTCCCGGGCGGAAGATTGCCGCTAGGCGCTTGCGTGACCGACAATTTTGGGCGACAAGTCTGCGGACAGAATGATACGAATCTTGCGGATGGCACGCCGAACCCGAATCCGGTTAACCCACTTGGCCGCCTGAACCCGAACTACGGCACCATGCGCGAGTGGCAGAACGATGTCAACTCGAGCTACAACGCCCTCCAGTTCACGGCAAAGAAGCAGATGAGCCACGGGCTGCTTCTGAACGCGAACTACACCTGGGCTCACTCCATCGACAACGGTTCCGGCTGGCATAACTCCGCAACCGGCGCAAACGGGGCGGCTGCCGGAGATGGGTACAGCACGGACCAGACGATTCCGGGTCTGGATCGCGGAAACTCGATCTTCGACATTCGGCACCGTATGGTAGTCAACTACGTCTATCAGATTCCGGGACCTCAACATGGATTCCTTGGCGAAGTCTTGGGGGGATGGCAGTACAGTGGGATCTGGGCCTTCCAAAGCGGCGCGCACTGGGAACCCTTTATCTCAAAGCCAGCGAGCTTAAGCGGCACAAATCCCCTAGACGGCTCGTGTACCCCGGCTGACGTTGCGGGCGGCGCGTGCGTCAACCTGGGTGGCGACTACAACCTTAACCAAATTGCGGACGACCGTCCAAACTCCACACTCTCGCGCTACGATGGCAGCAGCCGTGCGGGATGGGCGGGCGGTTGGTCGGCAATTGGTTTGGACCGCAAGACCATTTTCTCCTCTCCGTGCCTCGGTTGTAGTGGTAATCTGGGGCGCAACACTTTTGTCGGCCCCGGACAATGGTACGCGGATATGACCGTCGGTAAGACCTTCAAGATCACCGAACGGTTCAACCTGAACTTCCAGGCGCAAGGATTCAACGTGTTCAACCGGGCCAATTTCATCCTGGCGACGGCGGATTCGCCGGCGCACAACAAAATCACCGATGGGGCGTTCGGCACGGCGTCGGGGACGCTGAACCAGCGGGAGCTGCAATTCGGTGTGAAGCTGAGCTTCTAGCCAGATTGCCAGGCGGTGAATCGGGGCTTGCCGGAAATTGGCAAGCCCCAAGTTTTTGGGTAACAATGGCTGGGGCGCTCCATGCGGCTCGGGCGAGTTCCAAGTCTCCTCTTTCGGTTGTCGGCCACCCTGGTGGCTGTCCTGTTCCCGGCCGTTGCCTGCTCCGCGCAACAATCGCAGGTGGGCAACGTCGTTGGCGAAATCCGCGTCGCCCGCCAGGGACTTCCGCCCAAGCAAATTCTCGTCAACCTGCAATCCCGCGGCGCCAATATCAACAGCGCCTATTCTGATAGCCAGGGGCACTTTGGGTTCTACGCCCTCCCCGGAGGTGTGTACTCCATCAACATTCAGGATGACGACTACCTGCCCGTGACTCAGGATGCGACGCTCGACCTTTCTATCGCGGCACAAGTTCGTGTTTCCATTACCCTTGATCCCCGCCCGGCGGCGGAGAACAAGCGCGCTGGAACGCGGGTGGCCGGCAGCAACCGCAACCAAATTGACGTCAACGAGCTTTCCCGCCAGTTTCCCCGGAAAGCTGTGCAGGAATACGAAAAAGGCCTGAAGGCGACTGGCGATGGCGATGTTCAGGGCGCCGCGCGTCACTTCCAGAAATCGTTGGTATTGGCTCCGGATTTCTATCCCGCGCACAATGAGCTTGGCCGCGCCTACCTGGACAAGTCCGATTTTTCCGCGGCCCAACACGAGTTCGAAGAGGTGATCCGGCTCAATCAGAGCGATGCCGAGGCTCACCTCAACCTTGGAAATGTTTTCCTGCTGACGAACCATTTCGCCGAAGCTCTGGTCCAGGTTCAGGAAGGTCTTCGGCGAGATCCCGAATCTGCCGTCGGCGAGTTTGTCTTGGGCTCGGTCTATCAGAAAATGAACAAACCGGCCGAGTCAGAACGGGCGTTGCGAGAAGCCCTGCGCCTGGACCCGAAGATGAAGAAGGTCCATCTGGCGCTCGTGAATCTATACCTGTCGCAGAACAGGAAGCCGGAAGCTGTGAGCGAGCTGAAAGATTTTCTGAAGCTGGCGCCTGACGATCCGCTGTCCGCCAAATGCCGGGAAATCCTTCACAAACTGCAGACCGAGAACCGTTGAATCGAGCGGCGGGATCTAACGATTCGCCTTCGGAACCGCCCCACAGTATTTTGCTTCGAGCCGGCAAGCAGCCCGGTATTCCAACTGTGCCTTGGCGGCATCGCCCGCGCGTTGCAAAGCATAGGCAAGGTTCAAGTGCGCGTCCGCCATCGAGGGATCGAGTTTCAGCGCCGACCGGTAACTCTTGATGGCTAACTGGAGCTGGTTCATCCGGCTGTAGCAGATGCCGAGGAAGTTGTGCAGCCGCGCATCTTCCAATCCGAGCGTGATCGCTTTCTCCAAGTGTGGCGCTGCAGCGACATAATTCTGCTGTTGAAAGAGAAGCATCCCCAGTTCACGCTGGCCTGCAAAAAAGTTAGGTTGGATGGCCAGCGTCTTTTCATACGCGGACTGGGCCGCGGCGGGGTTGTTGGCGGCCTGCAACAAGCCCGTCTGATACCAGGCCCGGTAGTTCTGGGGATTGCTCTGCAAGGCTTTGCTGAGCCAGCTTTTTGCGTCGTCCACGCGGCCCAGCTTCGCTAGAGCCCGCGCCAAGCCGGTCATGGCGTTGTCGAAATTCGGATTCAATACGAGGCAGCGCTGCAGTTGATCGGCGGCGCGTTCCCAGTTCTGGCGCCGCAAGGCCGACTCGCCGAGCAGGAAGGGGATTATGTAGATTTGCGGATCTTTTTGCTGGACCTCGGTGAGAAAAGCCTCGGCTTGATCGTCTTCTTTGCGCTGAAAAGCGTCTTCGGCTTTAAGGATGGAATTGAACTCCCACAGCTTGTCCTTGGGATCGGGGAGGCCTTGCTTGAGCGAGTCGGCGGAAACTGCGGCGCGAAATCCGAAGTAGCCCAGTGCACGCAATTTTTCCTGCGCGTCGGGGCTCAGATTTCCGGCTCCCGCATCCTGGCGAGTGAAGGGATTGTCGGCCAGACGTGCCTGCATCTGTTCCTGCAGTACGGCTACGGTGGCGGGTTGCTGGGCGGCAAGGTTCCGGGTTTCTCCGGGGTCGGCTTCCAGATCGTATAACTCCGGCTTGGGCGACTCGATGAAGTGGAAACGCTGGCTCTCGAGGGCGTGCAGCGGACTCCAACCGAAAGAACTGAAGGGGTAGAACGTCTCGCTGTAGGCCGGATCTTTCTGCGGCTGGCTGGTCACTGACAAAGTTCCTGACGAAGGCCCTGACGAAGTTCCCAACAACGCCTGCGCTTGGAACTGTGCGTGAATCGAATCCGTCGAATCCTTCACGCCGGCCAGTTGCAGAAGCGTCGGGGCGACGGCCGTGGTTTCCACGGGCTCGGGATGGCGAGCGGCTCGAATGCCGCTTCTGGCGGGCGGTTTCACGGGCGGTTTTATGATCAGGGGCACGTGCACGGTGGCGTTGTAGAGGAAGAAGCCGTGTTCATCTTCGCCGTGCTCGCCGAGAGATTCGCCGTGATCACTGAGGGCGACGATGAGCGACGAATCATAGAGCCGGTTCTGCTTGAGCCAGGCCATCAGGTTTCCGAGTTCGTGGTCGGCGTAGGCAATCTCGCCATCGTAGAGGTGGCTGCGGTACTCGGAGCGGTAAGGCTCGGGCGGATCGTAGGGGCTGTGCGGGTCATAGAGATGCAGCCAGAGAAAAAACGGGCGTCGCGGAGTTTTCTTCAACCAGGCGATGGCATGGGCTACGCTCTCCCCGGCGCGACGGTCCACCAGACCGACATCCTTCTTTTCGAAGGTCGTCGCCGAAAACGCATCATCGTAGAAGTCGAAGCCACGCGCCAGGCCCCAACTGCGGTCGAGCACGAATGCGCTGACCACGGCTCCGGTGGCATAGCCTGCCTGTTGGAACGCCTGGGCCACCGATCGAAATTGTGGAGCGAGCGGCTGCCCGGTGAAATCCTGCACGCCGTTCTGAAAAGGGTAAGTGCCGGTCAGAATCGCCGCATGGGAAGGCCAGGTCAGCGGAACCTGCGAGATGGCGCGCTCAAACACTACGCCGTCGCGCGCCAGCGCGTCGAGGGTCGGAGTCTTGACCATTTGCGCTCCATAACACCCCACGTGATCGGCGCGCAAAGTATCGATGGTGATCAATATAACGCTGGGCTTCGCAACGCTCGGTCGTCTAACACCGGCCGCCTGCAGTTTCGCTGGCGCTGATTTGGCCGCAGGGGTTTGTGCGAACGCTGAGCATCCGGCTGACAGAGTGAAGGCGGCTGCTAATGGAAGGGCCGATAAGAAAGTTGAGAAGCGCCCGAACATGCGTCTATTGTGGCGTCGGCAGCTGCCGCGCGCGCCGCGTCTCCTCTTCGGCCTCCGCCGTGAGTCCTTTGGCGGCCAGCGCCTCGGCTAAGGACTCGTGCATGATGGGCTCTTGCGGCGCCAATTCCACGGCGCGACGCAACTCCGCGATGGCGTCGTCCAGCTTGTTTTGGTAGAGCAAGGTTTCGCCCAGGACGCGATGTCCACGGGCCAAATCCGGGTTAATCGCAACCGACTGGCGGAACGCCGCCGCCGCCGGCTCGAGCTGCTTTTTCTGCAGGAACGCCACTCCCAGGTTGTAAGCGGCTTCGAAGTTCGTGGCATCGAGTTGCAGAGTCCGTTGCAGGGTTGCGATGGCGGCATCAATCTGCCCAGCATGGGCCTGCGCCATGCCGAGATTGAAAACGGCAAGAGCGTAGTCGGGACTGAGTTGAACGGTTTTCTGCAGTTCGTCCACCGCCTGGGGATACATCTTGAGGCGATAGTAATCCAGCCCTTGCAGATAGTGTGCCGGAACGGAGTTAGGTTCGGTTTTGACAACATTCTTCAGGTTGTCGATCGACTCTTGAAAACGGCCGTGCTGGCTATCGGCGATGGCATCAGAGATCAATTCATAGGTGGCGATGCGATCCTTCGGATCCGGAAGATTACGGCTGCTGATCGTCGGATCGCCGCCCCCGGAGAATCCCGCGTACCCCAGGGCCTTCAAGCGCTCCATCAAATCCGGGTCCAGGCCGGTCTTCTCGGCCAGTTCCTTGCCGGCGCTGTAGTCGCGGATCATGCCGGCGAGCTTGGCGCGCATCTCCTCGGATACGGCCTTCTTTTCGGCGAACAGATTGTGAACCTCGCCGGGATCTTTCGCCAGATCGTAGAGTTCGGGTCGAGGCGCGTCGATGAAGTGGTATTTCGTGTTCTCCGAGCCGCGCAGTTCACTCCAGTTGAAGTGAAGCCGCGGCAGGTAGGTCTCTCCGTAGAGGACGCGGTCGCGGCCGGCCTGATCGTCATGATGGAGATCGTCGCGATGAAGATCGTCGCGATCGCGTACATCACGAAGCTGGGGAAGCAAACTGCGTCCCTGCACCTGCGACGGAACCTCCACCCCGACGGCGCCCAGCACCGTGGGCATCAGATCGACTAGCGAAACCGGATCGGCAACCACACGCGCCGCAGCATTCTCCGGCAACCGGATGATCAGCGGCACATGCATGGTGGCGTTGTAGATGAAAAAACCGTGCGTCCTTTCGCCGTGCTCTCCCAGACCTTCGCCATGGTCGCCGCAGAGCACGATCACCGTGTTCTGATAGATCCCTTTCTCTTTCAAGAAGCGGAGAAGCCGCCCGACTTGTTCATCGGCAAACGCGATTTCTCCATCGTAGGGCTGTGCCGCATACTCGCGACTATAGGGGGCGGGCGGACGATACGGAAAATGCGGATCGTAGAGATGCATCCAAAGAAAGAACTTCTTTTGCGAATTCTTCGCCAGCCAGTCCAGCGCCACATCGGCCACGACATTGCCGGGGCGCTCCATCTCGTCGAGATTCGCTTCGTCCAGACGGCTGAAATCGAAGTGGTCGTAATAAAAGTCAAATCCCTGATTCAGTCCAAAGCGCGAGTCCAGAACCGCCGCGGCAATCACCGCCCCCGTCTGGTACCCGGCCTGCTTGAGCACCGAGGCCAGCGTGGGCTGCAGGGGACTGAGTTTGTTGCCGCTGAAATCGTGCATGCCGCTCAACATCGGGTAGGTTCCCGTGAGCATGGTCGTGTGCGAAGGCAGAGTCACGGGAACGACCGCAAAAGCACGGTCAAAGCGCGCTCCCTCTGCCGCCAGACCATCGATGTTCGGCGTCTTGATCCGCTTGTATCCATAGCAGCCGACATGATCGGCGCGCAGCGTGTCAATCGTGATCAGGACCACATTCAGCGCCGGCTTTGCGGACGGTTGCGTCGCTGCGGGCAGAGCGGTGAGAGCCATGAGGACGACAACCGTGAAGCGACGGAAAGAAGCGAGCATCGGTGAGTTCAGTTTATCGCATGTTGTCACATGAAAAACGCCGCTGGCGCGGGATCAAACGCGCCCGAGGACTGTGATAGGCTGGGCGCTTATGAGACGGCTGGCGATTTGTTTTGGGATCACGCTCCTCGGAGTTTTGCCCGGAACTTTTCTCGGAACTGCGGCCTGGGGCCAGCACTCCGCTCACACCGCCGCCTCGAGGAACTCTTCTCCCGACGTGTACCTCATCACGATTGACACGCTGCGCGCCGATCATGTCGGGTGCTATGGATACAAGCAGGTCGAAACGCCTGCGCTCGATGCACTCGCGGCCGACGGTGTTCGCTTCACCGAGGCCTTCACGCACAGCCCGATCACGAACACATCGCACATTACGATCCTGACTGGGCTCTTGCCGAGCGTACACGGCGTAACCGATTTCGGAATCCCGCTGTCGCCGCAACATGCGACCGCGGCGGAACTGCTGAAGAAGCGCGGCTACCAGACGGCGGCCTTTATTGGAGCGGTGATTCTCGACAGCAACACGCTCGCCCCCGGCCTCGATCGCGGCTTTGATTTCTACGATAACTTCCCCGCCAAGACCGATACTAAAGAGCGCTGGGGCCGCGTCGAGCGCCGCGGCATGGAAGTCGTCGGGCATGCCGAGGCCTGGTTCGAGAAGCACCGCACCGGGCCGCATTTCGTGTGGGTGCACTTGTACGACCCCCACGATCCTTACGAACCGCCGCCTCCGTTCTCGGAGAAATATAAGGATCATTTGTACGACGGCGAAATTGCCTACGCTGATTCCGCGCTGGCCCGCTGGATTGCGTTTCTGAAAAAGGCTGGCGCGTACGACAACGCCATCATCGTCGTCACTGGCGACCATGGCGAGGGTCTGGGCGAGCACGGAGAAGAGACTCACGGACTGTTTCTTTACGATTCGACGCTGCACGTTCCGCTTATCCTCAAGACCCCGCTCAAGACGGCAGCAGGCGCTCATCGCGGTACGGTGATTGATGCTCAAGTGCGAACTACCGACATCCTGCCGACCATTCTTTCCGCGACAGGGGTAAGTGCACCGGCAGAACTGAACGGAGAGTCGCTGCTTCCTCTCATCGACAAGAAAGGCGATGAGAACGACGACAAGAAAGACGGCACGAAAGGCTCTTCCGATCGCGCGCTGTTCGGTGAGACCGACTATCCGCTTCGTTGGGAATGGGCTCCTCTGCGCGCTCTGCGCGCCGACGGCACTAAGTGGATCGAAGCACCACGGCCCGAACTCTACGATCTGCAGGCCGATCCGAAGGAACTGAAGAACCTTTATGCTGCCGGCAACTCCAAGGTGCAGGTCATGCAGGCCGAAATGGCGAAGTGGAAGGCGAAACTCCCGCCACCCGCCAACCCGAGTAAGGTCGAGACCTTGCCCGATCCCAAAGACAAAGTCGAAGTGCAGAACCTTCTGCACAACGCGATGCTGGCCGATGACGACAATCGATCGAACGACGCCCGCCGGTTCCTGGAGAAGGCGCTCGAAATCGACCCGGCGTCGCCAACCGCGCTCCGCCAACTGGGCGAACTTGAACTCGCCGCCGGGGATCTTGCCAAAGCGTCTGCTCACTTGAAGCGCGCTTGCGAACTGCGTCCCGATGATTCCACGGCTGCGTTCGAACTGGGCGAGGCGCTGGAGAAGGCCGGCGACGGGCCGGGGGCCCGGGATGCGCTGGAAGCGAGTCTGAAGCTCGCGCCCAGCCAGGTATCCGCACGGCTGCTGCTGGGGCGCGTTTATCTGCAACTCAAAGACGCGAAGAATGCGGAAGACCAGTTCGAGGCGGCGCTGCTGGTGGATTCGAGCAACAGCGAAGGCCGGCTGGGACTGGCGGAGGCGCAGATTCAGCAATCCGATTTTGCCGGCGCTTTGCCGGATCTGGAAGCGTTCAGCAAAAGCGATCCGCGAAATGTGGTGGCCCTGCGGTTGCTGGCGCGCGCCTATCGCGGACTGGGCAAAGAGCAAGACGCCGGGCGAATCGAGGAGCGTGCCGCCGCGCTGGAAAAGAAGTAACGTTCCTTTCACATTCGCGTTTTATGCTAGCTTCTGTAAAGCTGAACGTTTCTGAAAATGCGCGAGTTCCCATGACTCGAAAACAACCGGCAAGCGTGAAGCGCGGCTCGACTTCGGCGCGATCCCGAACGACAAAGGCCCGCACCGGTCCGGCTCAGACCGCCAATGAAGCGTTGGCGGGAGACGAACTGTCGGCCCAGGTCGTACGCGGCTGCCTGATTGCCCGCGACGCGGTTTTCAACGTCAGGGACTTCCTCGCGGACGGTTCGCGCCTGGCGTTTCTCGCAATCAAGGATTGCGAGAAAGAACTCGACCAGATCGAGCGCAAGATTGACGAGCAACTTCCCGAAGCCATTACCCGCGTCGGGGAAGCGAAGGCGCGTGAGTTGCTGGCGTGTTTGAAGTTCATCACCGACCTCGAACGCATTGGAGACCTTGCCTATAGCGCGGTCATGCAACTGCAATCGCGCCGGGAGAAATTGCCGGCCGCGGACTCCCGCCAGCTCGTCGAGATGGCTTCTCTGCTTTGCACAATGCTGGAGCAGGTCCATCAGGGCTTCCTTCAGCGTGACGTGGCGCACGCGCAGAGCGTTCTGCAGTCCGATCCGGAGGTGGACCGGTTGTGCCATTCTTTGTTTCACCGACACCTGGCCGAGCCGAATAGTCCGACCGGACAAAAGAATTTCGACATCCTTCTCGCTGCCCAGGCGCTGGAACGCATCGGCGATCACGCCAAGAATCTGGCGGAAGAGATCTACGGCCTATCCGAAGGCCGTTCGCTGCGGCACAATGCCAGGAAACTTTCGTCGTCCGCTTAGGGGCATGGAGATCCTTTACGCTCCCTGGTCTCGGAACCGCGAGACCCTTCGACAAGCTCAGCGCAGGCTCTGGAGCGCCCGCCTGCTTGGGTGCAGGCCTTTGTTATAATCGAGTTTCGTCGCAATCCACCCGAGGGGCGCTATCGTCTAGGGGTTAGGACGGAAGATTCTCAATCTTCAAACCCGGGTTCGATTCCCGGTAGCGCTACCAACCTTGCTTAAGCGAGTCATTCCCAAGCGTATCCAGTTTCTCTCCAGTCCTCCGGAGGGTTCAGTGTTTCGCCTCCGCTGGCACTTCGATTTGCGCGAGGATTTCCGCCAGCCCGGGATGAGTGAGTTCCTCCACCTCATAGGTGACCCGCAAGCTGGGTTTATTGAGCTTGATGACGCGCGCCAGATCAATTGGCGTGGCGATCAAAACCAGGTCGCAGGGCACGCGGTTGATGGTCTCTTCGAGTTCGTGCCGCTGCATCACGCTGTAACCCATGGCGGGGAGAAGATGTTCGAGGTGCGGGTAGCGTTCAAACGTGCCGCGAATAGAGCCAACCGCAAAAGGCTTGGGGCCCACCAGTTCGGCCGCTCCCCAATTGCGCGCCGCCACGACTCCGGCGCCATAGGGCATTTCGCCGTGGGTCAGAGTGGGGCCGTCTTCTACTACTAGCACGCGCTTCCCCTTTACCAGTTCAGGCGTGGGCGCGGAGACCCGGCAGGCGGTCTCAACAATCTTGGCCTTGGGGTTACTGGACTGGATATTGCGGCGGACAGTTTCGACGTCCTGCCGCGTGGCCGTATCGACCTTGTTGATGACCACCACGTCGGCGCGTCGCAGGTTGACCTCTCCCGGGAAATACGACAGTTCATGTCCGGGGCGGAGCGGGTCGGCCACCACGAGTTCCAGATCGGACTTGTAGAACGGCGTATCGTTATTGCCTCCATCCCAGAGAATGATGTCGGCTTCCTTCTCGGCCTGGCGCAGGATTCTTTCGTAATCCACGCCGGCATAGACGACGGTTCCCTGACGGATGTGCGGTTCGTACTCCTCGCGTTCTTCGATTGTGCATTGCTGCAGATCCAGATCTTCGATCGTGGCAAAGCGCTGCACGGCCTGTGCGACCAGGTCGCCGTAGGGCATGGGATGGCGGATGACTACGGGCTTCCAGCCCTGGCGCCGCAGCTCGGAAGCGACGCGTCTCGACAGCGGACTCTTGCCGCAACCGGTTCGTACCGCGCAAACTGAAACAACCGGGACGGTTGATTTGATTTGCGTACGCTCGGTCCCCAACAGCCAAAAGTCCGCGCCGGCAGCCACCACGCGCGAAGCGAGGTGCATCAGGTTCTGGTGGGAGATATCGCTGTAAGCGAAGACCACCGCCTCGACGCGCTCGCCGTGAATCAGTTTTTCCAGGTCCTTCTCTTCAAAGATCGGGATCCCGGCGGGATACTGCAAACTGCCGGCGAGTTCCGGAGGGTAGCGGCGGCCCGCAATATCTGGGATTTGCGTGGCAGTGAAGGCCACAACCTGATAATCGGGGTTGTTGCGAAAAATGACGTTGAAATTATGAAAGTCCCTGCCCGCCGCACCTAAGATGAGAATCCTCTTCATGAAAGCCTCCGCCTACCATTGTATGGTCTCGCGGGGCCTTTAGACGTGGCAGTGCCGCTTGTCACCGGCGGGTGTGATCGCACTAGGGACGCGTCCCGTAAACCTATGAGTCCCAGTCATATATCGGGCGCGTCTCCGGCCAGCACATGCACGTTCAGTTGGCTGTCGGCAGGCCGATTTTGGCGAGCAGTTGCTGGAAGGCGGGATCGCCGTGAAGGCTGGCGAAACTCTGGTCAATGCCAAGGTCCAGCATGATTTCGTCATGCGACTGGACGCCAATCGTCAGGTACTTGAGCGCGGCGCGCGGGTTGCCGAGAACAGCTTCGGTCTGCGCCACGAAATACGGGGACAACAATCGCTGCTCATACAGCTTCCTCTGTTCCAAGAGTTGGGCCTGGAACAAGCCGCGTTTGCCTCCCTGGGCGAAGCCCGTTGCTGCCGCCTCAGCCACCGAGGATTGGGCCGCGTCGTGTGTGAGCAGAGCGTCTTTTTTTAATTCCGCAATGTAGTTCGGATAATCGCCAGTTTCGAAATAAGCGAATCTCAAGTAACGGTGAGGCGACAGGAAATCTGGATCCGCCGCCTCGAGTTGTTGCAATAATTGCAGCGCTTCTTCGCGATGTCCGCCAGCCCACAGCAGTTCGCCCTTGTCCGCGAGGATGGAGGGCGAGTCGGGGGCAAGTTTGCGCGCCAGCTCAATCTCGTTCAAGGCTTCGTCGTGGCGGTTCAGGGTATTCAGAAAGGTCGCGTACCAGTGGTGGGCCTTGACGTTATTGGGATCGAGTTCGATGGCGCGTCGGAATTCCTTTTCGGCACCGGCAGCGTCCCACATTCCAAAAAAAGTCACAAACGCCAGCGAGGCGTGCGCCTCGGAAGACTGCGGGTCCAACTCAACCGCCTTCCTGGCCGCGGCAAAGGCTTTGAAATAGGCCTCATTCCCCGGCATGGCGGAGAACTCCCGCAACAGGTTGTAGCAGTCGGCGAGCCCGACGTAGGCCTCCGAATAATTGGGATCGTGCGCGATCGCCTGGGTGAAGGAGTCCAATGCCTGATGGAGGCTGTCCGGAGTGCGCTTGTTCCAGTAGTAACGGCCTTTGAGGTAAAAGTCTTCGGCCTCGCGATTGGCGGGTTGACGCAGGTTGTGGGCGCGGACTGAAGCGGATTTTGCGTTCGCTTTGGCGTTGCGATAGCTGGGACGGAAGAGCCACAGGGCGGAAAACAACGCCAGCACTGGGACGGCAAAGACTATCATCCACCAGGGCGAGAGCCTCGACGAAAC
>JBAVVP010000301.1:0-1818 GCA_049697355.1 Terriglobales bacterium
TGGAAAACCTGTCGCTGATCGTTGGCATGAAGGCGCTTCTCGTAGTAGCCGCAATCTTGTACTTTCTCGCCGCCTTAGGTTTTCGCGGACTCAAATCGCCCCAGCCCGATGAAAGCAGTTAGGCCGAAACTTGGCCATATACCCACGCTCCGCCCGCTTGCTATCCTGATGACCGGAACCACGACGTACTTGAGTTCTGGGAACCGGGTACTGAGTACTGGGTGCTGTGCACTGAATATGCAAATGGCGATCGACGTTGTCGCGCAGATTTTCAGCACCCTCTGGGCGCACAAACTTCGCTCGTTCCTCACCATGTTCGGCATCGCCTGGGGCGTCGGCTCCCTGCTGCTGCTGGTCGGACTCGGCGAGGGCTTCCGAACCGGCAACCAGCGCAACCTCTCGGAGCTAGGCGAAAACATCATGTTTCTCTTTCCTGGCCGCGCTCCTGCGGTCGCGGGCAGCATGAACTCGGCCCGCCAGTACCGGCTCACCTACCAGGACTATCTCGACATCCGTAATGAATCTCCGCACATTCGAGCCATCACTCCCGTCCTCGCCACCGACGACGTTCATGCCGTCAGCGAGTTCGCCAGCGCCAGCGGCCAACTCACCGGCGCCGAACCACAGTACAACGGAATCCGTTTTCTCCCGCTGAAACTGGGACGCTGGCTCAACGACCTCGACGAAGTTCAAAAACGCGACGTGGTCGTGCTGGGCGATGAGATGACACACCACCTCTTCCCGGGACGTCCCGCCGTCGGCTCGTTCATTCTGCTTAATGGCCATCGCTTTGAGGTGATCGGCACTGTGAAGCGCGTCGGACGCGGCGACGAGAACTCGACCAATACCCGCTGCTATATTCCTTTCCAGGTCATGCGCAGCGATTTTCCGATCAAGGGCGAGGAGGCCTACGACGCGATTTCATTCCTCAACTATCAGCCCCGCGTCGCCGATGAACACCTGCTCGCCGAGGACGAGGCGCGCCGCGTCATCGCCCGCAATCACCACTTCGATTATCGCGATGAAGACGCCTTCGAAGGCTGGGACACCGTCAAACAGGCGCAAATGATGGGCACCATCTTCGATGCCATGAACGAATTCCTCGGCACTGTCGGGTTGGTTACGCTCGCACTCGGCGCTATCGGCGTGATCAACATCATGCTGGTCGCCGTCACCGAACGCACTCGTGAAATCGGATTGCGCAAAGCTCTCGGCGCCACCAACCGCAGCATCATGCTGCAATTTTTCGCCGAAGGTGTTCTGCTCACGCTGGGCAGTGGACTCATCGGCATGGGCCTGGCCGGCGGCCTCATGGCCCTGTTCCGCAATTACAACGGTCCTGGCGGTTTCGATCCGCCCCGGCTCGTTCTAAAAACCGCGACCCTCGCCATCGCCAGCCTCACGCTTGCAGGCGTCGCCGCCGGACTTTATCCCGCGCGCAAGGCCGCCCGCCTGGAACCCGTCGAGGCGCTGAGGCAGGAGTGAGAATTTGTAACTGGTGATTTGTAATTTGTAATTGTGCTCCGAGACCGGCAATTACAAATCGCAAATTGCAAATCCTATGATGCGCGACCTGCTCCAGGAGTCCTACAACGCCATGCGCCACAACCGGCGGCGCACCGCCCTCACCATGCTGGGGATGGCCTGGGGCATTGCCACGGTCGTCATGCTGCTTGCCTACGGCGACGGCTTCGGCCGCGCCTGCGCCAACATCTTTGCCAACTTTGGAACCAAGCTTTTCATCGTGGTTCCCGGCCGCTCGACCATGCAGGCCGGCGGCCAGAAGGCCGGCGCGCAAACTCGCATCACGCTCGACGA
>JBAVVP010000302.1:0-1980 GCA_049697355.1 Terriglobales bacterium
CAGGAAAATGAGAATAATGAATAGTCTCGCTATCAGAAATCTGGGCATGTCATCTGGCCTCTCGTTTGGTAACCCTCATTGCGGAGAGATTCTATCGTCAATTGGGGAACTCAATTGGCGAAACCAAGCGTTTACACAAGCGTTCCGTCTGTTCGCCCCCTCCGCGATTTTGAAGGGGGATTTTGAGTGTAATCGGGATTTTTCGACAGTTATCGTCGCGAGGAGCAGCCAACTCGCCCCACTTCGTTGACTTGCCCTAGTTCCAGTCCTAAGATTTCAACCCAGTGATCGGTCAAACCATCTCGCACTACCGGATTCTCGAGAAACTCGGCGGCGGGGGAATGGGTGTGGTCTACAAGGCCGAGGACACGCGGCTGCACCGGTTTGTTGCGCTTAAGTTCCTGCCGGATGAAGTAGCGCGCGATCCGCAGGCGCTCAGCCGGTTTCAGCGCGAGGCGCAGGCGGCGTCGGCATTGAATCATCCCAACATCTGCACGATTTACGACATCGGAAATCAGGATGGGCAAGCTTTCATTGCGATGGAGTTTCTCGAAGGCCTGACGCTCAAGCACAAGATTGCGGGGCGTCCAGTGGAAAGCGAGGAACTGCTTTTTCTGGCGATTGAAATTGCCGACGCCCTCGATGCGGCGCATGCGGCTGGGATCGTGCACCGTGATATCAAGCCGGCGAATATTTTTTTCACGAAGCGCGGTCATGCCAAGGTTCTTGATTTTGGATTGGCGAAGGTCAGTGCGCGCGGAGAGGACGATGGTCTCACCGCAACGGCTCGGAGTGAGGAACACCTGACGAGCCCGGGTTCGGCGCTGGGGACGGTGGCTTACATGTCGCCGGAGCAGGTGCTGGGAAAGGAAGTGGATGCGCGCAGCGATCTGTTTTCGTTTGGCGTCGTGCTGTACGAAATGGCGACGGGGGCGGTGCCGTTTCACGGGGAGAGCTCAGGGGCGATTTTCGATTCGATTCTGCACAAGATGCAGGCGGATCCGATCCGCTTGAACTCAGAGATTCCTCCGAAACTCGAAGATGTGATCGGCAAGGCGCTGGAGAAGGATCGGGAGGTGCGATACCAGTCCGCGGCGGAGTTGCGCGCTGATCTGAAGCGGGTGAAGCGCGACACGGAGTCGCAGCGGGTAATGGCGCGGCCGGAGGCGGAGGCACCGTCGAGCAAGGGCCGGGGCGCGAAGGCCGCTATTTTCCTGGCCGTGGCTGGAGTGCTGGTTGCCGGGCTCACGGTCATTGGTTACCGCGTTTACGAGGGGCGCACGCCGCCATCACAAGCGCAATCGGAGACGACGCGCGAGGTTGCCGCGAAGTCCCAGGTGCAGACGATGGCGGTCCTTCCGTTTCACGACCTTTCCGCGGCGACGAGCGACAGCTGGGCGATTGGGATGACGGACGCGATCATCAGCCGGCTGGCGTCACTGCAAAATCTCGCGGTGCGGCCGACAACGTCGGTCTTGAAATATGCAAAGGAAACGCCCGAACCGGTAGAGGCGGCGAAGGCGTTGGGGGTCGAGAGCATTCTGGAGGGAACGTATCAGCGGTCGGCTGGCGTGATACGGGTTACGGTGCAGTTGATCGACGGCCAGACGGGAACAACAAAGTGGTCGGAACGCTACGATCTGCGCAGCGCCGACATTTTGAGTTTTGAAGATCAGGTGGCGACGAAAGTCGTCGCAGGGCTGAAGGTGGAGATTTCTCCGGCCGAGCAGAAAGCGATCGAGCAGAGGCCCACGGCCAACGTGGAGGCCTATAACCAGTATCTGGACGCACGGTCTTTCTTCAACCAATATTTAGTGGAATCGCGGTTCGACCTCCTGCATAAGGGGCAAAAGGCGGCGTTGCGAGCGACCGAGCTCGACGCTAATTTTGCCGACGCGTTCGCGGTTCTGGCTCAAATGTGTGCTTTCGAAGGTGCGAATTCGGTGGAGAACGGGGCGGAGCTGCTAAAGAAGGCAGAGG
>JBAVVP010000303.1:0-5607 GCA_049697355.1 Terriglobales bacterium
TGGCGGAGAGAGTGGGATTCGAACCCACGTTACCCTTTCGAGTAAACACGCTTTCCAAGCGTGCGCCTTCAGCCACTCGGCCATCTCTCCGTCGCCATGCGAAATGCATGCGAAGGGCTCGTATTGATTCTAGCAGTTGGCCAGCCCGTGCAATTCAATGGCGGAGTCCGGGAAGAATTCGAGAACTGGCGACTGACAACGGTTGCTAGCTCTCCTCGGGTTTGTGCAACTGCTGGGCCAGGTAGTTCTCGTAGGTCATTTCTTTGATCGCGTGGAGCTGGCCTTCCAGCCAGTCGATGTGGTGTTCTTCGTCGAGCAGAATCTTCTCCATCAGTTCGCGCGAACCGTTGTCTCCGGCGGCCACGCTGGCCTTGATCCCGTCGTTCAGGCGCTTCACCGCCGTGTATTCGAGCTGCAAATCGTTCTCCAGTTGCTGCTTCAGGGTCTGCCCGATATTGATCTTGAAATAGTCGGTCATGTTGGGAGCGCCATCGAGCAGCAGAATCCGTTCCATACACAGTTCCGCATGCTGCATCTCTTCGATGGATTCCTTGCGGGTGTGCTTGGCCATCCGTTCGTAGCCCCAGTTCTCGCACATCTCGGCGTGAAGAAAATACTGGTTGATGGCGGTGAGCTCGGCTTTGAGCACTTCGTTGAGGATGGCAATGACTTTTGCGTCGCCTTTCATGGTTGCCTCGCGCTTGGGGATAGAAATAGTTCTCAGTTCTCAGTTTTCAGTCTTCAGATTCCGGCCTCAGCGAAGCCTGACGGTTCTCGCTGAGAACTGGAAACCGAGAACTGAGAACTGTCTGAGAATTGTACTCGAAGAAAAGAATCAGGAGCGGGATCCCGCGGCAGCAGCCGCGGCGGCGTTGGGGGTTTCCGGGGCCGTCGCAGAGTTCCCGTTGGCGGGCTGGGGCTTGGCCTGGCCGACGCCGGCGCCCTCAACCACACGGTGATTCAGGCAGTACAGCGCGAGTTCCAGACGGTCGGCGACTCCCAGCTTGTCGTAAACTTTGCGGAGATAATTCTTGACCACCTGCTCGGTGGTGCCCACGCGCAGGGCGATCTCTTTGTTCTTCATCCCCTGGGTAACGCCGGAAACGATGAGCGACTCCTTGGGGGTGAGCGACACTTTGGGACGCGACCCGGCCGGGCGCACCCCTTGGGAGCGATAGGCTTCCATCACCCATGCCACCGCGCGGCTATCGAGCCAAGGCTCACCCTGGGCAACTTTGCGCAGGCATTCTACCAGCATTTCCGGTTCAACTTCGCGGGAAACGATGCCATGGACGCCGCGCCGGAACAAGTCGAGCGTCATCTCCTGGTCCGGCTCCTGCAGCACAACCACCAAGCGGCAGCTCGCATTTTGCCGGAGAAGATCGGAAACCGCGTCCAGTGGATTTGGGGCAAGGGCCGCTTCGAAGATCACAACGTCGGAGGAAAATTTTTGAATGGCGGCAGCGGTTTGTTCTAGGCTTTCGGCCTGGCCGACAACCCGGATGTCGTCCTCGAGGGCAAAGATCTTGCGCAAACCGGCGCGGAAAATGGCCTGGGTATCGGCCACAATCACGCGGATCGTGCCTTTGCCGTCGTCCGGCTGAGAACCGTCACCAGGCTCGAAGCTGACCGAAGTGCTACCCATTACTCCTCTTTTCGCGTATTACCTTTCGCGCACGCCGCACAGCCGACTGCGAGACGCGGCAAGCTGCGTCTCTACCGCAAAGCTAGCGGCGCTCAAAACGATACTCATCGATGACAACGCCGACTCCGCGCCGGCCGCCATCTTCAAAACTGCGGACCACTCGTCCGCGGCAATCCACCTGCACGTCGGCTTTCGCGCCGACGACATCGGCGGGAAGAGAAATCGTAAAATCGACAGCCGAACCTACCGGCACATCGGCATCCATGCGGAACAGCACACCGTTGGCGGAAATGTTCTCGGTCTCGATCGACTTCCCCCAGACTCCAGACCCGGCGTCTGCCGACTTCAAAGCCACCGGCAGTTTGATGGGAAAGCGCGGCGCGCCTTGCACGTCCGTATAACCCCGTCGATTCTTGCTGCTTTCAGCAACCGTTCCCTTGGCGGTTTCAGACACGTTAGCGACGACCTTCCTTCCGGTTCCTGCCGTGCATCACTCAACTGTGAATGTGCACATTTCAGGCCGAGATTACACCCCAGCATCTGCAATGCAAAGTTACGTAGGTCATGGAACAATTGCGGAGAAGTGCCGGTGGTACAGGGACTTAGGGGCGTAGGAGAATTCAGTCGTTAGTCGTTAGTCGTCAGTCGCTCGGGACTCACGGGCGAAGCCCAACGGCTCGCCAACGACTACCGACTAACGACTTCTCTGCCAGTTGAGCGCCGACCGGCGCACTCAGAACTTCGTCGCTTCCGTGAAGTTAAACTCCCTCACCTTCATCGCCGGCACCACCATGTCGAACGATTCCTCTCCTGCGGCGCGAACCGGGGCACTCATCGCATCCACACTCGACAGCATCGATATCAGGCTTTGGTTAAAGCGGAAATTGCGCAGACCACACTGCACCTTGCCGTTCTCCACCAGGAACGTTCCATCGCGCGTCATGCCCGTCACAATCTTCTCGTAGGGATCGACTTCGCGGATATACCACAGGCGCGTGACCAGCACGCCGCGCTCGGTCGAGGCGATCATTTGTTCGACGGTGTGCGGCTTCTCGGGAGTATCGAAAACAACGTTCATGGGCATCTCGCCGATTTCGTTGGGCAGCGGAAATCCATGGCCGGTGGGTTCGATGGGGCCGACCTTGGCCGCATACTCCGAATTCTTCATCTTCCGCGCCGTCGCGCGCGCATAGACCACACGCTTCACCACACCGCGTTCGACCAGTGGCACTCGCCGTCGCCGCATGCCCTCGCCATCGAACGGCGAACCCGCCTGCAGCGGATGCTGGACGTCATCACAGATGTTGATGTTCTCCCCGAACAGTTTGGTGCCGATCCGGCCGTTTAAGAACGAGCGGTGGTCGAGAATCGCCACCCCGCTGTAGTCCCAGAACATGAATCCGACTATGTCGAGAACCGCGGCCGGTTCAAGAATTACCGTGTACTTCCCCGGCGCAATCTCCCGCGGATGGGCCGACTCGACGGCTTTCCGCGCTGCCGTCTCCGCCAGCCACCGGGGATCGAGGTTGCGCGCATCGGGCGAATTCAGTTTCTGCCAGCCGGAAGAATCGCCGCCCAACATGGTGATGGAAATCTCCGCCAACGTCTGCCGATGCCAATTCGCTAATCCACGCGAGTTGAAGATTCCTTCGGCGGATTCCGAGGTCGAATCGATGCCCGCGGTCGTCAGCTTGCGTTTGCCGGCAACGGATACGATGCTCCTGACCACTTCGGCGCGATCGGCGGGAGTGATGGCGGCCGTCGGCTCAAAAAAACGTGTGGGGACGGGCGACTCGCCCGTCCGGCCCTCCGTCTCCTCTGCTGTCGGCATCTGCAGCAAGTCCGGGTCTGCCGCCTGCACTCTTGCAAGATTCTCCGAAGCAACAACCGCCCGCCGCAGACTCTCGTCGTCGAACTGATTGGCGGTGGCGCGCGCGGTGCGTCCGGCAAAATTCGTACGGATCGAAATGATGGAGTTCTCTTCCTCGACATTCTGATGAATGGCGTTGTTGGCAAAGCGAGTCAGGGCAAAGCGGGAACCCGTAAAGATGGCCTCGACCTCGTCGGCGGACGAGAAACGGCGAATGCGGTCGAAGATGTCGGCGGCTTTTTCTTTGGTTAACATTTCTGATTTCTCGTAGAGACGCGGCTTGCCGCGTCTCCCTCGACCCGCCACAGAGACCTCGCCCCAAAGACGGGGCAAGCCCCGTCTCTACGAATACGCTGACCCGACGCGAATATTTCTAAAGCGCGCCGGGCTCGCACCGTGTCCCGTGCCCACAACCTGCTGCGGCTGGCCCTTGCCGCAATTCGGAGTTCCCCACAGCGTCCACTCGTCGCGCGAGCAGATCGCGTCCATCGAATTCCAGAATTCGGTGGTGATGCCGGAATACGAAGGATTTTTCAGCATCCGCACCCGCTTGCCGTTCTTGATCTCCCACGCAATCTCGCATCCGAACTGAAAGTTGTAGCGCTTGTCGTCAATCGACCAGGACTTGTTGGTCTGCATGTAGATGCCGTCGTCGGTCGCGGCAATCAACTGTTGCAGACTCAGCGGCGTCTCTCCGGGCAGAATGCTGACGTTGGTCATGCGAATCATGGGCAGCCGGTTCCAACCTTCGGCGCGCAGCGTTCCCCCGGATCGCACAGCGCCGATGGTGTGGGCGGTTTCGCGCGAACTCAGATATCCGGTGAAGCGTCCATGCGTAATAATTGGCGTCGATTGCGCGGCCACACCTTCGTCGTCATAGGCGAAGGTCCCGAGGCCCGGTCCGTGCTCCTGACGGGCGTCGGCCACGACGTTGACCAGATCGCTCGCGTAGCGCAGATTCCCCAGTTTTTCGAGCGTAAGAAACGATGTGCCTGCAAAGTTCGCTTCCATGCCGAGCACGCGGTCCAGTTCAATCGGATGCCCGATGGATTCGTGAATCTGTAAGCCCAGTTGCGAGCTGTCGAGAATAATGGTCGCCGTCCCTTCGGGGCATTGGTCCGCATGGTGTAACGCGACGGCTTCTTCGGCGATGCGCCGCGCATTCTCCACCAGCTTCATTTCTTCGATCAGTTCATAGCCGCGGTTCTGCCATTGGCCGCCGAACGAGTTCGGATAGGACCGCTTCTGAATCTCGGACCCGGCAAACGCATACGCGGCGTATCCCGCACCGGTCGAATATTTTGCCTGATGGATGCGAGCGCCCTCGGAGGACAGAAACCACGACTCCTCGCGCTGAAAGTTCATGCCGGTTTCCGCGAGCGTGACGCCGGCGACGGCCCGCAGGTCCGCGTCCACCTTGAGCAACAAATCCAGATTCTGCTCGACCGACGTGGTGAACGGATCGACTTTGTAGGGAGTCGACCACTCTGCCACCGCCGCGGGTTCGGGAGCCAGTCTTACATCTTCCTTTTTCACGCGCGCCGAGGCTCGCGCAATTTCGACCGCCCGCGCGGCTGCCCGTTCCACCGCGGCGCGGCTCAAATCCGCGGAAGCGGCAAATCCCCACGCGCCTTCCGCAATCACGCGCACGCCGATGCCCAACGACTCGGACTCCGAGGCATGACCGACGCGTCCGTTCTTGGTGGTCAGCGAGCGGTTGCGCATCGACACCGCGCGCGCGTCGGCATAAGTCACCCCGCGCACCGATGCGGCGTCGAGAGCCAGTTGGGCGGCAGCCTTCATTTTCAGAGTTAACGTATCACGAGCAGGACTTGGCTAGCAGTTATCAGTTATCAGTTCTCAGTCAGTGCACGCCGGGCGCGGCAACTGCCAGCGGAACTCTCTTTTTCGCGACGTCAACGAGGAAGCGGCCTCCGTGCAAATGGTCTCCATTGGTGTCGACACCGTCTTCGTCTGCGCCGCCGGGATCGGTCCACAGGCCGCCGATTTCCACCTTGCCCGAGCCTGCCGCCATCTTCGTGGGCTGGCGCCGCTGTTTATCCACGTAAGCCTTGATGACCTGGGTCGCCAA
>JBAVVP010000304.1:0-7287 GCA_049697355.1 Terriglobales bacterium
CCGTCACCATCAACGCCACCGTCAGCGGAGTCGCCAGCCCCGCCGTCTTTACCGAAACGGGCCAGTAGTTAATTGACTTCCCCATGGTTTCGCGGCAAACTCGCTTTTGAGCCTGCTTTCCTCCGTATCGTCGCAGGCGGCCGGAACAAGTTATGTTCCCGCAACCCATGTCGAGGTCCGAGTTCCGCCCTGACGATTCGCATCCCGACCTGACCTGCGTTCTTGAGCAGAACCTCCTCGCCGGTTTTCCGCCCGACCTCGCGCTCGATCTTGTGCTTAACGAACTCGTAGTGCGCGCTGCCAAAGCCACTCGCGCCGGCAGCGCCGCCCTCGCTCTCGCCCGCGGCGATGAGTTGGTCTGCCGCGCCGCCACCGGACCCCTCGCCCCCGATCTCGGCGTTCCCCTCAGCACCCGCGACGGCCTTTCCGGCGCATGTCTTCAAACCCATCTTCCCCAGCTTTCCGTCGATACCGAGTATGACCCGCGAGTCGATCCCGCCGTCTCCCGTCATCTGGGTATCCGCTCCATCCTCATCGTTCCCGTCTTCGATCTTACCGACAAGGATCTTGCCGACAAGGATCGTACCGGCACGCATCTCAATGACAACGACAGTAACGACCAGCCCGCTCAGGTTGGCGGACTCCTCGAAGCCTTCTCGACCTCTCCCGCCGCCTTCTCGAACTCCGACCAGAAACTGCTGGAAGGTTTCGCGAAGGAGTGCGCTCGCATTCGCCGCGCCGCGATCGAACTGAGTCAGCGCCCACCCGCGGCACCTGCCGTTCGGCCGGAGGTCGTTCTGCCGGATGTACGGATGAATGCCGGGCGGTCCGCGTTTAACCCATCCGCGTCGGTTCCGTCCGCGTCCGCACCGCCCGATGCCATCGCCGTAAGCTCACTGCCCACTCGTCGTCCTCACCACCAACCCCGGACTCTCGAAGTCTGGACCCTGGTCCTCGGAACTCTAGCCATTGTGGCGGCCCTCGCCGTCAGTTTCCTCATTGGCTCCCGCATCGGATGGCTGCGCACCGGTGCGTCCTCTGCCCAGATCTCCCCGCCCCAAACCACATCCAAGCCGGGTGAATCGTCAAGATCCGCCGCCGCGCCCAAACCCGCGAGGACAAAGACAAAGACCAAGCCCGCCGCGCCCGCCTCCGACGAACTGGTTGTCTACGAAAAAGGCAAAGTCATCTTCCGCATGAAACCGACTCCCACTAAGCCTGCCCGGACACAGCATCCACCCGCCAACCCCGTTGCCACCAGGCAATCGAGCAATGCGATCATCGAAGCATCGTCGACCACGAAGGTCGCCCCGTCGCACAGCGTCTGGCTCGCTCCCGCGCAAGCCGAAGCCCGCCTCCTCACCCGCACCGAGCCCCACTATCCCCCCGAAGCCATCGCCGCCCATCGCGCCGGCAACGTCGTCCTCGAAGTCCAAGTCGCCGAAGATGGCTCCGTCTCCAGTGTCCGCACTCTAAGTGGAGATCCCGCGCTGGCGGCCGCCGCCACTGAGGCCGTCCGCCACTGGCGCTACCAACCCTATCGCCGCCACGACCATCCCGCCCAGTTCCAGACCGATGTAACTCTGAGTTTCAGGCTGCCGAACTAGAGCGCGTCACAAATCAGAGTGGAGCGCGTGCCGAAATCGGTGCATCCCATCTATCCAGCAGTTGCGCAAAGGAAGCCACTCAGGCTACTCTCGCGAAAAGGGTGTCCACATCGGCTGAAGCTTAACGGGGTCCAACTCAAAATTACGATTCACAAGGAGAAGCTATGACACGGATCGTTAGAATTCTCTGCGTTGCCTTGCTGACGATCGTCGGACTGGTGGGCTCGTCCCTCCCAGCAAAGGCTGACGACAGAGACGACAGACACGAAGCATGTGAACGGCAAATTCACCAGGCGGAAGATAAGCTGCGTGACGCGGTCCAGCGCCACGGCGAGGACAGCAAACAAGCCCACAAACGACGCGAGCAACTCGAAGAAGTAAAGCGTCGTTGCGGTGACCACCACGATCGGGACCATCACGACGACGACCGCGACCACCACTAGAGCCCGGCAGCGAAACTTGGTTGCAAATGTAAAACGGCCCACGCCCGTGTAACCGTCTCCGTGGGCCAAACTAAGCTTACCGGCATACTGCTGACGTATTGAAGTCACCGCCTGCTAACGCCGGTCCCAATACAGGTCGCGGCGATCCCGGTTCACGTCGCGATATTCGCGCCGCAGTTCCCTTCGTTCATGACGTGCCGCTGCGTAGTCTCCGTAGTAGAGATCGCGCCGCAGTTCTCGGCGGTCACGCGCAATCTTTGCCTCATCGCGCCGGATGTCACGCCGATCCCGCCACCCATCTGCGGCAAACATCGTTCCCGCACCCAATCCGACCAACAATAGAACCCCAGCGATCATGCGTTTCATATTCCGCTCTCCTTTCGATCCCCGCTCCTCGACGACTCCCGGAGGCTCGCTGCCCGGGAATCGCATCTACCGCATGCAAACCCGCCTCCCGCACCCAAGTTGCGCGGCGCAGATCTGCACAACGCCGGTTTCCCTGGGCAACCATTTTCCTGTAAATTGTCATCGCCGGAGGCGAATCGAGGGATTCCCAGTGGACCGCTGAAGTTGCGAGGGGGAAAGCGAAGAGAATGCGGAAAACCAAGCCCGGGAGCGGCGAACGAGCTTAGCCCCGCGCCTCAGAGTGTGCGTGAGAACTTCAGTCGTCCCTCCGGGACTCGCGTACCTCTTTCACTTTTCCCGGCGCTGAAGCGCCGGGCTATTGGCAGACGCCCCTCCGGGACTCCCCTACGAAAACGCAAGTTCTTTAGCGCGCTGCACCGCCTTCACCACCGCTTTAATCAGCGTCACGCGCAGCTTGCCTTCTTCCAGTTCCATGATGCCGTCGATCGTGCATCCCGCAGGAGTGGTCACCGCATCCTTCAGCAGCGCCGGATGATCCCCGGTCTCGAGCACCACGCGTGCCGCGCCCATGGTGGTTTGCGCCGCCAGCAGCGTGGCCACATCGCGCGGCAAGCCGACCTTCACCCCCGCCTCGGCCAGCGATTCCAAAATGATGTAGATATACGCCGGTCCGCTCGCCGACAATCCCGTGACCGCGTCCATATGTTTTTCGTCCACGGCCACCGTCCGCCCCACCGCATCGAAGAACTTCGTCGCCATTTCCAGATGCTGGCGGGTCGCGAACTTCCCCTTGCACAGCGCTGTCATGCCCGCGCCCAGCACGCAAGGAGTATTCGGCATCGCCCGCACCACCGGCACTTCTTTCTCCATGGCCCGCTCAATCATCTCCGTGGGAACCGACGCCGCCACCGAAATCACCAGCTGCTTCCCATTCAAGTGCGCGCGAATCTCCCGCACCACGTCGGCCACCACTTGCGGCTTCACGCAGAGAAAAACCACGTCCGCGTCCTTCACCGCCTCGGAATTGTCGGTGCCCGCGTGGACCTTCAACTTCTCCTTCAGCAGCCGCGCTCGCTCCGGATGTGCCACTGTAGCCCAGGTCTGCCCCGGCGACAACAATCCGTCGCGCAAGAACGACTGCAGCAGAATCGATCCGATCTTTCCCGCGCCCAACACCGCCACTTTCTTCTTTCCGCTCAAACTCTGCCTCATGCGAATTCTCCCAACAATAATTCCTAGGTAGAGACGCGGCTTGCCGCGTCTGGCGTCGGAGACGAGGCAAGCCTCGTCTCTACCGGAAGACTACACTAGACTGGCTCTCGAAATCCCTTGGACCGCCGCGCGACTCTCCAAAAGCTTTATTCGTTCAACCTCCAAAGCTCGCCGCCATAGTAAAGTAGTAGTACACGCCCAAAGGCAAACCCCGAGGAGTTTTCGATCTGAATCCAAGTATTCGCAACATCGCCATTATCGCCCACGTGGACCACGGCAAGACAACGCTGGTGGACGCCATGCTCCGGCAAAGCGGCACCTTTCGCGACAACGAGACCGTCGCCGAGCGCGTCATGGACTCGAACGATCTGGAACGCGAGCGCGGCATCACGATTCTTGCCAAGAACACGGCGGTTTTTTATGCCGGTGTAAAAATCAATATCGTGGACACGCCCGGGCACTCCGATTTTGGCGGCGAAGTGGAGCGCGCCCTCAAGATGGTCGACGGCGTCATGCTGCTGGTCGATGCCAGCGAAGGCCCGCTGCCGCAGACGCGCTACGTGCTCAGCAAGGCGCTCGAAGCCAACCTGAAGCCGATTCTCGTAATCAATAAGATCGACCGTCCCGATGCGCGTCCGCAGGAAGTTCTTAACGAGGTTTACGACCTCTTTATCGATCTCGATGCCAAGGAAGAGCAACTCGACTTTCCCGTTCTGTACACCAATGCCAAGACGGGCACCGCCGCGGTTCATCAGGGAGCGGCGGGCGAGGATCTGCGTCCTCTGTTTGACGCCATCGTAGACACGATTCCCGCGCCACAAGGAGACGCCAACGGCCCGCTGCAAATCCTCGTCGCGAACCTCGACTACAGCGACTATCTCGGCCGTCTCGCCATTGCCCGCGTTTTTAATGGAACCATGAAGACAGGCGAAGACGTTGCGATCGCCAAGCGCGACGGCTCCTTTCACAAGACAAAAATCACCAAGCTCTTCAGCTTTTCCGGCCTCAAGCGCACCGACATCACGGAAACTTCGCTGGGCGACATCATCGCTGTCGCCGGCGTCGAAGGCATCACCATTGGCGAGACAATCACGGACGCGGAGAATCCCGCGCCGCTTCCGCCCATCGTCATCGACGAGCCGACGATTGCCATGCTCTTTACCATCAACACGTCTCCGTTTTGCGGGCGCGAAGGCACCTACGTCACTTCGCGCAACCTGCGCGAACGCCTGGATAAAGAGCTGCTCACCAACGTCTCGCTGCGCATGGAAGAGACCGGGAGCATGGATTCGTTCAAGGTGCTGGGCCGCGGCGAGTTGCAGCTTTCCATCCTGATCGAGATGATGCGCCGCGAAGGCTACGAACTGATGGTCGGCAAGCCCGAGATCGTCACCAAACACGACAAGGAAACTGGCAAATTGATGGAACCGGTCGAGCACCTCACCGTCGATATCCCCGAAGAATTCGTGGGCGTGGTCATGGAGCATGTCGGGTCGCGCAAAGGCGAGGTCGCCAACATGCACAATCACGGCTACGGCCGCGTGCGGGTGGAATTCCGCGTGCCCAGCCGCGGACTGATCGGACTGCGCAGCACGCTCCTCACCGACACGCGCGGCACCATCGTCATGAACGCGCTTTTTGACGGATACATCGAGTGGCAGGGAGAGATTCCCCACCGCCTGACCGGCGCGCTGATCGCCGATCGGCCTGGGCTTACGACCTCGTACGCGCTCTACAATCTGCAGGAGCGCGGCGTGCTTTTTACCGGTCCCGGCGTGGATGTCTACGAGGGAATGATCATCGGTGAGAACGCGAAGGACACGGATCTCGACGTTAATATCGTGCGCGAGAAGAAACTGACCAACATGCGCGCCTCGACTTCCGACTTGGCTATACGCCTGGTGCCGTATCGCAATCTGAATCTCGAACAGGCGATTGAGTTCATCGCCGACGATGAGTTCGTCGAGGTCACGCCGAAATCGCTGCGCCTGCGGAAGAAGGTTCTGCAATCGAACCAACGGAGGAGAGGGTCGATGGCGGCGGTAGGGGAATCATCCTGAACGACCGCCGAGAATCGTTTTATGATCAGGCCGGCAACTGTCGAGACCGTTTGCTTTGAGATACTGCTCGGCTCAGTTTTTGCGGCACTCGCCGCATGGATGTGGGGTATGGTTCGCAGGTCGTTCGGTGCGATCCCGGCCGTGCTGTGGCTTGTGTTTTCTTGCGTGTCGTTGGTTTGCGCTGCGATGATTGGGATCCTTGAATTCTGCCGCCGATGAAACCGGACACAACGAAGTCGGTGAAAGCATCCGCGAAGAACCCTCGCATGTTTCTCATTCCCTGCAGTTGCGGCGCCAGCTTTGCCGTCTCCGAAGATTACGATCGGAAGGGAATGCACCTCCGCAGCTTCATTCCTTGCCCCAATTGCGGCAAGCGTCACGATCCGCGCCATCGCCTGCTTCGCCTCGACTATCAGGATGAACATTTCTGGAAAGTCGGCGGGTGTTGAGCCGCCAGCGGCAGACGCGGCAAGCCGCGTCTCTACACGGCGTTTGAGACGCCTGCGTCAGCGATGTACACTAAGTGAATCCACAGCGCGCCCGTAGCTCAGCTGGATAGAGCGGCAGCCTCCGGAGCTGTAGGTCGGGAGTTCGAATCTCTCCGGGCGCGCCAGTTTTCTTCCCCCTCGATAGCCTTCATCCCGCCTTCGTCTCGCGGATCGCCATCTCAAGGCTTCGCGGCCTTGCGTTCATAGGGCACGTACACTGGTTCCCAAATATTCGCCTGGAGTTCTCGTTCCAGGCTCTCTTCACCGACAACCTGCGCCTGGCCATCTTGGATAGCCTGGCGGCCCACAGCCAGAGCGATGGAACGGCTCAGCTGGCGCGAATCCGAAAGAGACGGCAGCAGGCTCGCCTTCTTATCTTTTTGTGTCGGGACCAGACGTACCAATTCCTTAGCCGCAGCCATGACCATCGCATCGGTGACGCGTTTGGCTCGGGAGGCAACAATCCCCAGAGCCAGCCCGGGAAATATGTACGAGTTATTGGTCTGGTCGATGCGAACCTTCTTCCCCCAAATCGTCACCGGTTCGAACGGACTCCCGGTACCGACGAGCGCCCGTCCTTCGGTCCAATTCAACAAGTCCTGAGGAGTTGCTTCGCAGCTCGTGGTGGGATTCGAAAGCGGGAAGATGACGGGTCGATCGGTGTTCCTGGCCATTTCGCGTACCGCGTCTTCCGTGAAGGCTCCGCCTTGACCCGACACCCCGATGAGGACAGAAGGCTTGGCATGGCGAATCACATCCTGCAAGCCGATCTCTCCATTCGGATGTCTCCATCCCCGCACTTCCTGTTCTTTGCGCGCGTAGGGCAGTTGCTCGGGCCGCACCTCTCTGCTCTTTTCCGTGATCAGGCCGTAGCGGTCGACCGCGTAGAAGCGATTGCGAGCTTCCGCCTTCGGAACGCCCTTGTCATGCATGAACTGTTCTAGCAGGGTGGTAATGCCTATGCCCGCGGTTCCGAAGCCAAATACAACGATCTTCTGTTGTTCCAGCGGCACGCCCGTAACGTTGATCGCAGAGAGCAGCGTCGCGGACGCCACCGCCGCCGTGCCTTGAATATCGTCGTTAAAAGTGCAGAGTTGGTCTTTGTAGCGAG
>JBAVVP010000305.1:0-6750 GCA_049697355.1 Terriglobales bacterium
GTGTGGACCAGAATCGGCACGCCGCCCAGCTCTTTGAACTGTTTGCTGGGCGCTTTCTTTCTGGACTTGGCGGCCGAGGGCGGCGCCATGCGCGTACCCAATCCGGCGGCGGGAATGATGACAAACACCTTCATAGGGGCGATCAGTATAGTACAAGACTCAGTTTCTTTCCCCTAGAGACGCGGCTTGCCGCGTCTCCCAGCCGCCGGGTGAGACGGGGCAAGCCCCGTCTCTACCGATAAAGGGATGTCCTGGAAAACTACTCGGCTACCCGGTCGGTTGCCGCCGGTGTGGTTTTCTTGGGCGGGTCGAAGGGCGGTCCATTGGTTGCCGCCGGCGGAGTCGCGACTGCCGGAAGTGGCGCCGGTGCTTTGACTTCGTGGCGGCCTGGCCCGCGCTCATCCCACTTGCCAAAGATCATCTTGCCGGCGGTGGTCTGCAGGACCGAGGTCACCGAGATGTCGATGGTCTTGCCAATCATCTTACGGGCGTTATCGACGACCACCATGGTGCCGTCATCGAGATACGCGACGCCCTGGTTGTACTCTTTTCCCTCTTTCAGGATGAATACGCGCATCACCTCGCCGGGCAGCACGATGGGCTTGAGCGAGTTGGCCAGTTCGTTGATGTTGAGCACGGCCACGCCCTGCAGTTGGGCAACTTTGTTGAGATTGAAGTCGTTGGTGATGATCTTGCCTTCGTAGACCTTGGCCAGTTCGATGAGCTTCATATCGACTTCGCGGACGGTGGGGAAGTCGTCTTCGACGATCTGGATCTGGACCGTGGCAGTTTTCTGGAGACGCTGCAGGATATCGAGGCCGCGGCGTCCACGATTGCGCTTGAGCGAGTCGGCGGAATCGGCGACCAGTTGCAGTTCACGGAGCACGAACTGCGGGATCACAATCAGGCCGTCGAGGAAACCGGTCTCGGCGATGTCGGCGATGCGGCCGTCAATAATGACGCTGGTGTCGAGTATCTTGAAGCTCTTCCTACCGGTCTTTTCGCCGCCGAAAACGCCGCCGAGGGCCGCCAGATTGAGCAGGTCGCCTTTATTGGCGCCGACCACCAATCCCACATAGGCCATGATGAGCATGACCATGATTTGCAGGAAACTTCGGGTAGGGCTGGGAGGGATGCTGCTGCCAATGACGAGCGCGAAAAGGTAAGCGCCGACAATGCCCAGCACGCTGCCGATCGCGGCCCCAATCAGGCGCTTCAGGCTCATCGCGCGCAAGCGCCACTCGAACAGGACGATGGCGGCGCCGATCAGCAGACCGACGACCCCGGCAGCAGGCCTCGAGGACAGGCTGAACGGATGAATGAGGGAGCCGATGACACCGACGATGAGGACAAAAAGAAGGCGTACGAATACGACGTCCACGAGTAATACCTCTCTCGGGGAAGGCGCCGCACAGGCGATTCCCGCCCCCGCCGGTTGTCCAGGGCAAATGATAACTAAGGCCCGGAGCCAGCGTTCTATTCACGGAGCGATATGAATAATGAGAACGCGCCCCGTGCCCGGTTCATCGCCGGGTTCTAAAGTATCGGGAGCAGTATATACCCGCGCGAAAAGCAGGGCTAGATGCGGCCCTCTGGCGATTAGCCGCTACTTCGCCCCGCCTAACGCTTCGCCGATCGCCCGCTCCGCCAGCGGCGCCATAACTTTGTATCCGGCTTGATTCGGGTGCAGGCCGTCATCCGCCAATTCTTTGGCGAGCAAGCCATTCTTGTCGACCAAAGCGCTGAAATAGTCCAGATATACACAGCCGCCGGCGGCGCAGAACGCTTTCAGCCAGCGATTCAGTTCGACGATCTTCTCGGGTGGGCGCTGCCCGAAGAAATCCTGCGACTCCGGTGTGTAGTCGTGCACCGGGAGAACGGAGGAAAACACCACCCCGATTCCATGGGCCTTCGCCAACTCCGCAAGCGAGGCGAAATTTGCTTCAATATCCTCGATGCGCATCGGACCGGTGTTGCCGGCGATGTCATTCGTGCCCGCCAGGATCACGACCACTTTCGGCTGCAGTGCGACGACATCCTGCCGGAAACGCACCAGCATCTGCGCGGTCGTCTGTCCTCCGATGCCACGGTTAACGTACGGCTTTCTCGGGAAGTATTCCGGCAAAGGCCAAGCGTCGGTGATGGAGTCTCCGAAGAATACGACCCGCTTTTCGCCGGGCGCGAGGGGCTTCAAACGCGTGTTCTCGTCCCGGTAGCGGGCAAGTTCGCCAAAGTCGTTCATGTAAAGGGCTGTGCGCGAATTACGCCACCGCTCGAACGGCGTCGGCGCCGATTGCTGCTGAGTTGGGGGTTGCGCGAAGGCGGCGCTGAGACCGAGGGCGCATGCCAGAATCGCGGCCCATGATTCTCTTGGAGTCACGTGGCTTCATTGTACTCAGATTGAACCGTAAGGGGATCAGATCGGATCGAGCCACGGCCGCCCTCCCAGTGCATAACGGACGGCGGCTACGATAGACTGTCGGGTTATCTGGAGAGATCCCTCATATGAACTGGCCGGGACGAGTCGTCCTGCTCATTGCCATCTTCGTTTCGTTGTATCTGTTCTGGCGGAAGTTCGGCGCGGCGGTGCGTATCATCCTTGCCTCGAAGCCGGACGCCGACTTTCAACTGCGGCCGATTGGCCCGCGCATCCGCAAAGTGCTCTGGGAAGTGGCCGCGCAGGGGTTGGTGATTGCTCAGAGGCCGCTGCCCGGCCTGGCGCACGCGTTTGTGTTCTGGGGCTTTTGCGTTTTCGCGCTGGTGACGCTCAACCACTTCGCTGAAGGATTCGGCCACCCCTTCCTCTCCGACGGCGGTTTCTCACATTTTTATTTCCTGTTTGCCGGCGTGTTCGCCGTGGCCGTGGCCATCTCGATCGCGGGGCTGGCCTTCCGCCGTTTCGTCATCCGGCCGAAATGGCTCGAGCCGCTCTCTCCGGAATCTGGCCTGATCGCGTTCCTGATTTTCGCGTTGATGATCACCTATCTGCCCAAGCTCTGGCTGGCGGAAGGCAGCGTGGCGTTTTGGACGGTGTGGTGGGCGCACACGCTGCTGCTCCTGTCTTTTCTGCCGCTGATTCCCGGCACCAAGCACATGCATCTTGTGCTCAGCCCGTTGACGGTGTTTCTGGAGCGCGACGGCTTCAGTAAAATCCCACCCCTGGTGGGCGATGAAGATTTCGGCCTCGATACGGGCAAGGATCTTACCCGAATCGCCAGTCTGCAGGCCTATACCTGCGTTGAGTGCGGACGCTGCACCGAACATTGTCCGGCCAACAACACGGGGAAGATTCTGAATCCCAAAGAGATTATTTTGGGCACCCGGCATTACCTGAAGGAATTCGGGCCGACGAGCGGCGAACTGCTGCTGGGTAAGCACCTTTCCATGGAAGCGGCTTTCCAGTGCACCACCTGCGGAGCCTGCGAGTTCCAGTGTCCGGTGGGCATCCAACACCTGCCGTTGATCGTGGGGCTGCGGCGCGGCGCGGTCAATACCGGCAAGTGGGACAACAGCCACGGCGGCGATCTGTTCAATACGCTCGAGCGGCAGGGCAATGCGCTGGGGTTCCCGCCGTCGGAGCGCGAAAAATTCATCGCAAAGAGTGGATTGCCGTACTTCGACGGCACTCAGGAATACTGTCTATGGATGGGATGCCTGGGATCATATGACCCGAACGGCCGGAAGATTCTGCTGGCGCTGGTCGAGGTGCTTGGGTACCTGAAAATCAGCTTCGGCGTTCTGCGCCAGGAAAAGTGCAACGGCGATCCCGCGCGGCGGCTGGGCAACGATTATCTGTTTGGCGAGCTGGCCCAGGGGAACCTGGAGCAGATACGCGAGGCCGGAGTGAAGAAGATGGTCTCGATCTGTCCGCACTGCGTGCGCACCATGGGCGTGGATTGGAAGGAGCACGGCGGCAGCGTCGCGATCGAGCACCACACGGAATTGCTGGCCCGCTACTGTGATAAGTTGCCGCTCGACGGCTCCGCGCAGAAGAGCATGGTGTATCACGATGCCTGCTACCTAGGGAGATATCGGGGCGTGTATGACCAGCCGCGCGAGGTGATGGCACGTTTCGGCCAGGTGGTGGATCCGCCGCGGGCGCGGGAACGCGGCTTCTGCTGCGGCGGCGGAGGCGGCTTGATGTTTCTGGGAGAAGAATCGGGCAAGCGCGTCAATCTGGAGCGGGCTCAGGAATTGGTGGCGACGGGCGCGAGCGTGGTGGCCGCGGCTTGCCCGTTCTGCAACTCGATGCTGCGCGATGGATTGGCGGCGGCCACCACCGATCCGCCGGAGTTGCTGGACGTGGCGCAGATCGCGGCGGCGGCGATTGCGAAGAACAGTCCAGAGAAGATCGCCGGCAGTGACTAGAAGGTGTCCCTTTGATTCGAGGCGTTGGTTGGTATTGTCATCCTGAGCGAAGTCCTAGCCTATTTCGTTTTTCTCACTTTTCAACCCGCCTCGCATACTTCACCGCGACAAAGATCGCCGCGCAGATTACGAAATCCACCAGCAGGCCCCAGTCTTCCTTGAAAAGCGCATGCCGCGCCACGCGGGGCAGGTGTGGCATCAGCAGGAAGTAGATCGCATTGCCTGCGAGCACGGCCAGGAGCGCGTCGAGAAAATTCCTCATCGTCGTTTACCGTAGCATCACGTCAAGGCGTTTCGCCAATGACAAAATTGCGCTCCGGATGACACAATTGAAACGTATACCGCTGATGGCTGAGTGCCGATCGCTGAAAAATGGCCACGACCACCAACCAAGATTACTACGGCGTTCTCGGCGTAAAGAAGTCCGCCTCCACCGACGACATCCGCAAAGCGTTCCGCAAACTTGCGCGCAAGTACCATCCGGACGTCAATCCCGGCGATAAAGGTGCCGAAGAGAAGTTTAAGACGCTTTCCGAGGCCAACGACGTTCTCAGCGATCCCAAGAAGCGGAAGATTTACGACCAGCTCGGCTTCTACTCCGACAACATCGATCCGGCGACGGCGGAGGCCTACGCCCGCGGCGGCGGACAACCTGGGGCCGGCCCCGGCGACTTTGGCGGAGGCTTCCCCGGAGGCCACCGACCCGGCGGACCCAGCAATGTCGATTTTGGGGGCTTCGATTTTTCCGATCTGTTCGAAGGCGCCCGCGCCGGTGGCCGGAGGACTTCAGGCGGCGGCTTCCGCGACGTCTTCTCCAGCATCTTCAGTGGCGGGGGGCGCGGTGAGGCCGCCGAGGCCGGCCCGGAGCCGGGGAGCGATCTGGAGTACCAGGTCAACGTGCCCTTCTGGACGGCGATCCGCGGCGGCGTCATGAAGCTCAACATCGCCCGGCGCGACGTCTGCGGAAACTGCCGCGGCAATGGCTTCATCGAGGCTCCGGGGCAATGTCCGCAGTGCCATGGCAAGGGCACGATCGAGCAGACGGGCGGCCGGATGAAGTTCAACGTCACCTGTCCACGATGCCATGGGACGGGGAAGAACATTTCGACCTGCCCGGTGTGCCACGGCGAAGGCAGCGTCGAACGCACCGACCCGCTCGAGATTCGCATTAAGGCCGGAACCCGCGACGGGCAGCGCATTCGCATCGCGGGCAAGGGCAATGCCGGCTTGCGGGGAGGCGGGGTCGGCGACCTCTATGTCATCATCCGCATCGGCGAGCACCCGCTGTTTCAGCGCGAGGGCGACGACATCCACATCACCGTGCCGGTGACGGCGGTCGAAGCGGCGCTGGGATCGAAAATCGAGGTGCCCACCATCGATGGGCGCAGTATGTTGAAGATTCCGCCGGGAACGCAGTCGGGTCAGAAGCTGCGGTTGCGGGAGAAGGGCGTGCCTTCGGCTACAAAAGACGGCGTACGCGGAGACGAGATCGTCGAGGTGAAGATTACCGTCCCTATGCCTCGCGACGAGAAGACAAAAGAACTCCTGCGGGAGTTGGCCAAGCTGAATCCCGAAGACCCTCGGGCCGAGCTTTTGGGGAAGGTTTAAAGTCACGAGCAGATAACCACAGAGGTCACAGGGAACACAGAGGGAACTGTTCTTGATTTCCTCTGTGCCCTCTGTGACCTCTGTGGTGAAGAATTACCTCTCCCAATCCTTCCCATCAACCATGCGCTTGATACCGTCTTTCAGCCGGGCGACGTGAAAGTTGAGCAGCAGGCCGACGGACTTCCCGCTGAGCCGCAGGTATGACAACAACTGGGCTTCGTGAACGGGGTGAATTCCATCCACGCACTTGATCTCGACAACCACCAGATTTTCCACCAAGACGTCAATCCGATAGCCGAGGTCGAGTTTTTCTCCCTCGTAAATCAGCGGCAGGCCAACCTGTGTAGCCACATGAAAACCTCGCTTGCGCAGTTCGTGGGCAAGGCAGGCTTGGTAAGCACTTTCCAGCAGACCAGGCCCAAGCAGGGAGTGGACTTTCAGCGCCGCATCTACAACGGCTCCAGAAACTTGATTTACTCTGGGCATTCGGACTGGGGCAGGGCTGGCCATAGTTTTCTCGTGCGCTGACAGTAGCGCAGGACAGCCGTCCGATTCTGTGATCCTCGGCGGCCCTGGTTGTGACGAATACTGTAAAACCGGCTACCACAGAGGTCACAGAGGGCCGGTCGCGTCCCCTCTTACGGAGTAGCTTTCTGCTCTCCGAGCTCTCGGCGTCTCGGCAGCGAAGAGCCTTCGGCCGCCATTACCTCCGTACCTGTCCTCCTTGACAAAAATCTTCACTATTTCTCAAAAATATTCTTGCATCTGTGGAAA
>JBAVVP010000306.1:0-1721 GCA_049697355.1 Terriglobales bacterium
ACTTTGGACACTGGGGGCCTCCGCGAGTGATGCTGTTTAAAATTCAGTTCTGGCCGTATGCGTCGCAAAGAAATCCAGTCGTTCTTCGGGGGCAGGCGAAGCCCTGCCGAGCTTCGCACGGCTGGACGAGCGAGGGCGCCCGTCCCCACACAAACAAAGAGCCGCCAGCGTGCGCTGACGGCTGAATGCTGAGTGCTGACGGCTCTCTAGAATCCCGTCACTCCCGCGCTGGGATGCCCTCCGCGCAGTGTTACTCTCACGCCCCGTTGGCTGTTTACGCGAGTCGTTGTCGTCCAATCCACTTCGTCGGTGCTGATCACGCCGCTGCCGCCACTGGCGAGTTCGTAGTTAATGCGGCCCTCTTGATAGGTGTAATTACCCACCGTCAGAACCATGCCCGACTTCAGCACAAACACGGGTACTCCGGCGGCTGTGCCACCGCCGCCCACCGCATCTTTGGAAATGTAGCGGGCGTAGGTGACCTGCGGAATCTCCTCCGCCCTTGGTGGCTCGCTGGACGAGACGCTCACATTGCGAGCCGCGAGTTGAGGAATCGCCGGTTCTGAACTGCGATTGCTCGCGCCCTGGTACGGCTGTTGGTAATAGTTGTCTCTCTGGATCTCGGGACGACCGAAGAAGTGCCAGTCTGGCCCATTGGTCGCCTGCACCTGCGGGATCTGGACATCATCCATCAGGCGCAGCGTGAGCATGCTCTCACCCTTGAGTGTGGGACGCGGCCCGCGCGCCGGCAGCATGATGATCTTCCACGGCCAGAGCGGCGGCAGCATCCATTCGACGATGTCGCGTTTGGCGTGCCCTTTGCCCCGGATGTCGCCGTCCTTATTGACCTTGTAGCCGCGGGTGGCGATCACCTTGGCGTCCAACGGCATATCGCCGTTCGGCATGCCGATGCGATCGAACATCAGCTTCATGTTGCCCTTGCCCCAGAAATGGCCCGGGTCCTGGGCCGACTCGAGATGCCCGACCAGGTAGCTGCCGCGCGGGAAGGCCTGCTGGCCGAATTCCGTCACCGAGTGCAGATGACAAAGCACGGGATCTCCGACCGCAACGGTCGAAGAAGAAAAGTTTGGTTCATTCATGGTGCATTGCAGAAGGGTACCGGCGGGCAGGACCATCTCCCGCGCACTGGCACTTAGGGTCAGGCTTAGAATGGTTAACGCAAGAAGGGACACTGCAAGAACTGCATACGAGCTGGACTTCATGACGCACCTCGGTCTCACGCCCCTGGAATTTTTGGTACGTATTCCCAAGCAACTGCGTTGAGCCAGCCCCGAGTGAGTGAAGTTAATCACAAGTCGATCTCTGCGGTCAATCGATCTTTAGGGGGCAAACTGTGTCTTTTTTGCAACAGAAAGACGACCCTTAAATCATGGCGAAAGCCCGAACCGGAAACGTCCCAAACCCCTTCACCTTCACCGGCACTGCGAAGAATCTGAAATCCGTTTGCGGCACGGCTGCCAGGTTCGTCAGGTGCTCCACAATCGGGATTTCATTTTTCAGAAGAACGCTGTGAACCGGCCGCCGCAAATCCTGGAAATCGTCGATGTTGTGGGAATCAATGCCCACCAGCGCCGCTCCAGAGTCGGCCAGAAACCGCGCCGCAT
This sequence comes from Terriglobales bacterium, assembly GCA_049697355.1. Classification (GTDB taxonomy): domain Bacteria; phylum Acidobacteriota; class Terriglobia; order Terriglobales; family Acidobacteriaceae; genus Acidiflorens. The sequence goes on from JBAVVP010000306.1 coordinate 1,626, forward strand.
CCTCGGTCAGGAACGGATGCCCCTCGAAATACTGAGGCGTGTTCCAGTGCCGCGACCATCCTGTCTCAACCAGCACAGCCTTGCCCGCCAGATCCG
>JBAVVP010000307.1:0-7751 GCA_049697355.1 Terriglobales bacterium
CAAGGGCTGAATGTATTCCTATCAGAGCCGGTTTTTCTCGCCCCGAGAAGAATTCATCAATCGCGAGTTGCACGTCCACTCTCGATGCGAGCGGAAAGGTTCTGGCGGCAGTTACGATTTCCTCCAAAGGTAGTCCGCCGAAGTGCTGCTTCAGTTTCTTTTGGGTCGCCGATTTGCCCGTTAACATGCGGAATGCATAACCAATCATCGATTTATCCTAATCGAACACGGCAAATACAAGTGGAGTTAATTCTTTCTTTGTGATGCAGGATGGTCCAGCAAATGGGCGGGTGGGGGGCGCGGACTTACTTCTGTTTTGTCCGGCCGTTCAGCGGGCCCGTTTCTTAAGTCCGTGCTTTTCGCGATCCAGCACTATTTGGTCGAAGGCTTGGGGCAGAGACTCGCAGCGGGAGTAGGGCCCGGGTTTGTAGGCGCGCGACCTGATTCCGGCCTGCGAGAGTTCTGAGATAGCCCAGTCTTCGCGGTTGGTGACGTCCCAGAATTCAACCGCATCGTCGGCTTCGAAGTCAGGCTTGGCCATTTCGTCGGGGTGGAAGTGCCATTCGCAGATGACCTCAGTACGATCCACGGCACGCGGCCACAGCGTGTGCGTCATGATGTAATCCGGATGGAGGCTCAGCAGCAGATTCGGCAAAATCGCATAGTAATAGACTTTATTGCGTTCGTTCGCGGTGAGTCCGGGAAGATATGCGCGCCGCAGCTTACCATCTTTGCTCATCGTCTGGGCGCCGCCCCGAAACTCCATGGCGCCGCCGATGTATCCGCGACGTGGCGGATCGTTCTCCCCAGAGAGGTAATCAGTGATGGCATTGAGCGCCGGATGCAGAATCGGACAGTGCAGGCACTCGTTGTAGTTCAGCATGATCAGCTTCCAGTTGGCCTTCACCTCATACGCGATGCGCCGATAGGTGCGCAGGTCAGCCATTTGCCAATGCAGCACTTTCTGAGGCAGATCTTCTAACTGGCTGGCAAGCGGCGCAGGTTCTGCGCCGAGGTTGATGAAGACATGTCCATCCCAGACGTCAGCCTGAACGCGATTGAGGGGATAGTCTTCGCGGCGGAAGCCGTCGTGTACGTGCGGAGCCCCGATCAGGCGCCCGTCGAGCCCGTAAGTCCAACCGTGATAGCCGCACTGGACGCGTCCGTCGAAATGTCCTTCGGCACGGGCGCAGATGCGGGTGCCGCGATGCCGGCACACGTTGAAAAACGCCCGTAACGAGCCGCTCTCATCGCGAGTAATGATGATGCTTTCATCCGCGACCTCGCGCAGAAAATAGTCGCCCGGCGCCGTCACTTGATTGGCGCGCCCGGCGCAAATCCAGGTTTGGCAGTAGAAGCGTTCCAGTTCGTCGCGGAACAGGGAGGGGTCCGTGTAGTAGCGGGCCGGAAGAGTCGTGGCAACGGATTTTGTGTCAGAAGTCGGCATGCAGGCACTTAGCGGAAAGATTCTATAGCAGGAATCGAGTTTGGTGTTTGGGACCTTGGAACGAGGATTAGCTATGCGTGCCCGTCAGGAACTGGGGCTGAGCGGGGCTGATCGGGCGAGGTGTTTTAGGCTGCAAGCGTTCCTCGCCGGAATACACGAGGAAACGCCGTCCGCGGAGGAAGCCCACCAGAGTCAATCCGGTCTCGCGGGCCAGGCGCACCGCCAGGCTGGAGGGCGCGGAAACCGACGCCAGCAACGGCACTCCCGCCAGCAGCGCTTTCTGGATGATTTCGAAGCCTCCTCGACCGCTGACCATGAGGGCGTAATCGGACAACGGAAGCCGGCCCGCCAGCAGTGCCCAACCCACCACCTTGTCTACGGCGTTGTGCCTCCCCACATCCTCGCGCAGCACAATCAATTTTCCCTGCACATCGAACAGTCCGGCGGCGTGCAGCCCGCCCGTGCGATCGAAGATGCTCTGCGCCGCCTTCAACGTGTCGGGGAAAGTGCACAGCATCTCGGGGTCGAGAAGAAAGTTCGGATTGGGTCGCCGGATGCCGTGAGCCTTAATGGATTCTATGGAAGTCTTCCCGCAGACGCCGCAACTGGAACTCATGAAAAAGTTGCGACGGGTCTTTTCTGGGTCCAATGAGGTCTCGGTGAGTTGTGCATGCACGGTGTTGCCGCTCGCCTGCGGGTTCGTCGTTCTGCCGTAATCCAGGGAGACGACCTGTTCGCGTCTTTCGAGCAAGCCTTCGGCAAAGAGGAAACCAGCGGTCAATTCCAGGTCGTGTCCGGGAGTGCGCATGGTAACGCTGAGTGGCGTCCCATTGAGGTGAATCGCAAGCGGTTCCTCCGCAACCAGGCAGTCTTGGGTGCGGCGCACCTGCCCGTTCTGCCATTCGCTGACTTGTGTCACGTCGATGCCGCTTGGCTTGTGCAGAAGGGCTCTCCTCACCGGTTGCGGTAACCACTATTTTCCGGTCATTCGTGCGCGCTCTTCCTCGCAGGCTTGCCGCGCATCGCGTCCCGTAATTTCTTTGTACCACGCAGGATGAAAGGTCCAGGCCCACGCCTCGCTCACCGCGCCGCGGGTCATCGCCTGGAAAGTGCCGGGCTGGCCGAAGGTGCTCTCATAAACATGGATGAAAATTCCGCCCAGCATGATGAGCGCGGAAATGTCATGCAGCACGTAGCTGATGGCGACTGAAATTCTTCCAAACGTGCCCGCGCCCGCCCACATTACAATGCCAGTGATCAGGTACACCACGCTCCCAATCACAATCTCCCAGAACTGAACTTTCTGCCCGGCATTGAAGAATCCGGTTTCGGGAGGATCCATCTTCTCCTCGCCGGTAACGATCTTCTTCATGCCCCGCATCCAATTCGTATCGGCCGGAGTCCACACCATCGGCTTTAGCCAGTTGAGCGCCTGTAAGGCGAAGAAGATGACAAAGCCCACGCCAAACCAGGGATGCATGGTGCGGCTGAGTTGGCCTCCGCCGAAGATGGGTGTAAACCAGCGGAACAGCCAGGGCAGGTAAATTCCGAATCCTGAGAACAGGGCCAGGAAAAAGAACAGTGCAACCATCCAATGGAGAGCGCGAGTGTACACGGGATGGCGCAGCAACTCTCCGCGGTAGACCGTGGTCTGGCCGTAGGATTCGAAGGTGTCGCGCGCTTTGTCGTCGAAACGCTCCACCGAGCTAGCCATTGTGCTCTCCTTTCTTCTTCGGTTCCGACGGCTGCGGCGCCTCTGGCAGGTCCGGCTGCGCGCGGCGAGGCCCTGACGTCACGTAGTGCAGGCCGACTCCCAGCAGTCCAAACAGCGCGAACGTCCCCAGCACGGGTTTAAACAGCCACTTCCATACCGTGTAGCTCCAGGGGATTTGCGGATTCTTGGGCAGTCCGCCATAGCGCTCGGGATCGGTGGCGTCGTGGAGCACGTAAATCACATGCGTGCCGCCAATGGATTGCGGATCGTAGACGCCGGCCTTTTCCATGCCGAACTTGTCGCGCAGTTGCGTGGCGCGCTCCTCGGCGATGAACTTCATGTCGGTCTTGGTGCCGAACTTCAAACAACCCGTAGGACACGCCTTGATGCAAGCCGGCTCCAGCCCCGCGCTCACGCGATCGGAACAGAGCGAGCACTTATAGACTCGCTTGGTCAAGGGATTGAACTTCGGAATATCGAACGGGCATCCGGAGACGCAGAATTCACAACCGATGCAGTTCTCCTGGTTGAAGTCCACGATTCCGTTCGCATACTTCACGATGGCGCCGTCGGCCGGACACGCGGCCAGGCAGCCGGGATCGGCGCAGTGCATGCACTGATCCTTGCGCATCAGCCACTGGACAGTCCCATCCGCTTGCGGGTGTTCGGTGAACTTGATGAGGTTCCAGAAGTTCCAGCGCGTCTCCCGCATGGTCTGGTAGGTGTTGTCGAAGGTGGTCGGACTGAACGGCATGTCATTCCACTCGACACACGCCACTTCGCAGGCCTTGCAGCCGATGCAGATGGTCGTGTCGACCAACTTGCAGACTTCCAGATCCCGCTGCATACCCTGGCCTGGAACCGGCCCGGGATGGGCCGAGATCATTTCTTCTTGTAATATCTTGCGCTCTGGCATCTCGTCCCTCCCTTCTATGCCTTCTCGATCTTCACGAGAAAGCCCTTAAATTCCGGGGTGAATGCGTTCGGATCAATCACCGTCGGCGTCAATTCGTTGGCCAAAGTTTTGGCCGTTTTGCCTTCGTCCTCCGCAATGCCGCGGAAGCCCCAGTGGATGGGGATTCCGATCTGGAACATCTCCTTGCCGTCGATCTTCATCGGACGAATACGGCGCGTCACCATGGCTTTCGCGATGTAATGGCTGCGCGCGCTGGTGACTTTGACTTTTTCGCCCCCTCGAATGCCCATGTGATCCGCTAATTCGACGGGAATCTCGACAAAGGGCTCGGGCACGAGCTGAACGTTCATTGGGTTATTTTTCGTCCAGTAGTGATAGTGCTCGGTCAGGCGATAGGTGGTGCAAATGACATTGAATCCATCCGCCACGGTGCCGTACTTGTCGAAGGGAGTCTTGTACTTTTTCACCACTGGGTTCGTGGATTGGTTGGGGTGAAGCGGATTCGCGATGGGGCTTTCGATGGGCTCGTAGTATTCGGGGAAAGGCCCATCGTTCATCGGACCGAGCGGCACGAACAAGCGCCCCACACCCTCGGGATTCATAATGAACGGCCCCATGTGATCTTTGGGCGCCGAATCGGCTTTGAAATCGGGGACGTCGACGCCCGCCCAGCTCTGCTTGGCTTCATCCCACCAGACCTGGCGACGCGAGGGATCCCACGGCTTGCCATTCAGGTCGCAGGATGCGCGGTTATAAAGGACCCGCCGGTTCGCCGGCCACGACCATCCCCAATTGGGATAAATGCCGAGGCCGGACGGATCGTCGGTTCCGCGGCGCTGCATCATGGCGCCAGCTTCGGTCCAGGAACCACAGTAGAGCCAATTGCCGGAGAGCGTGGTGCCGTCGTCTTTCAGCCACGCAAAACCAGGGAGTTGCTGCCCCGCCTTAATGGTCGTGTTCGTCTTGGGGTCGGTGATGTCGGCGAGCGCTCTGCCGTTAATCTCTTTCGCGACCTCGGCCAAGGGAGGGTTGTACGGGTTCGTGTAGGGGAACCAGGCGTGCAGGACTGGATCGGGGAACTTGCCGCCTTCCTTCTGATAAAGGTCACGCACCTTCAGGAAGATGGTCGCCAGAATTTCCTGATCGAGGCGGGCTTCGCCGGGTGGCGGGACCGCAATGTTCTTCCACTGTAGCCAGCGCGCGGAGTTGACGAAGGTTCCATCCTTTTCCGCAAAACCTGCGCCCGGCAGGCGATAGACCGTCGTGTTGATCTTCTTCAACTCCTCAGGGGTGATGCCGGGAGCCTTCCAGAATTCGCTGGTTTCGTCGGGATAGATTTCGCAGACCACCAGCCAATCGGCCTTTTTCAGCGCATTAATGTTCTTCTGCGAGTCGGGGCCGATCATGACGCCGTTCATGCCGAAGGCAAAGAGGCCTTTGATCTTGCCGTCGTACATGTCGTTCCAGATATTCACCCAGGAGTAATTTCGGTCAATCTTGGGCAGATGGTGGAAGGCCCAGTCGTTTTCTTTAGTGGCCGCGGGACCATACATCGCCTTGAGGAACGAGACGGCAAACTTAGGCGTGTTCGACCAGTAGTTGAACGAATCCCAGGGGTCGGGCTTGGCTTGCGTAGGTGTGGTGCGCTTCAGGTAGGCGGCCAGGTCCACATCGGTCGGAAACGGCATCTTCAGGTAGCCGGGAAGGATGTCGAAGATTCCCGCCATATCGGTTGCGCCCTGGATGTTGGAGTGGCCGCGGAGCGCATTAACGCCGCCGCCCGCGCGTCCCACATTCCCCATGAGGAGCTGCAGCATCGCGGCGGTGCGGATGATCTGCGTGCCGAAGCTATGCTGCGTCCAGCCCACCGCGTAAATAATGGTGGCGACTTTCTTCATGTCGCCATCTTTGCGGATGGAGGTGAACAGGTCGGCCGCCTTGAGGAATTGTTCCTTCGGAATTCCGGTGATGCGCTCGACCATCTCCGGTGTGTAGCGTTCATACTGCTTCTTCAACAGTTGATACACGCAGCGTGGATGTTGCAGGGAGAGATCGAAGGCAGTTTTCGGAGGAAGCGCCGCCGGGGGTGGAGGAGCACCGGGCTTTGCGGGGGCCAGTTTCTCGCGAGGCGAACCGGTTACGGGCTTGCCGGCAAGGTCCCCGCCCTCTTCATAGTTCCAGGTCGCTTTGTCGTAAGTCTGTTTCGCTGGATCGAACCCGGAGTACAAGCCGTCTTCGGGCAGCTTGAATCCGTCTTTGATAATGAAGGCAGCATTGGTGTAGTTGACCAGGTAGTCGTGCGCGATGCGGTTGTTCTCGATGGCATAGTGGATCAGGCCGCCGAGGAAGGCAATATCGGTCCCGGCGCGAATTTGCAGGAAGAGATCGGCGGTGGAGGCGGTACGGGTCAGTCGCGGATCGACCACGATCGTCTTGGCATTGCGGTGAAGCTTGGCTTCGATCGCCCACTTGAATCCGCAGGGATGGTTCTCCGCTGGATTGCCGCCCATGATCAGCATCAAGTCGGTGTTCTTGATGTCGATCCAGCCATTGGTCATCGCGCCGCGTCCGAATGTGGGCCCCAAACTGGAGACCGTGGGGCCGTGTCAAACCCGGGCCTGGTTTTCCAGGTAGCAGACCCCCAGGCTGCGCATACTTTTTACGGCAAGATAGTTGAACTCGTTGGTGTCGGTGCATCCTCCGGTGAAGGCAATGCCTTCGCAGCGATTGACGGTGTGGCCGGCGGCATCTTTTTCGAGGAATGTATCGTCGCGAGTCTTCTTTACCTTCTGCGCGATTTCGCTGTAGGCCTGGTCCCACGAGATATCTTCCCAGTCGGTGGCTCCGGGACGCCGCACTTGCGGCTTGAGCAGGCGGCGATCGTTGAGAATGTCCTGCGCCAGAGAGGATCCCTTGGGGCAGAGCGTGCCGCGGTTGATCGGGTGATCAGGATCGCCTTCGACGTGCACGACCTGGGGAACGGCGTTCTTCGCCTTGTCTCCCAACGTGTAGATGATCACGCCGCAGCTGACGGCACAGTAAGGACAGGTGCTGCGGGTTTCACTGGCTCGGGAAATCTTAAGCCCCTGGGTCTGGGCGTGGAGCGGGGTCAGGTCGAATCCAAGAACGGAGAGTCCGGCACCCCCGGCCAGAGTCCCTTTCAGAAAGGTCCTGCGGGAGAACTCCATAACTGCCTCCGCATGCGCGAACAGGGAAGTACGGAGTTTATGGTTGCGACCGCCGCGACGGCGGCCAGCCTAGACTTGTCAAACGCGAAAAACTATACCCCACGGCATTCTTGGTCGTCAATACAGAATATTGGGTACGGTCCCATACCAAGCTCCAAGGCTGGTAGTTGCGGGTTTGACAAGGCAACGCCCGGCCGGTCCTTTATTGACGACCCGCGACGGCGTCCGTAATATGAAACGACCCCAAGGCATCGGCATATCCAAGTGATCGACCAGACCATTTCGCACTACCGCATCGTCGAGAAACTCGGCGGTGGTGGTATGGGCGTGGTTTATAAGGCTGAGGACGTCAAACTCGACCGCTTTATCGCCCTCAAATTCCTGCCGGATGAAGTCGCCAAAGATCCGCAATCCCGCAGCCGCTTCGAGCGTGAAGCTAAGGCCGCCTCTGCTCTGAACCATCCCAACATCTGCACCATCCACGAG
>JBAVVP010000308.1:0-3605 GCA_049697355.1 Terriglobales bacterium
GACCAGCGCCGCCGCTGTGCCGGAGGTGGCGATCACGGCGCCCACGCGCGCGGCCTTGACGCGATTCTGAATGCGCGTGATCTCTCGCGCCACGAATTCCTGGAGCCGTTTCAGTTCGCTCTTGCGCGGAGGGTCGTGTTTGAGGAATTCGCCCGTCAGGCGCACGGCCCCGAGCGGCAGGCTCACCGTATCCCGAAGCTGCCCTTGGCGCGAAAGCGTGAGCTCGCAACTGCCGCCCCCGAGATCCACCAGCAGAAGACTGTGGGCGTCCAAGCGGCCAGCGGAAACGATTCCCAGGTGAATAAGGCGAGCTTCTTCCAGTCCGGTAATAATTTCGATCGTCCATCCGGTGGTGGAGCGCACCCACTCCACAAACGCGCGCGAATTGCGGGCATCGCGCAGCGCCGCGGTTGCTACCACCCTGACGGAATCCGCGCCGCATTCCTGGATGGCACGATTAAAACGCCGCAACACCTGCACCGTTTGCGACATAGATTCCGGCGCAAGTAATCCTCCGCTGAACACGCCCGCGCCCAATCGAGTGACCTCGCGGTCCTCATGGATTTCTTTCAGGCGTCCGGCTTGCAGGCGCGAAATTTTCAGCCGGACCGAATTCGAGCCGATGTCGATGGCGGCAAAGGTGGGCATGAGTTGACGACCAGTATTCTCACAATTGAGGTGCGTCGCGCAACCCCGACACAGCGCGATGAGCCAAACAATGGAGAGACGGGCGCCTCGCCCGTCAGGGTGGGGACGTTCGGCGCTCCACAAACCCAGAAGATTTCCCGGAGCCGCTTTTTAACAGATTTGTAACAACCCCCTGATAGCCTGAACATGGAATGTCTAATCAAGCCCTGCCCCGGCCGCGTTTCAACGCTCCCGAACCGGAGCGGGGGTCAAAGGCCGCCCTGAAAATCGAAGCCAGAACGGTGCCGCTGTTGCAGGGGAAGGTCAGCGAGATCCCCGATACTTTTTTTGGCTGGGCCATGCGCCTTTGCGGCTTGGCGGTGGTTGCGCTGCTGGGCTTGATCGTTTACCAACTGGTCGTAGGCTCCGCGCTCTCCTGGCATGCTTTCGGCTGGAAGTTCTTTGGTCAATCGGAATGGAATCCGGTGTCGGATCAGTACGGCGCGCTGCCGTTCATCTTCGGCACGATTGTGTCGTCGCTGCTGGCGCTCGTGATCGCCGTTCCGCTCTCTCTTGGGGTTGCCGTGTTTATCACGGAGATGTCGCCGGTTGGGTTGCGCGGAATTCTTTCTTTTACGACTGAGCTTCTGGCCGCCATCCCCAGCGTGGTCTACGGACTCTGGGCAATCTTCGTTCTGGTGCCGATACTGCGCGAATATGTTCAACCCTTTCTCGCCACGACGCTCGGTTGGACGGGCCTGTTCAGCGGGCCGCCCTACGGCATCGGCATGTTGGCGGCGGGCGTGATTCTGGCGATCATGATCATTCCCATCATCTCCTCGATCACCCGCGAAGTGCTCACCGTGGTTCCTCAGCATCAGCGGGAAGCGGTGCTGGCGCTGGGCGCGACGCGCTGGGAGATGATCCGCATGGGCGTGCTGCGCAACGCGCGGGCGGGAATCGTGGGCGCCATCATACTGGGCTTGGGCCGTGCGCTCGGCGAAACCATGGCGGTCACCATGGTGATCGGCAACCGTCCGGAGATCGCCAAATCGCTGTTTGCTCCCGGATACACCATGGCCAGCGTACTCGCCAATGAATTCACCGAAGCGACTGGCGATCTCTATCTGTCCGCGCTGATCGAGATCGGCCTGGCGCTGTTCTTTGTCACCATTGTGGTCAACGCGCTGGCGCGGCTTATGGTGTGGAGCGTTACTCGAGGCCAACCGTCAAGAAGCATTGCCTGAGACGAAATTGACTGATACCAACTCCAACCCGGCAGCCTCACCCGTTACGCCCATCAGTTTGCGGCGGCGTGTGGTGGACCATGTGATGACCGGCCTCTCCGTGCTCACGGTTGTGCTCGTGCTTTTGCCGCTCTTCGCCATCTTTGCCTATCTGGTTTATAAGGGCATCGGCTCCATCAATCTTGCCTTCCTGACCCAGACTCCAAAACCGGTAGGCGAACCGGGCGGCGGGATGGCCAACGCTATCGTCGGCTCGATGGTCATTCTTGGGATTGCCAGCCTGCTTGGCGTGCCGCTGGGAATCGGCGCGGGCATCTTTCTCTCCGAGTACGGGCGAAACCGCTATGGCGACGTTGTGCGTTTTGTCTCCGACGTTCTGAACGGCGTGCCTTCGATCGTGATCGGCATTGTGGCGTACGGGCTCGTCGTGATGCGCCAGAAACACTTTTCGGCGCTGGCCGGCGGCGTCGCGCTGGCGATCATGATGATTCCGACCATCGCGCGTACCACTGAGCAGATGCTGCTGCTGGTTCCACAGGCGATTCGGGAAGCGGCTTATGGACTGGGCGTTTCCCGCTGGCGCACCACGCTCTCGATTACGCTGCGCACGGCGACGTCAGGAGTGATTACTGGCGTCATGCTGGCCTTCGCCCGCGTGGCCGGAGAAACGGCGCCGCTGTTGTTCACCGCCTTTGGAAACCAGTTCTGGAATTGGAAGTCGGACCAGCCGACCGCCGCCCTGTCGCTGCAAATTTTCACCTATGCCATCTCGCCCTTCGACGAATGGCATCGGCAGGCTTGGGCGGGCGCGCTGGTTTTGATTGTGCTGATCGTGGGCGCGGTCGCTGCCGTTCGCATTGCGGTACGGCACGGAACGTTGGCAGGAGCTTAACCAGCTATGGGCGTCGGAATTACAGTCGAGCACCTGAATGCGTTTTACGCCAAGACGCAGGCCTTGTTCGACGTTAACATCACCGTGCAGGCTAACCACGCGACTGCGCTCATTGGCCCTTCGGGCTGTGGGAAATCCACGTTCATCCGCTGTCTGAACCGCATGCACGAAACCATCCCCGAGGCGCGGGTCGAGGGCGCAGTGCGGATCGGCGACCTCAGTGTTTATAACGGCACCTCCGCCACCGAGCTGCGCCGCCGCGTGGGCATGGTGTTTCAGAAGGCGAATCCGTTCCCCACCATGTCCATCTACGACAACGTGGCCGCCGGGCTCAAGCTGAACGGTTTTCGCAACCGCAAGAAATTGGATGAGGTCGTCCAAAGATCTCTGAACAGTTCCGCTCTGTGGGACGAAGTCAAAGATCATCTCCACAAGAAATCGGGCGCTAGCCTCTCCGGTGGCCAGCAGCAGCGCCTGTGCATCGCGCGCGCTTTGGCCGTCCAGCCGGAAGTTCTGCTCATGGATGAACCCTGCTCGGCGCTCGATCCGATCTCGACCGGCAAGATCGAGGAACTGATTTTTCAATTAAAAGAGCAGTACACCATCGTGATTGTGACGCATAATATGCAGCAGGCCGCGCGGGTGGCCGAGTTTACCGGATTCTTTCTGCTGGGCAAGATGATCGAGTTCGACAAGACGGAAAAGATATTTACCAATCCTTCCGACAAGCGGACGGAAGACTACGTGACGGGCAGATTCGGATAGGAACGAGGTCAGAGGTTAGAGGTCAGATTGCAGAGGTGAAAAACGAAGTACTTTGGTTTTAACCTCTGCAATCT
>JBAVVP010000309.1:0-8279 GCA_049697355.1 Terriglobales bacterium
CGCCTGCTCGATGTTCAGCTTCTCCGCGGGATAATAACTTTTCGTTCCGTCTTCGCTGGTACGGGTAAGAGCGGCGTAAACTCCGCGAAAGGGCGTAACCGGCTCGACCGGATAATCCGTGCCAAAGGCCAACACCACGCCGTGGCGAAGGAACTCAGCCCAGGCATAGGAATGCTCGGCCCGCTTCGCTCCCAGACGCGACTCGGCCCAGTTTAGATCCGTGAGCAGGTGGCTCGGCTGCATGGACGCGATCACCTTCAGTTCCTTGAAACGCAGAATCTGCTGTGGCGTGGTGACCTGGGCGTGCTCGATGCGCAGCCGGTAATCGGTACCACCGTCGGCGGCCCTTACCTTGGCTTCTTTCGCCGCCTTCTCCGCCTCGGCGAAGGCGTCGAGCGCCAACTGCACTCCTTTGTCGCCGATGGCGTGGAAGCCGATCTGATATCCGGCCAGCACCCGCTCCCGGGTCATGGCATTCAGCTTGGCCGCTTCGTACTGCGGCAGGCCGCTGTTCTTTGGATCATCGCTGTAGGGCTCGAGCAACGCGGCGGTCTTCGAGCCCAGCGAACCATCCATGAAGCCTTTCAACATGCCGGTGTGCAGCATGTGGTCGGAGGCGGGATGGGAGTCGCGCTTGTTGTTCAAAGTTTCTATCGAATCGTCGAAGGGCAGCCATTCGGAAATTCTGGCCGTCAGCTTTCCGTCGCGCTCCAGTTCCTCGAGAATCTGAAAGTATTCCCACTGGTAGGAGTAGTCCTGTGCGGAAGTGATGCCGTGGCTTGCCAGATCGGCGAGCGCCAGTTCGATGGCTTGCCGCTGCTTCTCGTGCGTCGGTTTGGGAATCGCCGACTGCGCCAACATTTGCGCTTTCTCGCGCAGAATGCCGTTGGGCGTGCCGGCTTCATCGCGGTCGATCTTTCCGCCCTCGGGATCGCGGCTGGCGACCGTGATGCTCGCGAGCTGCAAGGCGCGCGTGTTGGCCACGCCAATGTGTCCGTCGACGCGTTCGAGGTAGACCGGGTGCTTGCCGCTCACCTCGTCCAGGTCCCAGCGCGTGGGCAGGACTTTGACCGGCCAAAGAGTCTCGTCCCAACCTTCGCCCACGACCCATTCCAAAGGCTCGGCTGCTTCGCACTTGGCCCGCAAGCGCTCGCGGAACTCGTCCAAGGTTTTAACGCCGACCAGGTTCACGGTCATCTTCTCCATGCCGGCATTGGCCAGGTGCATGTGGGCATCGTTGAAGCCGGGCATGACAAAGCGGCCACCGAGATCCACGACCTTCGTATCTGGTCCCTTCAATTTCATGACATCGTCGGGCATGCCCACGGCGAGGATGCGGTCGCCACGAATCGCCAAAGCTTCCGCGCGTTTGCCCGATCCCAAGGAAGCGGCCGGATCGACTACTCCGGTATAGATGTTGCCGTGGATGAAGATCAGGTCCGCTTTCGGCTTCGGAGCGTTCTGCATGGGGACGCCGTTCTGCGCCTGCACAGGACAGGCCGCGGCCAACAGTAGAAGTAGCATCGGAGCGATTCGCGTCATCATTCTTCAACCCCCGATAGTGCCAGCAATGTAAGCAGAATGCGCCTCAGCCCCAGGCCGCGTCCATTGCAATCGAACCATTCTTGCAACGTGTGGGAGCCGCCTCCGGTGCCGCCGCCTCCAATCGCGATGGCCTCGCGACCGAGCGACAGCGGAATGTTGGCATCGGTCGACGCCCGCTGCACCTGCGCGTTATTGCCCAACTGCGCATCCACGGCGCGAATCACCTTCAGCAGGCGCGCATCCGCAGCCAATTCACCCGCCGGACGATTTCCAATCTCCAGCACTTCACTTTGCAGCATCCGGCTCGGCGGCTGCGGTGGCCGCCGGTTTTCGCGCTGCGCAGCGGCTCGATTCTCCAGCGCGACGGCCTGCTCGAGGCCCAGGCGCAGCATCCGCTCCAACCGGTCGATTTCGGCCATCGAGGTGGAGCGCAGATCGACTCTCATGCTGGCCGATTCCGGAATCGAATTCACGGAAGTTCCGCCGCGAATCACGCCGACATTAAACGTGGTCTTGGGCGAGGCCGGAACCGGCGTTTGACTGAAGACCTCGATTGCGCGGGCGAGCGCGATAATCGGATTGGGGGCGCCGAAGTCGCTCCAGGAGTGACCACCCGGTCCGCGCACGATCACCTCGAAGCGGCGGCTGCCCAGAGCTTCGGCCACCACGGTGTCGGTTCCGGCGCCATCGACAATCACGCTATAGGCAATCGCGTCGCGCCAGCGCGGCGTCGCGAACACGTGGCGCATGCCGCGCAGATCGCCTTCGCCTTCTTCCCCCACGTTTCCGATGAACAAAAATGGCAGCTCGTGTGCAATGCGCGCGCTTGCGAGCGCGCTGGCCACGGCCAGCATCGCCGCAATGCCCGCGCCGTTGTCGGCGACTCCCGGACCATACAACCGGCTGCCCTGCTGCCGGATGTGCAACGGCGTGGCCGCCGGAAACACCGTATCAATATGCGCGCTGAGAGCGACGTAGCGGCTGCCGTGGCCGGGACGAATACCGAACACGTTGCCGACCTCATCCACCTGCACATCGATGAGCCCGAGCTCGCGGAAACGCTCCGCCAGCCAGAGGCCGCGTGCCGCTTCTCCGAAGGGAGGCGCGGCCACCCGCGTCGCCTCTATCTGCCACAGCGCGAACTGCGATTCCTGCGCGCGGAAGCTATCGAATGCCCTGCGCACCTCGGGCAGGCCGGCGAGCCGCGCGACTTCTTCCGGCACCGGGGGATGCAAATCCGAGGGTGCCTGTTGGGGAATGGGCTCCATGCTTTGCGCCTATCTTATAACGCCAGAACGCAAATCCCTGAACCGTCGAAACTTTGCGTCCGGTTTTGATAAACTGTTCGCGATTTCCAATCGACCTCGCTCCCCACCCGTCCTAGGTCATTAGGAGGCACCGCCGTGAAAACCGTTCTCAAAGTTGTCGGCATTGTGGCCGCTGTGTTGATTGTGGCCGCCATCGCAATCCCGTTCCTGGTGAACGTCAACAGTTTCCGTCCCCAGATTGAATCGAACCTGAGCTCGGCTTTGGGAAGGCCGGTGAAAGTCGGCAATCTGAGCCTCAGCATCCTGTCGGGCAGCGTGCAAGCCGACCAGCTCTCCATTGGCGACGACCCCAAGTTCAGCAGCGCCCCGTTTATCCAGGCGAAATCGCTGAAGGTCGGAGTGGAACTGATGCCGCTCATTTTCAGCAAGCAGCTCAACGTCACCGAGTTGACGATCGAGCATCCGGAAATTGCTTTGCTGCGCAACCGCGAAGGTGTTTGGAATTTCTCATCACTGGGAAACCAGGCGGCCGCAAGCCAGCCAGCGCAACCCGCGAAGGCAGCGGAAACAACGTCGGGCGCACCGGCGAATGTGCACGTGGCCAAGCTCGACATCACGGATGGAACCATCTCCCTTGGATCGATTTCGGGTAAGCGTAAACCGGTCGTGTATGACAAAGTCAATATTACGATGCGCGATTTTTCATTCACCAGCGCGTTTCCCGTGGTCGCTTCGGCGCGCCTCCCGGGCGGCGGCAGCTTGAAAATCGACGGCAATGCCGGTCCGATCAATTCGACCGATACCACCCTCACGCCGGTGCAGGCAAAGGTGAGCCTCAGCAAACTTGATCTCGCCCAGTCGGCGCTGGTCGATCAGGAGTTGGGCATCGCCGGGTCGGCAGATTTCGACGGTACGCTGACTTCCGACGGCCACGCCGCGAAGGCTATCGGGACTTTGAAGGCCACCTCGTTGAAGCTGGTTCCGAAGGGCTCTCCCGCGACCGTGCCCGTGCAGGTTGTGTTCGCGGTCGAGCACGACCTGAAGAATGTGTCGGGAAAAGTGACGCAGGGCGACGTCTCGATCGGCAAGGCGCTGGCCAAACTCACGGGCACTTACGACATGCACGGCGAAACTACTTCGATCCATACCAAGCTGAACGGAGAAGCCATGCCGGTCGACGACCTCGAAGCCATGCTGCCCGCGCTCGGCGTGGTGCTTCCCACCGGTTCGAAGCTCAAAGGCGGAACACTTTCGGTGGAACTCGACTCCGCCGGTCCGCTCGACAAACTGGTCTCCACGGGCTGGGTAAAGATGAGCAACGCTGCCCTGGCGAATTTCAACCTGGGATCGAAACTCTCAGCCGTCTATGCTCTTACGGGCAAGCAAGCCGGCAATGACACGATGATCCAGAACCTGAGTTCCGATGTGCGGTACGCGCCCGATGGCACGCGCCTCGACAAGATCAACCTGGTGATCCCGTCGCTCGGAACCGTCACCGGCGCAGGCACGGTGAGCCCCAGCAATGCGCTCAACTTCAAGATGCTGGCGAATCTGGCGGGAATGGGGGCGGGGCTGACGAAGACCGTCGGCATGGGCTCGGGCGGCATCCCCATCGACATCGGGGGCACCACTGCGGACCCGAAGTTCACGCCCGACATGAAGGCGATGATGGGCAATAAACTCAAGGGCTTGATGCCTAGCGGCACGAACAATCCGTTGGGCGGCTTGGGCGGGCTGTTCGGGAAGAAGAAGCCGCCGCAATAGCCCCCAATCGAAACTCGATGGGCAATCGCGCGAGCAATACTGCTGCGTGCTGTCCAAGTCCCGGCTCTCGGGATTTCGCCACAAAACGGATGTTCATCGATCACAGCTTGGAGTGCCAACCGCACGGGACAATACGACACGCGCCAACTGCGCGGGACAATGCAACCAATGTCCCCGTAGGGGACGACCGCCAATAGCCCGGCGCTTCAGCGCCGGGATTGCAAAGGCGCGAGGAGGAAGTCCCGGCAGGGACGACTGAAATCCCGTGGCGCACACTTATGTTTCATCGCTTTTTCATTGTGTATTCTCCACCAAGGAACGCCGTGGACTGATTCCAACCGCGAAACAGCCTGACGTCTGGTCGTATCTTGGCGGAGTTGCCCGCAAGAACGGCTTCAAACTTCTCGCCGCTGGCGGCACTGACAATCATGTTCATATACTCGTCTCGCTCCCGGCGACTGTGCCTCTCGCGAAGGCAATGCAACTACTGAAAGGCGGCTCGTCAAAATGGATGAATGATTGTGGGGCAGATGGTTTTGCATGGCAGGAAGGGTATGGGGCGTTCTCAGTGGGCGTCTCCCAGCGGGGCGCCACAATTGCGTACATCAATTCTCAAGCAGAACATCATCACAAGCGCGGATTTGAAGAGGAGTTCCTGGCGTTTTTGCAAAAGCACGGGATTGCGTACGACACCAAATACGTATGGGGTTGAATTCAGTCGTCCCTCCGGGACTCGGCTCATTGGGGACTCGGGCTCCCGGCGCTTAAGCGCCGGGCTATTGGCAATGGTCCCTCCGGGACCTGAGTCGGGCGCCCTCCGGGAGTTCGGCCTCAGACGCAAGAATGGGAGACATTCGGCCTTCTCGCTTTACCGAACGCCGCGGAGCGCGGCCTGGCCGGTTTGCGCTTCGAGCGCCTTCATGCCGTTCAGGATGGTGGCGATTACGTTCTCGTCCCCGACGACCGTGTTGATCATCAGGTGATAGAGGGCGCGCACCGGCCAGTCGGCGTTGAAGTAGTGTTTGATGTAGGCGATGCGCTCCTTGTCCACGTTCTCCACCAGATCCTCGGCGTCTGCCGGGCTCTTGCCCATGGCCAGAAGACGGCGAATCTTTTCGTCGTGCGGAGCGTAGGTAAAGACGCGGAAGGTATCGTCGCGTTCGCGCAGGAAAAACGGGGAGCCGCGGCCCACAATCACCGCGTTGCCTTCCGCCGCTATCGTGCTCATGATTTCTCCCACCATGGCCATCATGCGATCCGTATCGAACGCAGTCGAACTGGCCATCGGCATGCTGCGTTCGTAACTGCCTCGCCAGAAAGCTTTCGCTAAACGGTAGAGGCGGCTGTCGACACGCTCGTCGCACAAGGCTACCGCTGATTCGGGCACCTGCGCGCGCTTCGCGATCTCGCAGGCCAGTTGCTGGTCCCAGAGCTTCCATCCCAGGCAGCGAGCCAGTTCGCAGGCAATGCCTCCGCCGCCGCTGCCAAATTCGCGTTCGATGGTAACGATGCGAAACATCGCGAACCTCCTACCTCTGATGGTGGAGCGACGGGCGTCTCGCCCGTCCAGCCGGGCGGGGACGCCCGGCTCTCCACCAACCGCTAACTCTAGTGAACCACCATGCCGCTCGGTTTCGCCTTCTTGATCAAGAACACACACGGAATCAAACACGCGATCGCGATCCCGAGCACCCAAAAATTATCAATGTAGGCCAGCATGGTCGACTGCTGGATCACGTTCGCCTGCAGCATCGCATAGGCATGCTGTTGCGCGGAACCGCCTCCGGCTCCAGGTCCGGCCCCGCCGCCTGAAAAAGTGCCTTCGATCCCGCGCAGCACCGACTGAAACTGCGGATTGGCGGCGTTCAACTTCTCCACCAGTTGCACCTGGTGTACCTGCGCGCGGCGCGCCAAACCGGTGGTGACGAAAGAAATCCCGACGCTGCCTCCGATGTTTCTGGCGAGGTTCATCAACCCGGACGCGGCATTGTTCTTCTCGCGTGCCAGACCCGAATAGGCCGCCGTGTTAATCGGCACGAACAGGAAAGCCAGCCCCAACGCCTGATAGACCCGTGCCATCGTCACCGTGTGGAAATCGACGCTGAGGTCGAACGCCGTCATATGGAACAGCGAAAACGAGAGCATCGACAAACCAAACAGCATCAGCCAGCGCGGGCTGTAACGCGAGAGCAGAAACCCGACAACCGGCATGGCCAGCATAATCGTGAACCCACCCGGCATGAGCGCCAACCCCGACCGTTCGGCAGTGTAACCCAACAGCGTTTGCATGAAAAGCGGCAGGAGCAGCGTGCTGCCGAGCAGCGCAAATCCAAGCATAAACATCAGGAAGTTGGAGGCGGCGAACGTGCGGTTGCGAAACAAATGGAGATCGATGATGGGGTCCTTGTGCCGCCACTCCCAGAAGACGACGAAGATCAGCGACACGGCCGAAACCACCGTCAGCCATAGGATGAAGTTGGATTCGAACCAGTCCTCGCGCTGCCCTTTGTCGAGGATCACCTGCAAGGTTCCGAGGCCAAGCGCGACGAAACCGAGCCCGGTGTAGTCGATTCGCGTCTCTGTCAGCTTGCGGCGCTTTAGGTACGGCGGATCCTGAATGAGCCGAGAGGTCAGCAACAGCGAGAGAATCCCGACTGGAATATTGATGAAGAAAATCCAGCGCCAGGTAAAGTTGTCGGTGATCCAGCCGCCGAGCGTCGGACCAATGGCCGGAGCCATGACCACGGCGATGCCGTACACGGCGAAGGCCATGCCGCGCTTGGCGGGAGCGAAAGTATCGGCGAGGATGGACTGCTCGCTCGGCTGCAATCCTCCGCCGCCCGCACCCTGGAGAATACGGAAGACGATCAGCATGCCGAGATTGGGAGCGAATCCGCACAGAAACGAACTGAGGGTGAACAGGGCGACACAGCCCATGTAAAAGTTCTTGCGCCCGACGATGGAAGAGAGCCAACCGCTCAGCGGCAGCACGATGGCGTTCGAGACGAGATAGGACGTTAGCACCCAGGTGCTTTCGTCCTGACCGGCCGAAAGACTGCCGGCGATGTGGGGCAGCGCGACGTTGGCGATGCTGGTATCAAGCACCTCCATGAACGTGGCCAGGGTCACCGTGAGGGCAATAATCCACGGATTGACCGCCGGACGCCATTCGGCGGCCTCATTCATGGTGATCGATGCAGCACCCATTACCCCAACCCCACCCTCGAGTGAGTCATTGAATCATTTGAAACAAGTCTCTTGATGATCCAACGTCTCAACGACCTAATGACTCAATGATTCGATATCTCTATTTAATCCAGACCTTCGGCACGACCGACATTCCCGGGCGGAGCTCATGTCCCTTAATCTCGCCTTTGTCGAACACAATCTTCACCGGGATGCGCTGCACCACCTTGACGTAGTTGCCGGTGGCGTTTTCGGGCGGCAGCAGGCTGAAACGCGCTCCACTGGCGCCGGCGGTGGAATCAACATGTCCCTTGTAGGTCTTGCCCGTCGCATCCACGGCGATGTCGGCCGATTGGCCTGGCCTGATGTTCGCAAGCTGCGTCTCCTTGAAGTTCGCCGTCACCCAGAGGTTCGCCTCATCGAGCGGAATGATCTTCATCATCTCCTGGCCGGGCTGCACGTTTTGACCGGCCTCGACGGTGCGGTTGCTGACCATGCCGCTGACCGGTGCAATCA
>JBAVVP010000310.1:0-2485 GCA_049697355.1 Terriglobales bacterium
GCGTGGCTTTGCCGCGTTTTAAACAGAGTGACGCACCCAGCGTAGCTCATGCGCTTTAAATTGTTCTGATCCTCCACAAAGGGATCCATCATGGCAAAGATGACCAAGAATCAGTTGATTGATGCAATTGCAGAGGGAACGCAGGTTTCCAAAGGCGACGTGAAGGCCGTCATCGAACAGATGGCGACCGTAGGCTACAAGGAACTGAATGAATCCGGCGAGTTCGTCATTCCCGGTTTCGCCAAAATGTCGGTTGTGAACAAGCCTGCTACGGAAGCCCGCACCGGCGTAAATCCTTTCACGAAAGAGCCTATGGAGTTCGCGGCCAAGCCAGCCAGCAAGACGGTCAAGGCGTCACCCCTGAAGGTTGCCAAAGACGCTGTTTGAAGCTGGCGGATTGGTTGAGGCGTGTTCGTTCGTATGACCTGTGGGTAATTCCATCACGCCCTGGACAGGCACCTCCACCCGCACACTATGCGCCCCGAGACGGAATCTCTGGAGGGCCCAGATGACAGTCTCGAAGGCCACGCGGTGTAATGCCCGCGTGGCCTTTTGTTTTGTGCGCCCAGCATGGGCGCACTCTTGTGGGTGAAAGTCCCATCGTGAGTTGATCACAACGAGCGAAGCGAAGCGCAACTGCATGAGGGTGACCGATTGTGGGGAGGAAGCGTGGAGCGAAGCTGCGGGCCGATGAACAAGAACCGGATAGAAGGCGGTGCCGACCAGGGCGAGCGGGCAAGAAACCGCGAAGCTCTCGTGATCAAGGGGAAGCGGCGTAGATCCGGCGGTGGTGCAGTGAAGGAGTGCGTTCTTACCTGGGGAGATCTCGCCTTGTGCCCGAAAGGGTGACGGTGTCGAGCCGGAGCGAGAAGTCAGCAGAGGTCGTAGTAGTCGGTGGGAAGGCTGCAAAGCCGACCCGCAGGCG
The DNA here is from genome assembly GCA_049697355.1 of Terriglobales bacterium. GTDB lineage: Bacteria > Acidobacteriota > Terriglobia > Terriglobales > Acidobacteriaceae > Acidiflorens. The sequence goes on from JBAVVP010000310.1 coordinate 926, forward strand.
AAGGGCCGAACGAGAGGGAGTGTTCGACGCAATGTCGATGTGGCGAGCATCGCATCAGATGCCTGCGCAATCAGGGCGGTCCGGGGTAGGACGCGGTGAATCCGCGTGTGGCTCGGGCAGCGATGAAGCTCGTCGCCCGCGGCATGAACCGAAGGGCACAGGGTCAGGGCTGCTTCTGGCAGCCCTGACGAGAGAGAACCTGCAACGGGCGCTCAAACGGGTTCGGGCCAACAAAGGCGTAGCCGGTGTGGACGGTCTGGACATTGCTCAGACCGCCGCGCATCTGCGCACGGCGTGGCCCGTGATCCGCGAGCAACTGTTGTCGGGGACGTACCGGCCCAGTCCGGTGCGACGGGTGACGATTCCCAAACCTGAGGGCGGTGAGCGTGAGCTCGGCATCCCGACGGTGACGGATCGTTTGATCCAGCAGGCGCTGCTGCAAGTGTTGCAGCCCATTCTTGATCCGACCTTCAGCGAGCACAGCTACGGCTTCCGGCCGGGCCGAAACGCGCATGATGCCGTCCTCGCGGCACAGTCATACGTGCAATCGGGTCGCCGGATCGTGGTGGATGTGGACCTGGAAAAGTTCTTTGACCGGGTCGATCACGACATCCTCATCGACCGACTTCAGAAACGGATCGGGGACACCGGGGTCATCCGGCTGATCCGGACGTATCTGAACAGCGGGATCATGGACGATGGCGTGGTCCAGAAGCGCACGATGGGGACGCCGCAGGGCGGCCCACTATCGCCGCTGCTGGCCAATGTCCTGCTCGATGAAGTGGACAAGGCGCTGGAACGTCGGGGCCATTGCTTCGTGCGCTACGCCGACGATGCGAACGTTTACGTTTGCAGCCGCCGGGCGGGTGAACGAGTGATGGCGCTGCTTCGGCGGCTCTACGGCAAGCTGCGCTTGACGGTCAACGAGACCAAAAGCGCAGTGGCCAGCGTATTCGGTCGCAAGTTCCTGGGCTACGGCTTCTGGCCGGGTCCGGGCGGAGTGATCAAACGCAAGGTCGCCGAAAAGCCATTGAGGACGTTCAAGCAGCGCATCCGGCAACTGACCTGCCGCAGTGGCGGGCGCAGTATGCAGGATGTGGTGGATCATCTGCGGCCCTACATCCGGGGATGGAAGGCGTACTTCCGGCTGGCGCAAATACCACGGGTCTGGCGAGAGCTCGACCAATGGCTGCGTCATCGGCTGCGCGCCATCCAACTCAAGCAATGGAAGCGCGGCACGACCATCTACCGGGAAATCCGTGCACTGGGAGGCAAGCCTGACGTGGCGCAACGGGTGGCGGCTAACAGCCGTCGCTGGTGGCGCAACAGCGGCATGCTCCTCAACGCCGTGTTGACCCTGAACTGGTCGGATCGGCTGGGACTGCCCCGTCTCTCATGACCTCAACTTCTCGAACCGCCCGGTGCGGACCCGCATGCCGGGTGGTGTGGCAGGGGAGCGACCCACAAGGTCGCCCCCTATGCCGATTTCCGGGGTTCGGTGATAGAGACATAGGCGTTCTCAACGAGAGGCCGTAAACCCCATGATTACCGAAATCGCAC
>JBAVVP010000311.1:0-3568 GCA_049697355.1 Terriglobales bacterium
GCAGTAAGAGTGGGTGTATTTTCTCGGTTGTCATCCTGAGCGGAGCAGAGCGATTCGCGAAGCGAATCGTTCTGTGGAGTCGAAGGACCCCTACTCCCGGTAGACATTTTCGGATGAGTAGGGGTCCTTCGCTTCGCTCAGGATGACAGTCAATTTCAGGATGACAATTGATTAAGGAATGTGGGTTGCAATCGGACAAACCTGGACGCTAACACCCTCCTCTTGCTTCTCGCCACTTCTTCGGCGAAGATGCTGATCAGCATCCGTGGCCAAGTCAGCGTCCCCATCAACGTCGTCCGCCGGAGCCAAACTCTCCCCCGCCGCGGCCAAACTCCGCTTCCTGAAAAAACTCCGTTGCACCCTGAGAATTGAGAAGCGGGCATGGGCCGCGGGCGCCGAGCATGTTGCCGGAGTCGATGAAGTTGGCCGCGGATCGCTGTTCGGCCCGGTCGTCGCCGCCGCCGTGATCCTCGATCCGGCCTACCGTATTCGGGGCCTGCGCGATTCGAAACTGATTCCCGCCGAGCGCCGCGAAGAACTCGCGCTTAGAATTCGCGAGCATTCGATCGCTTGGGCCGTTGCCGCCGTAGATTCCGCCCGCATCGATCAAATCAATATCTATCAGGCATCGCGCCTCGCCATGCTGCATGCCGTCGAGCAACTTGCGCCGGCGGCGGGCTATCTTCTGGTCGATGCCGTTCGGCTCGACTGCGAACTTCCCCAACAAGCGATCATTCACGGCGACGCGCTCTCGGCTTCGATCGCCGCCGCCTCCATCCTTGCGAAGGTCGAGCGCGACCGCATGATCTCGGCCTGGGACCCGGTCTTTCCCGTCTACGGCTTGGCGTCGAACAAGGGATACTGCACCGCGCGCCACCTCGCGGCCTTGCGTGAGCACGGTCCTTCGCCACTGCATCGGCAGTCGTTTTCGCCGGTGTGGAGCGCGCCGATTCCGCAAGAAGTTCTGGGATTTATGCTGGACTCTGCTCCCGAAGTATGTCCCGGTGATGAAGAGCCGGTGGCAGCGCTTTCGGAGGGCTAGTCCGGGCTGGACGGGCGAGGCGCCCGTCGCTCCATCAGCAATCTCAAAGGAAAAGTTCAGGCGGCCTTGGCGGGCGCGTCCATTTCCCTGGTCCGCTGCCAGGTGTAAACGATGCGGTGGATTACCGTGATCGTCGAGAGCACACCGATCACCCAGAGCGCCGGGGCCATGACGTTGAACAGGGCGCCGATGATCAGCAGTACCAGACGTTCCGGGCGTTCCATGAAGCCGACGCGGCAGGTGCCGATGAGCGACTCGGCGCGGGCACGGGCATAACTCACCATAATGGCGCTGATCATGGCCAGGGCAGCCATCACAACGTAGAAAAATCGGTTGCCGCGCGCGTAGAAAACCAGCAACCCGAAGAACAGCGACGCGTCGCTGTAGCGGTCGACGATGGAATCGAAAAAGCCCCCAAAGCGGGTGACCTGGTTTGACGCTCGGGCGACGCGGCCATCCACCAGGTCGAAAAATCCCGATCCGATGATCACGAGGCCGGCATAGAAGAACATGCGGGGCTGATTTTCGCTGTTGGCGTATCCAAACAAAAATGCGGCGTAGGTGTTGACCACCAGTCCCATCACGGTGAGGGCATTGGGATTGATGTGCGAAAGCGCGAGCAGACGCACGATGGCGTCGAGAAGGACACCGCAGGCACGTCCGAATCCGCTGGTCCAGCTAAAGTAGCGTCCGCTCATGCGGCGCTCCACAGAATAGTGCGGCTCGCATTGTTCAAGCTCATTCCGGTTGCGGCTCCGATCCCAGTTCCTCTTCCAGCTTGGCCTCGGCGAGATCGTGCATGGTCGAGAGCTTCAGGATCTCCATTTCGCGGCTTCCGCCGGGCGTGACCACCATGGCGGTGTCGCCGACTTTCTTGTTCAGCAGAGCGCGCCCAATCGGCGAGGTGGTGGAGATCTTGCCGGCCGCCACGTCCGACTCTTCGCTCATCACGATCTGGTATTCCATCTCTTCATTCTTGGTACCGTCGAAAATGGTCACAGTCGAACCGAGGCCGACTTTGTCCTTGGGAATATTGTTCAGGTTGATCAGCGACAGGTCGGCCAGCCGCTTGCCCAATTGACGGACGCGCGCCTTCAGGTACTCCTGGCGCTGCTTGGCCATGTGGTACTCGGCATTCTCGCTGAGGTCGCCCATGGCGACCGCCTTCTTGATCTCTTTGGGGATATCGAAGGCCAGTTCACGCTCGAGCGTGTTCAGTTCGTCCCGAAGCTTCTTCTTAATCTGCTCCGTCATCCTTGGCATTATAACCCTCGGCAAGGGGGAAAGGGGCGTTTGCGGGGCGCTATTCACGCCGCGTTGTTCCGATCCAACCTCATCAACCGAAATGACTTAACCCGGGGAGCCGGCCCTGGCGTTGCTCGTGTGGTGACGGGGCGAAGCCTGCCACCACACAGCTTCTCGATTGCCTTCAGAGCGGCGCTCGACTAGACTAGATGTTGTTTACCCTCGGGCGAGGGCCCTCCATGAACGGCGACCGCGTTTTCCACATCGGCGATAAGGTCGTTTACCCAAACCACGGGGTCGGAATTATTGAACAAATCAGCAGCCGAAACATGGGAACCACGGTCGAAAAATTCTACCTGCTGAAAATCGCAGCAAGCAGCTTAAAGGTGATGGTGCCATTCGCCAACGTGGGCAGCGTCGGGATGCGTCCGGTGGTGCGCAATGGCGAAGTCGAAAAGATCGTGGACTACCTCGCCTCGGGCGAATGCATCAACGCAGCCGATTGGAAAGACCGGTTTAAGGAGAATTCCGACCGCATGCGCACCGGGGCTCTCTCGGACGTGGCTGCGGTATTGAAGAGCCTGCTCATTCTGGGACAGGCGAAATCCCTTTCCTTCCGCGAAAAGAAGATGCTGGAGCGCGCCCGGTTCTTGCTGGTCAGCGAAATTGCCATCTCGCGGAACTGCGAGGAGAGCCTGATCGAACAGGCTCTGACCAAGGCTCTGACGAAGTGCAACCTGCGCTTCCCGGAGATGAACGAACTTGCCTCCTGACCGCGTTTAGCAGTCTCCCGGGAGTGAATCGGACGCCGCTGTCATCCACTCTCACCCAGGAATATCGGCGGTTTCGTCATCGAGAGGCGGCAGATTACGGTACGCCTCGATAATCTTTCCCGCTTCGGGCGCGTCTTCTTCGCGCACCAGAATGACCGTTCCCCCAACCCCGGGAAACGCGTTCTGGACCGCATCAATGGATTTCAAATCCGACTCGATGCCGGCAGATTCCAGCAAGCCCTGGACGACGATGGCTTCGTTTTCCTGCTCGCTGTCGAAAATCTTGACGAGCTTTTCGTTAGGTTCGGGTTGAGACTCGGGTTGAGGCGAGGAGCTAGTCGGTTCAGGCATGGCGTCCTCCGTAAATCTGTCCGTCAACAGCTTACGGCAGTTTCCATGCCTCTGTCTTGTAAAGTCAGAAGTCAGAAGTCAAATTGAAGAAGTAAGAGCGAGTCGTGGCAGTTGGGTTTTACTTCTTCAGGCAGCTGGGTTTTACTTCTTCAATTTG
>JBAVVP010000312.1:0-1924 GCA_049697355.1 Terriglobales bacterium
GCCTGTACGCGCAGAACCCGAAGACTCAGCGCTCCAAGTGGGTGGCAATCGACGCTGACTATGAGAATGCGCTGGAAGATCTTCTGAAGTTGCAATGGGAGTTGCGCCAGGACGGAGTTGAGGCGGCGCTCGAAAAGTCCCGTCGTGGTGCTCACCTCTGGATCTTTGCGGACAAACCGTTGCTTGCACGGCACTGCCGGATTTACATCTACAACCTAGCCCGTCGATTGAAAGTGCCGGTAAAAGGCGGCTCTGGTCTGGCGGAAGGAATCGAGGTGTTTCCGCGCCAGGATCAACTCGGTCCCGACGAATTCGGCAATGCTATCCGGGGACCGCTCGGGATCCATCGTGCTACCGAAAGGCGCTACTGGTTCTATGGTGCAGATTACCGACTCGATGCGCAGATGGAGTATCTGGAGCGTCTGCGAAAGATCACAGAGACCGAAATGGACGGCTTCATTCATGGACTCGAAATGCCGGAAGAATTTCGCACCAAGCCAAAAGTAGAGCTGCCTCCATACGATCCCACGCGCCCACAATTCCGCATTCTCGATCACGTCCGGCCGACATGCCGGCGTGGCGGAAACTACTGGGCACGTTGTCCCTCATGTGCGGACCATGGACGTGATCGCAGCGGCGACAATTTGGCCATTTCAGTTTCGGATCCGCGCAAGTACAAGTGCTGGGCGGGGTGCACCAAGGAGATGATCCGCGTGGCTGTGGGACACCCGATTCGAGTCAGGAGGCAGGTTGAATATGGAATCTCAGCTCACGACGCACAATAGGCGGGTGGAGGCCGAAATCCTGGCACGACAGGGACTGCGGCTCCCACCGATCACGTTGAAGTGTCTGCGAACTGCCGGCATCTACTGCCAGCCTTCGATATCAATCGAGCATCAGCACCTGGCAAAGAGGTACGTGCTTCGGGGAGTCGAATCAGGCGGGGCGGTCGCAGATGTTGGCGCGTATGCGAGCTTCGTAGATGAACAAGGCAACGCATTGCCCTGGCTGCAGCGCGTGGACAGCATTGGCGTAAACGGCGTGCACGCGATCGTCGTCGCGCCGGTACTGATCCGGGTGCAAATGCTTCGGATAGAGCGGACCTACGATCTGCTCATTACCCGGCATCAACTGGCAAAATCTGGGGATAGCCAGAGGCCGCGGCTCGAAAGCTCGGTCCTCTTTTATGGCCGAAGGGGCGGCCTGGAGATGGAGTTGTGGGGAAAGGACGTCGCGTTCCGCGGCACCGTCTGTCCGGTTTTCTACACCCGAGCGGGGGAACGTGTGGTGCTGCCAAACGACTTCCAAGATGCTGCCACTCGAACCACGTCCGCCGTGTGCTGTCTCGGCTGCCGTCATTGTCATTTGCTCGGACCTAGGGTGACCGCCCCGGATCGGACGGAGAATCCCAACGCTCTCGATGTAACCGAGGAGCGGGGCGCTAGCGTCGATGCAGTTGCGGGTGGAGCGGCGTGAGGAGTCTTGGATGAGCGACGGCCCTACAGCAGGCCACCTGCCCAGCATTGATGAGGTTCTTGGTGACCCTGCCGCTTCTTTTTGGCTTAAAACGGCGCTGCGTTCCGCTTTGTGTCGCGACCCCGTAGATGCCGCCCACGATTCGGAGATCCTGGCACGACTGCTGGAAGAAAGGTGCGACAAAATCCTGTCTGGGAGTTGAATACATCTGTTTCGCTCATCCTGCCAGTCTTTCCGAGTCGCCGGTCACGGCCTCGCGAGTTGTTCTGCCCCTGCGCACGGTTGTATTGTCGGCATCGGAGCGCAGTCCACAAAATCCACAAATCTGTTGTCCTTTATAATGTGCCGTCCACAACTCGGGCAGCTCTCGTGGCCGCACAACTCGGAACCACCCAGGTCGCCGGGAAAGAGGGATCAATATGCCTGATACCGAAACCGGAAATCGCGG
>JBAVVP010000313.1:0-18166 GCA_049697355.1 Terriglobales bacterium
ACGGAAGAATTGCGGTCAGGAGCGCAGCTTTCGTTTCCGAAAAACTTGAAGGTCCTTGCCTTTCTTGTTCCCTGTGACGTGCGATTTGGAACCGGTTTTACTGACGGCTGACGGCTGATGGCTGACGGCTTTCTTCAGATTCGCCATCTCCACCGCCGCCAGTGCCGCTTCGAATCCCTTGTTGCCCATTTTCAACCCGGCGCGATCGATCGCCTGCTCCAGCGTCTCGCAGGTCAGCACGGCAAACGCATGAGGAACTCCGGTCTCCTGCGCCGACTGCCCAATCCCCCGAGTCACTTCGTTCACAATCACGTCGTAATGCGCCGTGTCGCCGCGCAACAGACAACCAACACAGATGACCGCGTCGTACTTCCCAGTTTCGGCCAGCGTGCGGGCGGTGGAGGTAATTTCAAACGACCCCGGAACACGGATCACCGCGATGCGTTCGTTCTCCGCGCCGGCCCGGCGCAGGCCATCGAGGGCTCCCTGCAGCAGCCGTTCCGTGATGAAGGCGTTGAAGCGCGAGACCACAACGGCAAAGCGTTTTCCCGCCGCGTTCAGTTGCCCTTCCAGCGCGGCCGCAGGTTCCTCGGGCCGGCCGTGAATGGAGAGGACGATTTCCCCCGGCAACTCCAGTGAAAAACTGCGCTCATGCGTCTTAGGATTGGCCGCATCGGCCAGCAGCTTGAACTTCCGCTTCTGAGCAATTTCAAACACCACGTCCGGATTCGAAACCTCGATCACCAGCAGCCGGTTGACATCCTTCAAGCGCTCGCGCACTTCGGCCGGATACTCCTTGGCCAGTGAGTTGAGGCTCAGCAGCGCAAGCGGCGCCGACAGCATCGCCGCCTTTCCGTCGGCCGCGACCGAGTCGAATCCAATGGCCTGCAAAAACTCGGCAAGCACCCGCAAATCCTTAGGATCGCTAACGTACCGCCCGATGTGAAGTGACTTCAACATTGATGAACCTTCCGATTGCGCCTCTTGATTGTTCTATTGGTGGCTGGTGACTTTCAGACCACCCGATGGCCCGATCACCCGATGATTCACTTCCCTTTGAACACCGCCGGACGTTTTTCCAGGAACGCCGTCGTTCCTTCCTTTTTATCTTCGGTCGCACAGCAGACGCCAAACAAAGTCGCCTCGAGAAACAACCCCTCGGCCAACGTCATCTCCATGCCTTTGTTGACTGCCTCCATAGCGTACCGCACCGCCAGCGGAGCGTTCGCAACGATCTTGGCCGCAATCGCTTCCGCGCGCGGAACGAGCTCCGCCGCTGCGGTCACTTCATTCACCAACCCGATGCGATGCGCTTCCTGGGCTGTGATCATCTCTCCGGACACGACCATCTGCATCGCAAGGCCCTTGCCCACCAGCCGCGAAAGCCGCTGCGTCCCGCCATATCCCGGGATAATTCCCAGCTTCACTTCCGGCTGGCCGAGCTTGGCGTTGTCGCTGGCGAGGCGCATGGTGCAAGCGAGAGCGAGTTCGCATCCGCCACCGAGCGCAAACCCATTAACGCAAGCAATCACCGGCTTGCCCAGGTTTTCGATCAGATCGAGCACCGACTGCCCGCGGTGCCCATACTCCTTGCCGGACACCGCGTCCTGCTTCGCCAATTCGCTGATGTCGGCGCCCGCCACAAAAGCCTTCTCGCCCGCACCGGTCAAGATCGCCACGCGAATCGAGGCGTCGGATTGAATGTCGGTAAACACCGCCCGCAGCTCTTCCATGGTGGCCATGTTGAGCGCGTTCAGCACTTTGGGCCGGTTGACGGTGACGTAGGCAATGGAGTTCTTCTTTTCGAGGAGGATGTTTTCGTAGGTCATAAATTTTAAGTCTGCCACGGATTCACACGGTTTCCCTGTGTTGCCAAGCCCTTCACTTCATCTGACAATCGGGCCGATGGGCCGCTACGAAATTGACTTCCTTGAAGAGTATACCGACGAAGCCTCACTTGCGGAGCTGCGCAGAATCGCGGCCTTGGTTCCGCCCGGTACTCCGTTAACGATTGCCGCCTAAGAAGGACGGTCTACCAGAGTGTCGCAAGATACTGCCGAAGGTTTTGGGAGCTATGCTATACTTGTATAGCAGGAGGTAATCCTATGCTGGCACTCCGCCTTCCGGAAACCATTGAAAAGCGCCTCGATCGCCTTGCCAAGCGCACTGGCCGCACCAAAACCTACTACGCCCGCGAAGCCATCCTTCAGCATTTGGACGATCTGGAAGATATCTACCTCGCCGAGAAGCGCTTGGCAGCCATTCGCTCCGGTCGCACCAAAACGATTCCCCTGGAAGAAGTGATGCGGCGCTATGGCCTGGAAGATTGACTTCGATCCTGCCGCACTGAAAGAACTGGCAAAGCTCGACAAGCCCGTCGAACAGCGAATTCTGAGGTTTCTCCGCGAGCGCGTCGCCAATCTCGACGATCCGCGACGAATCGGAGCAAGACTCCAAGGCATCCTGACCGGTTTGTGGAAATACCGCGTCGGAGACTACCGCCTAATCTGTTCGATCGAAGACGACCGGCTCGTGGTGCTCGTGCTCCGCATCGGCCACCGCCGCGAAGTCTACAAACGTTGAAGCCGACACTTAGAATTTTCCCGCCACCGGCTTCGCCGGGTCCGAATAATCATAAAACCCGCGCCCCGATTTCCGCCCATACCACCCCGCCATCACCATCCGCTTCAGCAGCGGAGGCGACGCGAAGCGGCGCTCCTTGAACTCGTCATACATCACGTGCGTAATGTAGTAAGTAGTATCAAGCCCGACGAAATCGAGCAGGGTAAACGGGCCCATCGGATAGCCGCAGCCCAGCTTCATCGCGTTGTCGATGTCTTCGATCGAGCCCACGCCTTCTTCATACGCTCGGATCGCATCCAGCAGATACGGCACCAGCAGCCGGTTCACGATGAATCCCGTCTTGTCCGAGGTGCGCACCGGAACCTTGCCCACCTTCTTCGCGAACTCGTAGGCTGCGTCGTACACAGCGGAAGCGGTGGCAATCGTTCTCACTACCTCGACCAGTTTCATCAGCGGCACGGGATTAAAAAAGTGCAGCCCGACGAATCGTTCCGGGCGCTTGGTGGCCGTCAAAAGCTCCGTCACCGAAATCGAGGAAGTATTCGAGGCAAAGATCGCGTCTTTTTTCACGATGCCATCGAGCGACGCATACATCTTCTTCTTCTCCTCGACGTTCTCGATGATGGCCTCGATAACGATGTCGCAGTCGGCCAAGTCTTCTTTTTTGGTCGTTCCCTTCAGACGAGCGCGAATCTCGTCTTTCTGTTGCGGAGTGATTCCGCCCTTCTCCGGACCGCGCTCGGCGAACTTCGCCAGCGACTTCTCAATCCCGGCAAAGCCCTTGTCGAGATACTTCTGCTCGACTTCGAGAACGGTAACTTCAAACCCAGCAGTGGCGCAGACCTGCGCTATGCCGGAACCCATCAAGCCACAACCGAGAACGCCGACTCTTTTGAATTCCATTTTTAAACTTCCTTTCCGCGGATCATCGCGGATTCACCTAGATTAGAAAATCATTTCACCACGGAGGCACGGAGGAACTCATTTCTCTAGCCGCGCGGAAACCAAATCAGCAAATTTTGCGACGTATGCCGCATCCTTTCGTGGTCGATGGTGTTCATGCTTGGCATTGGTTGAAAGTAAGTCATACACAAAATCTTCATATTGACCGTCTACGTGCAAGACCCTAATAACAGCCTCCTCGCCCTTTGCAAACGAGACTCGAAAAACCTCTCGTTCGTGACTTTTTAGAAGCTGATAGTGTGGATCGCCTTCAACCGCATATGCGCACGCCACCAGACCTGACGCTCCATCCGTGAAAACGTGCTCTCTGCATCGCACCCGCGAATGGGGCGCAAAGGCCCAACTTTCGCTCGCTCGGATCTGGTCGACGACCTCAAAAATGTCCTCCGCAAGCTGCACGGCTCGCACAGGACGCCAGCAGCCTGTGCCTTCGCCTAGCAGTGGCATGTAGATTACCGTTTCCATGACGATGGAAATGACTGGATTTCTCCGTGTCTCCGTGGTGGATTTTCGACAGCGTTCTATTGAAAGCTCTCCACCACCATAGCAATCCCTTGTCCCCCACCAATGCACGCCGTGGCCAGGCCGTACTTCTCCTTCCGCCGCCGCAATTCATAGAGCAGCGTAATTACCAGCCGCGTCCCGGTCGCCCCCAGTGGATGTCCCAACGCAATCGCTCCGCCATTCACGTTCACTTTTTCGCGATCGAGGCCCAATTCTCTTTCCACCGCCAGATACTGGGCCGCAAACGCCTCGTTCACTTCGATCAAGTCGATGTAATCCAACGTCAGGCCCGCTCGCTGTAGCGCAATCTTCGTAGCTGGAACCGGACCGCGTCCCATCAGCTTTGGTTCGACCCCCGCAATCCCCCAATTGACAATCCGTCCCAACGGACTTAGGTTTCGCTTCTGCGCCTGTTCCAGCGACATCACCACCACCGCCGCCCCGCCATCCACGATCCCGCTCGCATTCCCCGCAGTCACCGTGCCATTTTTCCCAAACGCAGCCCGCAGCTTCGCCAAGCCCTCGATCGTAGTCTGCGGACGCCGGTGATCATCCTCGGTCAGCATCTCCCCCGTCGCCTCGCCCTTCGAATTTCGCAACGGCACCGGCGTCAGCTCTTCCTGCAAGCGTCCGGCCTTGTACGCCGCATCGGCCGCCTGCTGCGAGCGCAGCGCGAACTCGTCCTGCGCCTGCCGCGTGATTCCCTGCTGCTCGCCGTAAAGCTCCGCGGTGTTCGCCATGTACAGTCCGCAATAGGTATCGAGCAGCGCCACCATCAGCGAATCTTCCAGCTTCCCGCCCGGAGCCAGCGTAAACCCGTCACGTCCCCGAATCGAAAACGGAGCCTGCGACATCGATTCCATCCCACCCGCCAGCACCACCTTAGCTTCTTCCGTCTGGATCATCTGCGCCGCGCTGACAATCGCCTGCATCCCCGACCCGCACAGCCGATTCACGGTCAGCGCCGGAGTTTCAATCGGCAATCCCGCCCGCAACGCCGCGTGCCGCGCACCGTAGAGCGCGTCGCCCGTAGTCTGCTGCGCGTTTCCGAACACGGCATGATCGAAGTCCTTCGCGTCAACCCCAGCGCGCTCGATCGCAGCCTTCGCCGCCACCGCACCCAGTTCCTGCGCCGTGTAATCCTTGATTTTTCCGCAGTAGCGGCCAAAGGGCGTGCGCGCCCCACTGACAATGGCAATGTCTCCAGGTTTCAACATGAGTCCTGCTAGATAGAGAAGATGGCTGGCCGAAGCCAACCCGTTAGTCTAGCAGCGCAAAGGATGTGTCGGAAAGCACCCGGTTGGAAAAGGAAGTCAAAAGTAAAAAGTCAGATTGAAGAAGTAAATGCTGTGGCCGCAGCTCAGGTCTCACTTCTTCAATCTGACTTCTGACTTTTGACTTCTTCCTCTATGCCACCGCCGCCGATGCCGCGAACTGCGCTGCCAGGCTTACAATCTTCCCGGCGCCCTGCGCCACCGCCTGCTCCAGCGCGTGATCGGCGCGGTTGGCCACTTCGGTCACAATATCCGCCGGATCGAAATGCTGCCGCATCACCGCTTGCGCGAGGCCAGCATTGAAGTCGACTCCCATGCCAGTACCCGGAAACCGCACTTCCCCGAGCAGCCGCCGCAATTTCTCCACCGCCAGCAGCGCTTCTTTTTCACCCGTGTCACCCAGCACCAGCGCGACCGTCGTCGCCTCGTAGCGGAACGCCAGATCGTTGGTACGGATGTTCGCCGAAAATAGCTGCCCGATCTGCTCCATCACCGCCGTCACCGCCTGCTCTCCATATTCCTTGATCAGTGCGCTGCGCCGTCCAAACTGCATCAGCAACACCGTGACCGCCGTCCCCTGCTGCAGCCCGCGGCGGGTTTCCGCCTGCAGAAGATCCAGATACGAAGCCCGCTTCAGCAGCCCCGATTTCTCGTCCGTCACCGAAAGATTCTTTACCAGGCGCCGCAGCCCCGCGTTGTTGAGCGCGATCAACACCTGGTCGCTCAACGTCCGGATCACCAGCACCTCTGCCGGTTGCCACACGCGGCCCGTGTTCTGGGTCAGGATCAGCACTCCGATTTGATCGCTGCCCTCGGTCAGCGGCAGAGCCAACAGCGATTGGATCTGCAATTCCTCGACCGCGCTGCGAACGCCGATCAGCTCGGGAGCGTTTTTCGCATCGCCCACCGTCACCGTGCCTCGCGCCACCGCCAGGTCCTGCAGCGTTTCCACCAGGCTGACCAGCGACGCCGAACTCGCCGGAATCAGCCCCTCGGCGTGATATTCCTGCACGCTCGAGGGCGGCAGGCCCGGCTTGCGCAGGGCCGCAATACAACGCGCCGTCCGCCAGTTCGCGCCGATTTCACTCGCCGCCGTCTTTAAGACACCTTCCGCGTTTCCCTGGTGGTAGAGCTTGCGCGTGATGTCCGCCACTCTCGCCAAACTGCTGACGTCGGCCGCCTCGCTCGCCGCCGCTGTCACCGTCGTGGCTGCCAGGTCGCTGCTCGCGGCAGGCGGCGGAGACGGCGCGGACGGCGTTGCCGGCTTCGAATACTGCGGTTCGATGCCCGCCGCCATGTACAGCTTCTGCAAGTCGTGGTTACGCTCTTCCTCTCGCGGAAACAGTTCTTGTATGCGCTGCAAACGTTCGACGGCCTTTGAGCGCATCCCGTATTGCACCAGGATCTCGGCTTGCAGCATCAGGTCCTGAAGCGCGGCCGCTCCCAGGGTCGGCTCTTCAACTTTGGCCGCCTGCTCTTCTCTTTCTTTCTTCACCGTCGCGAACCGCGATGCAATGACGTTAAAGCGTTGATCGGCAATCTTGCCCCGCAGCGCCTCCAGCCGTTTCTGATGTCCCGGCTCGTAGGGATCTACTTCCGCCGCCCGGTCCAGACACTCGGCCGCCTTCTCGTAGTCCGGCTTCGCGCAACACAGGTCAAACAGCTTCAGCAGCGCATGCGCGTAGTCCGTTTCGCGATTCGACGCGTTAAACAGCTCCGCCAGAAATTCCAGCATTTCGATCGACGGACGATGCGCTGCCAGCAATTCCTGCATGGTGGCGAGGAACGATCGCCGTTCCCCACGCCGCCGCTGAAAACCCTCCAGCTTCCGTGCCAGCGTCACTGCCTCCGCATCCAACTCGAAGTCGATCATCTTTCCGATCAGGCTCACCACCTCGTGCATGCGCGCCGGATTCTGCTCGAACATCTGCCAGATCAGCGGCTCGCATTCCACGCACCGATCCGCGGATAGCAGCGCCTCCGCATACAGGTCGCGCAGTTCCGGTGATTCGTCCCCGGCATGGATCAGCGGCTCGAAAATGAAAATCGCAGCCCCCGCCTCGCCTTGCGCCAGCAGGCTCTTGCCATAAGCCACCGCAATTTTCGAATTCGTCGGATTCTCGGTGTAGGCTCGCTCGAAAAACGGATTGGCCTTTGCCCCCGAGCTTTGCGCCATTTCCGCCAATTGCAAGAAGGACTGCGACGCCATCGCATGCTCGCCCAGTTCCGACGACAATTCCGCCATCCGCACGTGATTGGCCTGCGACGGCTCCAGACTCAGAATCCGCTGCAGCACCAGCAACCCCTCTTCTCTTCGCCCCTGGCGCTGCAAGTCTTCGAGCGCATTTTCATAGGTCCCGATCGCCAGCTTCTTGTTCGATTGCTCGAGCAGTTGCCCAAACCGCACTTTCTGATCCCAGTTTGGGTTGGCATACCGCGCCAGCTTCTTGTAGGTCAGGCTCGCCCGGGTCGCGTCCGCGGCCGCCACCTGCCGTTCAAACAACTCTCCCAGCAGCCGCACCGCCTGGGTCCCTCGATTTAAGGAGAGACACAGGTCCGCCGCGACCTGCCGCACATTGTCATTTTGTGGATCGCCTTCCAGAATTTGCAGATATTCCGCCAGCGCGTCGGCCGTCTTGCCCTTTTGCAACAGCTTCTCCGCCTTTTCCACGCGGCGGGCAACTTCGAGGCGATTTGGATTTTCCGGCATGGATGGTGACGGTGACGGTCTTCGGATATTGAGAGTTCCGTCTTGATTCTAGGATTCACCCTCCGCACCAGCAACGCGGTTACCCCTCTCCGCGATTACGAAAGTCATGCGCTCGCCTCACATCCCGCCGCCCTGAAGGGTCGAGCCACCCCACTGCACGCCCGCCTGCCCACTCCCCGACGTAGGGAGCCGTGATTGGAATGGGCCTCGTCAAAGGCCTCCCAAACCGGGAAGGACGTTGCCCTTGGCCCCCGATTCATAGGTTCGATTTGTATTGATAATTCTCTCTATTTTGATATGCTCTACCCGTTTCGGGACCCATCTGAACGGCGGGACGAACCCGGACTTCCCTACCTGTGCGACTCCCCGTCGCGACTAGTTCCTGGCCGTTCTGTTCCCCCGAAGCGAAGGAGTAATCTGTGACTTCCGCACGAAAATTCAGCGTAATTTCAGGCAGTGAACGTCAGCCAGTCCGTGGTGCGCGTCTGATCCACAACACGCACCCGGACCAAACCATCGAGATCTCCCTGCGCCTTCGCCCAAAATCGGAGGCCAAGCACAAAGAATTAAGGAGCGCGCTCGAAAAGCCCGGCTTCAAGCACATGTCGCGCACCGAGTTCGAGAATGCCCACAGCGCCAGTCCTGCCGATCTCAACCAGATCAAGAAGTTTGCCCAGGAATACGGCCTGCAGGTCCACGAAACCGGCACCGAGCTCGCGCGCCGAACCGTAGTGTTGTCGGGAACGGCAAGCAATCTGCAAAAAGCCTTCCATGTGGAACTCAAAGAGTACAGCCACCCCAAGGGCAATTTCCGAGGCCGTGTCGGCGCCATCAGCGTGCCCGCCGACTACGCGGACATCGTCACCGGAGTGTTTGGCCTCGACAACCGGCCCCAGGCAGAACCGCATTCCCGGCGTTTGCCGCAGCCAGCCGCCGGACTGAAGGCTCACACCGCCACCGCCTCGCATGATCCCAACGATGTGGCTCAGATCTACGACTACCCGCCCGGAGACGGAACTGGCCAATGTATCGGGATCATTGAGTTAGGCGGAGGCTTTCAGCTCGATGACCTGAGCACCTATTTCCGCTCGCTCAATATCAACACGCCGCAAGTCATCTCCGTCTCCGTCGACGGAGGCGCCAACCGCCCCAGCACTCCAGACAGCGCGGACGGCGAAGTGATGCTCGACATTGAAGTGGCGGGCGCGATTGCTCCAGCGGCGAAGTTCGTCGTCTATTTTGCCCCGAACACCGACCGGGGTTTTCTTGACGCCATCACCACCGCCGTGCACGACAGCACCAATCAGCCCTCGGTCATTTCCATAAGCTGGGGCGGTCCCGAGTCGCAATGGACGCCTCAGGCCCTCACCAACTTCGACGAGGCCTTTCAAGCGGCCGCAGCCATGGGTGTAACCGTCTGCGTCGCCTCCGGTGACAATGGTTCTTCCGACGGGGTCAACGACGGTAACAACCACGTTGATTTTCCGGCTTCCAGTTCGTTCGCGCTCGGCTGTGGCGGCACCACGCTGCAAGCCTCGAATGGACAAATTGTCAACGAAACCGTCTGGGATAACCTGCCGGCAGGAGGAGGAGCAACGGGAGGCGGAGTGAGCGGCGCGTTCCCGCTTCCCACCTGGCAGGATGGCTTCGGGGTTCCGGCGCCCACGGTTCAGGGCGGCGGACGAGGCGTGCCCGACGTCTCGGGCGATGCCGACCCGGCCACCGGATATAACATTCTCGTCGACGGAGAGAATGCCGTCTTCGGCGGCACCAGTGCGGTTGCGCCTCTGTGGGCCGCTCTCGTGGCTCGAATCAATCAGCAAATGGGGAAACCGGTGGGTTTTCTGAACCCGCTAATCTATGCGCAGGCCGTTGAGGCCTCGGGTTTTCACGACATCACGCAAGGCAACAACGGCTCCTTTAGTGCGGCGCAAGGATGGGATCCATGCACCGGACTCGGTAGTCCCGATGGCGCCCGCCTATTGGGAGCGCTAACCGGCCAACCTGCCGCACAAGCAGGCGCTGTGCGATCTGCCAGAACCAGAAAACCTGCGGCTTAGCCCCACCGATGGGGGTGAGCCCTCGCTCGCCCCCACCAATTCGCCTAAGCCCCGGACTACCTTGGTAGAGGCGAGGCTTGCCTCGTCTCTCGCTGTTAGTAAGTATTACTTCCGTAAGCCAATCCTGCGTCTTTCCCGTGTCCTTCCTGAATTCTCTTTCTATCCTCTTATCAGATCATTGGAGGCATCGAGGAAGCACTGTGTCCGTCTGCCTGTCCCTCTTCATCCCGATCAACCAACTCACGGTTCTTTCGTGTGTGGCGATAGCCGGCGGGCTGTATTTCTTCTTTACCGGATTCCGCCTGCTCGCCCGCAAGCGCTTGTTGTTGAGCACTCCCGCATCCAAGATTCGCAGCGCCGCCCTGGGACTGGTCGAGGTCAACGGCGTGGTGACCGGTCCCAACACGATTCCGGCGCCTATTACCGGCCAGCCCTGCTTTCTCTACCACACCACCGTCTGGCAGCAGCGCAGGGACAAGAAAGGTGATTGGGAGAAAGTTGCCGACGAAACTCTGCATCTGCCCTTCTTCATTGACGACTCGACCGGCCAGTTGCTCATCGAGCCTCTCGGCGCCGATCTCGATCTGCACCGCGATTTTCGCGAAGAATTTGGCTCGTCGTTTTTCTTCTCGCAAGATGAAGTTCCGCCGTGCGTGAGTGTATTTCTCTCCCGCCACGGAATTGTTCCGGCCCGCCGCCTGCGCATCGAAGAACGGACCATCAAACCCGAGGACTCGCTCTTCGTTGCGGGAACGCTCACGGAAAATCCGGGCGTGCAGGTGGGGCCATTTTCACCCCTTGGCGATTCACGGCGCGAGCCCGCCCTCAAGGCTCCGGCGGAGCCGCTTCCCGTTCCCCAGATCATCAAACTCTCAGTTGGCGCCGCTCCATCTAGCACTCGGGAAATGAGCCAGCAGGCAAAAATCGCGGCCGCGCTCACTCGCGCCGGCATCACCAAACCAGAAGCGTGGTCCGCCGCCGGGGTTCCGTACCAGGCTGTGGCCGTCGAAGAAGACGCGCCCGCGCCCGTCTCCGCCCACGCTGAAGCAGGTCCAAATGGAGCTCGTCAAAATGGAGCTCGTCAAGATGAAGACCAGGCCAAGCCATCCAACTTCAATCTGACTCCGTCGGTCGTATTGATGAAAGGCGCGAACAATCCCACGTTCGTGATCTCCTTCCGCAGTCAGAAGGAATTCGTCAGTACGCTGGCCTGGAAATCGGTCGCCATGATCTGGGGAGGCGCCGCTATCGCGCTGCTCGGCCTGTACACCCTGTGGGCGCAACTGGAGATGAGCCGGTGGTAGCCATCCCGCGCTTCTGGCTGGAAGCCCTCGGCTAAAACCGGCGTTAATGTCGCGCCATTTACGGCGCGGCGAGAAGCCGCGCCCTTCAAAGCAAAGTCAAAATCGGAGTTTTTCCGGAAGCTGGTAGACAGTAGCCAACTTGCGCAACTCCAACGGCGGACCGCTAATTTAGAATGTCCCTTGTGAGTGAACCCGTCCGGATCGGAATTCTCGGTGATTTCAATCCCGAATTCCGTTCCCATCACGCCACCAACGATGCGCTGCAGCACGCGGCCCGGAAGCTCCAACTCCAGGTGGAATCCGAGTGGCTTCCAACGCCCTCGCTCGTCGAACCGGGGGCCGGCGCCACGCTCGATTCCTTCGACGGCTTGTGGGCCTCGCCGGGCAGTCCCTTCAAGAGTTTCGACGGTATGCTCAAGGGCATCGAGTTCGCCCGCGTCCACGACCGGCCCTTCCTAGGCACCTGCGCAGGCTTTCAATACGCGCTCATCGAGTGCGCCCGCAACGTGCTCGGCGTCCTCGACGCCACCACCGCCGAGGAAGACCCCAACGCCAAGAATATCGTGATCTATCCCGTAGCCTGCGCCGTGCCCAACCGCGATCCGAAGGCGCCGAAACTCTCCGGAAAGATTAATGAGATCCGCCTCCGCCCCGGCTCGTATCTGGCGGCGTTTTATGGAAAAGAACTGATCGACGAAGAATTCTTCTGCAACTACGAACTGAATCCCGAGTTTGAATGGATGGCCATGGAAGCGGGCTTTCCGGTCGTAGCCCGCGGCTCCAATGAGGAATGCAGGGCCATCGAATCTCCCGCGCACTTGTTTTTCGTCGCGACGCTGTTCCAGCCGCAACTTTCGTCCACCGAGGCGAAGCCGCATCCGCTGGTCACGGCCTTCGTGCAGCACGTCGCCGACTTCCACCGCAAACGGCTCGACGACTCGATTCTCGCCTGACGGTGCGCACACCCTTATAAGTAGAGCCTGCCCCCTTGACCACACCCTCCCACCTGTCGTAGCCTCGCTGCGAAATCCGAGCACCCAGCGTTCGCACATCAAGGAGGCTGCACATGGCTTTTCTCGCCGCTCTTTGGCTGCCGATCCTGCTGTCGGCGGTCATCGTCTTTGTCGCCAGTTTCATCATGCACATGGTGCTGCCCTACCATCGCAACGACTACAGCCCACTCCCCGACGAGGATAAGATCCTCTCCGTCCTGCGCTCCGTCTCCCTCAAGCGGGGTCTCTACATCTTCCCCTTCTGCACCCACAAGGACATGAAGTCCCCCGCCATGATCGAAAAGCAAAAACAGGGGCCGGTCGGGTTCCTGACCATCTTTCCCAGCGGCCCGCCCGCCATGCCGAAGTTCCTGATCCAGTGGTTCGTGTATTGCCTCTTGATCGGATTCTTCGTCGCCTATCTCGCCGCACACACGGTTGCGTCCGGCGCCCACTATCTGGCCGTCTTTCGCGTCGTCGGAACCGCCGCGTTCCTCGCCTACGGCCTCGGACACCTGAGTAACGGCATTTGGAAGGGTCAGATGTGGTCGGTGACCATCAAGGAAGTTGCAGACGGACTCATCTACGGGTTGCTGACGGCAGGCACCTTCGGCTGGCTTTGGCCCCGATAGAAACTCAAAGTGCGTATCAATGCGGCTGGGAGCCTGCCCCTGCACAGGGGTACCGGACTCTACCGCCGTTTGCCAGAGGCTCGGTTTGCACGCGCCAGATATTGCTGATCGAGCGCTTGGCGCACCAGCGTCTTGATCACCGCCTGCCGGCTGATGTTCAATTCTTTGGCGGCCCTGTCCAGTTCTTCCAGCATGCCCGGCGCCAAGTCAACATTCACCCTTTGTATCGGGCCCATCATCCGTCCGGTATTGGTGAAGAACCTGGACACATCTCTCCCCTGGTCCGCAAGGCGGGCGATGGCTTCTGCCGGCACCGGTTTCCGAAATCTACGAGTGTTCTTCATAAAGCTGCTCCTCCTCTTTCGTGGCTCTCCAGAGAGTAACGAGGTGGTAGTACTCTCCTTCTTCGTCCTCCCGCACTTCGAAAATGACGGTGTACAACTGCTCCCGCACCCAGCCGATGGCCCGGTACTGTTCGGGCAAATCCGAGCGCTGGTCAAGGTAGTAGGGGTGCGAGAAGACCTCCCGCGCCTCTTCGAATCCCGCGCCTCTTTTCGGGTTTGCTCTTAACCTCGCGCTTTTCCGCTCATCGAAGTGGAACCGCATAGGTATAACTGTTATACCATACCAGCGCGGTCGGAACAACGAGGCTTCGACCGGGCCTAGCGGCCCTACATACCCGCGCCGGAACCCAGCAAGCTATAGAGCAGAACGGCGAGCACAATCAGCGTGAAGGCCACGTACATGCGATCGCGTTCGATGGCAAATCCCACGATGGAGAATACAACGCGGGCGATGGGAGTGGCGATGAGGAGGAGCAATCCGAGTTGGATTAAGCTGCGGCCGCGTTCGTGAATGATGCTGTGCAAGATTCCAGAGATGGTGCGGAGATCGGACGGTTCGCCGCGAAAGACGCGGTAATTGGCGGGTTCGTGCGCGTGGCGCGCGAGGTAGATACCCGCTCCGCAGAGAACGACGGCGGCCGAGAGCAGCACTCCGGTGCGGAGCAGGTTGCCGAGGATAACTTCGATGCGGCGATCTCTCCAGGGTTGGGGCTGGAACGAATGGGGTCGCGCGGTCGCATGGGCTGCAGGCATCAGATTTTCCCCCAGAATCCCTTGTAGAGCATCTGCAAACCCAGCACCAGAATCACTCCGGCGAAGACCATGCGGAGCGATTGGGTTTCGGCTTTCACCAGGATATGGCTGCCGAGTAACGAGCCGGCCAGAACTCCTAACATGACGGGCATGGCTAAACCAGGATCGACGTATCCGCGGCTCAAATAGACACCAGCGCTGGCGGCTGCCGTCACTCCGATCATGAAGTTGCTGGTGGTGGTGGAAACTTTGAAAGGGATCCGCATGGCCTGATCCATGGCCAGTACTTTGACCGCTCCCGAGCCGATGCCCAGCAATCCGGAGATGGCGCCCGCGCCGAACATAAGGCTGAATCCGGTGGGCACGTTCTGGACGTTATAAAAACGCAGACCTTCCGCGTCGGGAAAACTACCGTTCATCCGCAGACGGGTAGCGAGTCGATCGGGTGGCAGGCTGCGCTGGGCGCGCGGGCGTGGCTTGCGGGAAACAAACGCCGAGTAGATCATGACCACGCCGAAGATGATCGCCAGGGCGCTGGTCGGAATGCGCGTGGCCAGGAAGGCTCCAAGCAACGCACCGAACGTGGTGGCAATCTCCAAAAACATGCCGATGCGAATGTTGGAGAATCCTTCTTTCACATACGAGGCGGCGGCGCCGGAGGAAGTCGCGATCACGGAGACCAGCGACGCTCCGATGGCGTAGCGGATATCCACGTGAAACAACGCTGTGAGCAGGGGCACGAGAACGACGCCACCACCCAGGCCGGTGAGCGATCCGAGAAGTCCCGCAACAAAGGAAACGGCCGCGACGATGGCCGTGAATTCCAGGATGGTCATTGAATTTCTCATAGGTTAACATTTCTTCTCCTCCAGAACAGCGGAATGCAATCGTTGGTGAGAGGCGAAATCCAAATGAAAACGATAAAGGGGATGGTGCTGACGACGATCCTTGCGGCGATGTTCGTGGCAGCGCCGGTAAGCGCAACCTGGGGCGTGTCTTGGGCTGAGTCCGGACAGCAGCCGACGCCGGCTCCGGTGATGCCCGCGACCACGGCGGCGGCGACCAGTGCCTCCTCTCCCCAGAGTTCGTATTCGTTAGAAGTAAGCGGGTCGAAGCAATGGATGGATACGAACATCGACCTGCGCGCCGGCGAGAAGTTACAGATCACGGCGGAGGGGACGGTCACTTATGCCGACGCCAAGAAGAACCATTTTGGCCCGGCGGGAATCACGCGCAGTTTCGCCGATGTAATTCATCAATACGCGGTGCCGAACGGGGCTCATGGAGAATTGATTGGGCGACTCGGCTCCGGCGATGTGGCGGAGGCGTTTGAGGTAGGAGCGAGCACCGCCTATACCGCTCCGGTGGCAGGACGGCTGTTTCTGGGAATCAACCAAAGCCTCCGGGATACGGAAGGAGCAACAGGAAGTTTCCAAGTGAAGATCGAAGTGTTGAATCTGGGTTTGAGCACGGCGGATGCGACGGTGGTGGGCGGCCCAGCGGAGACGGCGATGCCCGCAATTACGCCGGCGCTGCTGGAGTCGATCCCGCGGCGAATTACGGATCAGAACCACAGCCCCGGAGATATGGTGAACATCCTGATCGTCGGGACGGAAGATGAAATGGTAAAGGCGTTCACCACCGCCGCGTGGGTGAAGGTGGATACATCGGTGGAGAGCACGGTCATGTCAGGGCTGATGGCCACGTTCGAGAAGAAGGACTATCTGACCATGCCGATGAGCACGCTGTATTTATTCGATCGGCCGCAGGATTATGGGTTTGCTCATGCGGAGCCGGTGCGAGTGATTATGTCGCGCAATCATCTGCGGGTGTGGAAGTCGCCGTATCAGGTTAGTGGCCGGCCGCTGTGGTGCGTGGCGGCCACGCACGATATCGGATTTGAGCGCGATCAGCGAAACAATGGGGTGACACACAAGATCGATCCGGCGATCGATGGCGAGCGGGAGTTTGTGAACCAGACGCTCTCCGGAACGGGGCTGGTGGCGGCGCGGGGGCACGTGGTTCCGGCGCATCCGCTGATCACGGCGAAGACGGCGACGGGCGGAGAGTTTCACTCCGACGGACGGGTTCTGGTGCTGGTGTTGAAGGGCGGTGACGCGGGAAGTCACTAGATGTACAGCGGACCGCGGGAGGTTCGGGAAGGACGCTGCTTTCCAGCGTACGGAAACACAGGGGTATAGACGCGGATTGTCCCGTCCCGGACTGCCCTACTGGTTTACCCACACGACGCGGGACTTCTTCAACTGGGCGTGCTGCTGCCTGAGTTCGCGGGCAATGGCGCCCAGGGAAACCGCCTCCACCGCCGGCGCTTGTTGCGGGAAATCCGAAGCCAGCCTTTCTCCCTGCGCGAAGGAGAAACTCGAGCTGCCGAGGTTGTTCTGTTCACGAGCCATGGGCGCATACGATGCGTGTGCCGGATGACCCGGAAACTCGTAGATTTGCGGTTGGCTACTGATGCTACCGATGGCCCCGCCATATTGCGCAAAGGCCGCGGTGGTGCAAAGTAGGCAGAACAGGAACAAAGTCTTTTTCATCGCAGCGTCTCCCAATTCCAATTCGGAAGAAACCGAGGGACCGTCCGCCTGAACCCGCGGACCTGGGCTCCTCCAGCCTGCATAAGAGCAAGCCCGCTACCAAACTTTGCCGGTGCTAAATAGCGCCTTATGGGGTGGTCGGCGCGGGTTAGGCAATTGTTTGCACAATTGTGGAGAGCGCCTAGAATAGGGATTCCGGGGCCATACCCCACTGCCAAACCTGGCTGCTTGCGGTTGCCCCAGAGGTTCCCACTAAATTACGGTAAGGTGATCGACATGCAAACGCGAACTGCAGTACGAATTTCTCTGATCCTGCTGGCCTTCATGGCAGCGATGGCAACAGCGGCGTCTGGTGATGACTACAAAGTCGTTAAAACGTGGAAATTGGGCGGCGATGGCGGATGGGATTACCTGACCATGGACAGCGCTGGCCATCGCTTATTCATCGCCCGAGCCACTCGGGTGATGGTCATCGATACCGAGTCGGGCAAGCAGGTAGGCGAGATCCCGGAGACGACCGGCGTGCATGGAGTGGCGCTGGTTCCGGAAATCGGCCGCGGATTTACCAGCAACGGCCGCGAAGATGCGGTCAGCGTGTTCGATCTGAAGTCGCTGGCGGTAGAGAAGAAAATCAAGGTGGGCAGCGGGCCCGACGCGATTCTCTATGACCCGTTCTCCAAGCGCGTGTTTACTTTTAATGGAAAAGGTCACGACACCACTGCCCTCGACGCGTTCAAGGGCGAAGTCGTGGGCAAGATCGAACTGGGCGGCAAGCCGGAATTTGCCGCGACTGACGCCAAGGGCACGGTGTTCGTGAATATTGAAGACACTTCGGAGTTGGTCGCGTTCGATCCGCAGAAGCTGGCGGTGAAGTCGCGCTGGAAGCTGGCGGACTGCGAAGAGCCGACCGGCCTCGCCATCGACGGGAAGAACCGGCGACTGTTTGCCGGTTGCGGCGGCAACAAGAAGATGGTGGTGGTGGATGCGGACACCGGAAAAATAGTGGCGAGTCTCGCCATCGGAGACGGATGCGACGCCACTGGATTCGATGCCGATCGGGGCCTGGCGTTTGCGTCCGCGGGAGACGGCACGATCACGGTAATTAGAGAAGACGGCGCCGACAAGTTCAGCGTGGCCCAGACGGTGCCGACTCACAAGGGAGCGCGTACGATGGCGGTGGACACCAGGACGCATCAGCTCTTCACCGTATCCGCGAACATCACCGGCACTCGGCAGGACAGAAAAATCGAGCCCGATTCGTTCGTGGTGCTGGTGGTGGAAGCAGCGTACTAGACCGCGAACAAGCTCGAGAGAAGACCGGCTTCGTATCCGGGCATCGCTTCAGCGCTGCCAAAGCTCTTGAGACCTGACGCAGCTTAAGGGCTGCACGGACAATCGGACACCCCTTGAGTAACCACCCTCTTCATAACCCTTTAACAGTTCACCATTTACAATGTCAGTAGATCGATGAATTGTGGGGTATTACAAGTGG
>JBAVVP010000314.1:0-7368 GCA_049697355.1 Terriglobales bacterium
GGATTTTCCCTTTCCTGCGGCAACAGCAGTTTCAAAACTACGGCGCCTAACCAAAATGCCTACGTAACCCTCCCCGCGTCGGGCTCCGTGCTTCTGCTGTACATCAACGGCGCCACCGGCGCCATCACCCAGGGAGCGCAAACGCCAATCACCGAAAATACTTCGCCCACCGGCCTGGCCTTGCTCCCGTCGAAGAAGTTTCTCTACGCGATCAATTCCCGCGCCGACACGATCTCGATCTTCAACGTTGCCAGCGACGGCACTTTGACGCTCAGCGGCACTCCGGTTCCGGCCGGCGGATCGAGTCCCAGTGCGGCGGTCATCGACCCTACCGGCAACTTCTTGTTAGTGACGAACAGTTTCACGGACAACGTCTCGGTTTTCAAAATCAATGCCGACGGATCTTTGACGCCAGTTGCGGGATCGCCCTTCCCCGCCAATGCGGGTCCAGCGGAGATTCTCATCACGCCTTCGGGGAATTTCGTTTATGTGACGAATCCGGGCCGCGGGCTGATCACTGCTTTCACCTTCTCGAGCTCGGACGGTACGCTCACGCCGTTGCCCGATTCTCCGTTCACTTCGTTACCGGGAGGAGGAGGGGGAGCCTTCGGGTTGGCGGTGGATGGCAGTGAACAATTTCTCTATGTGACCAATCCTTCGGCCAGCAACCCTCCCCCGAACCAGGCTACCATCGGCAACATTTCCGCGTTCTCGATTGCCCCCAGTACGGCCAGCATTCCCGGCGCACTGACTCCGATATCGGGCTCGCCTTTTACTGCCGCGAGCGGCGGCGGCCCCAGCGCGATCGCCGTCGACCCCGGCAGCAAGTTTGTTTATGCGACGACTACGGGGTCGAGTTCCTCCATCTGGTGTTTTGCGATCACTCCTACAACCGGACAACTGGTGGCGGCGGCGAAGTCGCCGTTCAGCCTGCCTGCGGGAACGCTATTCGCCCTCTTTGATCCCACCGGCAACTATTTCTATCTCGGAACTCAGGTGGGAAAGGGTATTGCGGGCTATACCTACAGTGCTTCGACCGGCCTTCCTACCGCGATTGCGGGCTCGCCGTTTTCCACAGGGACGCCCACACCGACCGCCCCCGGCAAGATGGTCCTTTCACGATAGAAGGCTGGTTACAGCTTTGTAATGTCCGACTTACAGGATGGCACTTTAGTGGTATAAACTTGGCACCCGCGTGCCATTCTCTGATTTGGCGCTTCGTCTTATATTCCCGATTGAGCAGTTCTGGGGGAGGGCTGCCCGGGCGTCCTGGATTCGCAAGAATCCGGACGCCCGTTTAATTTTCCGTGAGAATTTACCGCTGGAACCGCCCCATCCATTCGGTTCGCGCCAGAATGTGCCCTTCCATCGCGTGCTCCACGGCGCTCTTGCTGGCGCCCGGAGCCAGCGTCAGTTCGGTACTCAAGGCATACAGCTTGAAGAAATAACGGTGGGCTTTGCCCGGCGGCGGGCACGGACCGTTGTAACCGGCCTTACGGAAATCGTTGCGGCCTTGGCGCGAGCCGTCGGCCAGCTGTTCTTTTTTCTCCATGCCGCCCTTCAGCGCGTGGGTTGCGCCCGGGATGTTGTAAATCACCCAATGCACCCAGGTGCCTGCCGGAGCGTCGGGATCGTCCGCGATCAACGCGAAGGCTTTCGTGCCCGCAGGCGCGCCGCTCCATTCGAGTGCGGGAGAACGGTCTTCACCGTCGCAGGTGAAGGCTCGAGGGATGTTGGCGCCATCGGGAAAATCCGGACTGTGCAGCGCGAAGGTCATGGCGGGCGCTCCTCCTATTTTTGCACGATCCTGAGGCTGGGGCAGGGGCAGAGACGACGACAGCGCCGGCAGAGCGGCTACGCCGATCAGCAGCACACTCACGGCGCGGAAAAAACACTGCGCTGAAATGCGGTCGGGCAATGACAATGAGAAGATCATGCGGCCCTGCTTCAGTTCGTAGAAATTGTGAAATTCACGGTGATCTTGGCCTGCGTTTCCACGGGCCGCCCATTTTGGAGGTAGGGCTTGAAGTGCCACTGCTTCACGGCCTCGCGGGCTGCGGCAGCTAAAATGGCCGGTCCACTCAGAATCTGCAGTTCCTGAATGGTGCCCTCCTTTGAGATGAGCGCCTGCAAACTCACCGCGCCTTGCACCTTCATCTGGCGCGCCAGCAAGGGATAATCCGGCGGCACCGAAACGCTCACACTCTGCGCCGTTTGCGGCGAGAGTTGTACGCGATCGCCGGCATTGACGGTTCGTCCACTCGCCGGGGCGTTGGCCGGCGCTGGCGCGCTGGACGTGGAAGAGGTCTCGCCTGAGTTCACATCCAGATGAATGGCATTGCTTTTCCCGGGCACGGTGATATGGCGGTTGCCAGCTACCACTTCGACCTGCAGAGTAGGAAGCGCTGCGCGCTCGGTGGCTGCCGAGAAGGGAACTGCAGGCGCTGCGGGCGCAGGGGACCGGGCTGGTTTACGTTCGCGCGCGGGAGCCGCCGGCGTGGTCCCACTTACCGCAGCCGCATTCTTATTCTTGTGGCTGATTCGAGTGACGGCCTCCTGGACCTCACTGCCCGGTGGAAACCAGAAATCCCAATCCTTCAGAATCACGCCCACCAGCGCTACCAACAGAATCCCCAGCGCGATGAGCATTCGTTTCCGCTGCACGTCCGTATCGTCGGACGTGTGTTCGGACGCAGGCGGCAGGGGAAGCGGCTCGACGCGGTTCTGGGATTGGAGTTCGTTTTGAAACATAGAAACGGGAGCGTCCTCGGAATCGCTCTTGCAGTTGAGGAGCGCTGAGTCAGTATGCCTCTAAACCCGCCCCAAGCCAAGCAAATCCCGTCCTGGTCGAACGTCCCGCGATCGCCCTGTAGAGACGGGGCTTGCCCCGTCTCCGGTTGCCAGTCAGGTACTGGCAATGCGAGCGGAGACGCGGCAAGCCGCGTCTTTACAGGAAATCGCAGGGCGGCTCAGGAAACTTTCGCGTCGAGCTTGTCGAGAATGCCGGTGGCAGCGTCCAGAATTTCCTTGTCGCACTTACGATTGGAAGCGATGGCTTCCGCCAGCGGGATGGAAACAATCTTGTTTCCTCGCAGCGCTGCCATCTGCCCGAATTCGCCGCGGTGCACCATGTCGATGGCGCCCAGTCCGTAGCGCGTGGCCAGCACTCGGTCGAAAGCGCTGGGCGATCCGCCGCGCTGGATATGTCCAAGAACCACCGACCGCGACTCGAAGCCCGTCCGTTTTTCGATTTCTTTCGCCACCGTCTGGCCGATTCCGCCCAAGTGAAGATGCCCGAACTCATCGCGGCCCGCGGCTCCATCCTGCGTTTCGACGCCACCACCCGCAAACTTCGCGCCTTCGGCGGCCACCACGATGCTGAAATATCTTCCGCGGGCGTGGCGCTGGCGAATCAGTTCGGCCACCTCATCGATGTCGAAAGGAATCTCGGGGATCAGGATCACGTCGGCGCCGCCGGCGATGCCGCTGTAGGTCGCGATCCAGCCTGAATCGCGTCCCATCACTTCCACCACGATCACGCGATTGTGGGCTTCAGCCGTGGTATGCACGCGGTCAATCGCGCCTGTGGCCACATTCACCGCCGTGTCGAAGCCGAAGGTGAAGTCGGTGCCGGACAGATCGTTGTCGATGGTCTTGGGGACGCCCACCACTTTGACTCCGTTGTCAAAAAGCTTCTTCGCCACCGAGAGCGTGTCATCGCCGCCAATCGCGATCAGGGCGTCGCAACCATGCTTCTTGAGGTTGTCGATGCAGAGCTGCAGGCCGCCCTCATGCTTGGCCGGATTGGTGCGCGAGGTGCGCAGGATGGTGCCACCCCGCGGCAGGATGCCACCCACCGTCGAGAGGCTGAGTTCCATGGTCTTGTCTTCCAGCACCCCGCGCCACCCCTCCATGAATCCCACGAATTCGTCTTCGTAGTGAAACGTGCCCTTCCGCACCACCGCTCGAATCACTGCGTTCAGCCCGGGGCAATCGCCTCCGCCGGTCAACAGTCCAATTTTCATCGTCTGCTCCTTATGTATGATTTTGTACCTGTAAGAGTTGATGCCCGGAGCGGCGCCCATCCGCCCGCGCCGCAAGTTAGTGAGCTGTATGCATTAGATTATCACGCTGCTTTGGCCCGTCCGCGGAGCCTAAGTGCACTTCCACAAAGAAGACAACCCAACCGGATCCCGAAGGCCAAGATGCCGTTGAGAGCGAGAGACTGGCAACTGGCCACTGACCACTGGCAACTGCCCTGCTACACTTCCCCCATGCGCGTCCTCGGCATCGACTGCGGCACCGAATATACCGGTTACGGCATCGTCGACCTGCTCGCGGATGGTCGAAACAAAGATCGTCTGGAGTGCGTGGCGTGCGGCGCCATCAAAGTTTCGCCGCGCGACCCCATGCCCACGCGCCTGTCGCGCATCTCCACCGGCCTGCAGGAACTGATCTCCCGGCACCGCCCCGACCGCGTCGCCATCGAAGACGTTTTCTATGCCGCCAACGTGAAGTCCGCCCTGAAACTCGGCCAGGTGCGCGGAGTCGCCATGCTGGCCGCCGCTTCCGCCGGACTCGAAGTCGCCGAATACTCGCCACTCTCCATCAAGTCCGCGGTGGTCGGATACGGCCGCGCCGAAAAACATCAAGTCCAGCAAATGGTGACCCGCCTGCTGAATCTCGATCAGGTCCCCGAGCCCGCCGACGCCGCCGACGCCTTAGCGATCGCTATCTGCCATCTGCACACCGCCGCCACGAAAGAACGCCAGGGCCGTCCCAGCCACATCACTGATTGTCATCCTGAGCGGAGCAGCACGCCTCGCTCGCGAGGCGAGCTGCGGAGTCGAAGGACCCCTACGTTCTGACCATCCCGGCCCTTGACAGCGCTTGGCGCCATCCCCAATCATTACAGCGGCCCATGCCTCGTCGACTTCAGATTGTTTGCCTGCTAATCTTTTCTTCGCTCCTCGCCTATTCGCAAGCCGCTCCGGCGGTTATTACCTTTACCCTCGATTTCCCCGCCTCCCAGCCCGAGCACTACTCGATTCGCGTGCAATCCGATGGCTCGGCCCGCTACCAGTCGAGCGGCCGATTGTCCGCCGATTCCGACCAGACGGACAGCTTCGATCTGGGCTTCACCGTAGCGGCGGAAACGCGGCGGAAGATCTTCGAACTGGCGGCCAAGGCCGGCTATTTTCAGAAGGACGTCGACTCCCACCACAAGGGCATGGCTTTTACCGGCAAGAAGACGCTCACCTACCAGGACACGCGCCGCAGCGGTGGGTCCACCTACAACTATTCCTCCAACCCCGCCGTGCAGGACTTGACCAGCCTGCTGCAAAATCTGTCGGCTACGCTCGAATTCGGACATCGCCTGCAGTACGACTACCACTACCAGAAGCTCGCGCTCGACGAAGAACTCAAGCGTATGGAGGAGATGGCACGCGGCAATTCCCTGCTTGAGGTCGCGGCGATTCAACCCATTCTCGATCACATCATCGCCGATCCGTCCGTGATGAACGTAACCCGCGCTCGCGCCCAACGGTTGCTGGAAAGGGCAGGGGCGCGATAACGCCTCCTGCGGTAGGATTCTTGGGCTGCACGACGACCGTAGGTAGCGGCGGTCTGGCAAGCCGCGATACCGCCAATCCCCCCTTGACTAACGCCCCGGACCCTCGCAAACTCAAGGCAGATCAAAACAGGTAGAAAGATCGCCAGGCCTCAATTTGGGGACGGGCGGGGCTCGTGGTTGCCGGTGGGCAACTCGTGACTCGGGCAACGGATCTAACGGCATGCAAAGCATTCACTGAACGGTGCAATTCAGGGAGGCGCATATGACCATCGCAAAGTTCGGAAAGACGCTGGCAGTGTTGGCCATGCTCGCAGCGGCGTTTCTGGTGGTCTCGGCGTCGGCCGAATCGAAAGCCCGCATCGTGCGCCTGAGCGAAGTCGAGGGCACGGTGCAGATCGACCGCGCCGCCGGCGATGGTTTTGATAAAGCGTTTATCAACCTGCCCGTAATCGAAGGCTGCAAGCTGAAGACCGGCAAAGACAGCCGCGCGGAAGTGGAATTCGAGGATGGCAGCGCCCTGCGGCTCGCCCCGGACAGCGAAGTGGACTTCACCCGTCTCGCCCTCGGCGACGCCGGACAGAAGCTCAACACCGTGCAGCTTGTCTCCGGCACGGTCTACGCGAATCTTCACCCGAAGAACGGTAAGTCCAAGGAGAAAGCCGGCGACCAGTTCCAGTTGAATTTTGCTCGCTCGTCCGTCACCGTGTCCGAGGCCGCCCATTTCCGCGTGGCACTTGCCGACGACATGGCTACGATTGCCGTATTCAAAGGCAAATTGAACGCGACTTCGCCCGCCGGGCAGGTTGAAGTTGCCGAGAAACATAGCGCGACCGTTGGTCTAACCAAGGACGATCTCGCCAAGAAAGACACCGTCGCGATCGCCAAGAATTACGAAGCCGAGCCCGCCGACGCCTGGGATCGCCGGCAGACCGAATATAACGAACGCTACGCTTCCGCCGGCGGCTCCAGCATTAACTCACCCTACGGCTACGGCATGAGCGACTTGAATTACTACGGCAACTTCATGACCGTGCCCGGTTACGGCGCCATGTGGCAGCCCTACTTCACCGACGCCGCCTGGAGCCCCTTCCAGGATGGCGGCTGGGCGTTCTATCCCGGCTTTGGCTACATGTGGGTGTCGGGCTATCCCTGGGGTTGGATGCCCTACAACTACGGCAACTGGGCCTACGCTCCCGGCTTCGGATGGGGCTGGCAGCCGGGATATTGGAATCCGTGGTATGGAATTCCGCAGGTCGCGAATCCGCCGGTCAGAACAAAAGTGCCGACCCCGCCCGTGCGCGGCCATCAGACCGTGATGGTTGGACAGGGCCTCGCAGCCAATCCGGTTGTCGGAGCGCTTCGCCGCCTGACCATCAATCCCGGCTCCGCCGGCTTCGGAGTGCCACGGGGATCGGTGCGCAATCTCGATCGAGTCGCGAAAACGATGGATCGGACTTCTCGTCCCGTCGTCGCCAGAACCGCCCCGCCAGTCTCGACGACGACGTCGCCGTCGCCGACAGGCTGGGGTACGCCTTCAGCTTCCACCAGAGGCGGGTCGACAGGAATGGCTCCGGCGACATCGCCGCACCGGTCAGCCGCGCCGCCGCCGCCGCGTCCACACTGAAACAGCACTCAGCATTCAGCACTCAGCTCTGAGCCCAGAGACGAAGCATAGGGTTAGCTGAATGCTGAATGCTGAGTGCTGAGCGCTTACTCCACAATAATTCCCGCGTAACCAACCACCGATTCGTAATCGCCGGAAACATCCCCTGACGTTGCGTACTTCACCAGTG
>JBAVVP010000315.1:0-10951 GCA_049697355.1 Terriglobales bacterium
CGAGTTGATCGGTCAGGAATGCGAGCGGATTGGTGCGGGTAGCAGTGGGCATGGGTTCCTCGAATCGTGGGTCCGTATCAGGGTATCGCTTTAGCGATACCGCAATTCCGTTGAAATCAAAAGCCCCTTCAGGGGCTGGGGCACTGAATAGTGTTTGCTCTCGCGGCCCGCTTAACAGTTTACCCCGACCTTCTCATCATCCGGTCTTGGGCTGCCCGAGCGCCGCAACCGTTCCTCGCGTCGCACGCAAATAATCCGCAGGCGCAATCAAAATCTGCAACCCGCGAACTCCCGCCGAAATGGAAACGACGTCAAACAGCTCGATGGTTTCGTCCACGTACACCGGATACTCCCGCTTGGCCGCCAGCGCCGTCACGCCGCCGCGAATATAGCCGGTGAGCGCCTGCAGTTCCTTCACCGGCACAAGCTGAATTTTTCGCTCTCCCGCCGCTGCCGCCAGCGCCTTCAAGTTGAGTTCCTGATCGCCAGGAATCGCCGCCATAACAATTCCATTGCGGTCGCCACGCGCCACCAGCGTCTTGAAAACCTGCTCCGGCGGCAACCCGATCTTGGCGGCAACCGTTTCCGCAGCGAGATCGTTGGGATCGACCTCGTACTCGCGGAGCTCATAGCGGATTCCCAGCTGATCCAGCAACCGCGCCGCATTGGTCTTAGAAATCGACTCCTTCGCCATAACTGATTGAATTATAAGTACTTTACAAGTAAGTCCTTATTTCTCAAAGACCTGGCAAATAAACACTGCTAAGTCTTTGATTCCAAAAGACCGCGTCAAGGGGGCCTTCCAAATGTTAATTTTCAAAGCCGTTCCAACAGTTCCAAAACCCGTAATCGTGCAAGAATTGGAACCGCAATCAACTTCTTCTCGGAGGTTCCTGTGCGTCTTCTGCTGCATTGGGTTCTAAGCGCTGTCGCGGTTTGGATTGTCGCCCACCTCGTCCCCGGCATCAGCGTCAGCGGGCCGAAGGCGGCGCTGATCGCGGCTGCAGTCATCGGGCTGATCAACGCCACCATTGGTCTGCTGCTCAAGATAGTCACCTTTCCGCTAACCCTCGTGACGCTCGGCCTGTTCTGGTTCGTGATCAATGCGCTCATGCTGGAACTGGCAGCATCGTTGGTAAACGGATTCGCGGTGCGGAACTTCTTTGCCGCGTTTATCGGCGCCATCGTCCTGAGCATCGTGAGCTCGGTGTTGCAGTGGCTGATCATGCCGAAACGCAACCGGAGCTAAGTCAGCTGTGGATTTGCCAGCCGTAACTCGGTGAACACGCGCTGCACCTGCTGTTCGGTGGCATCGAGCGATCCTGAGTTATCGATTACGAAATCGGCGGCTTTGATCTTTTCCTCGTCGGGAATTTGCGCGGCCATCCGCCGAGTTACTTCGGCGCGGGCAGCGTCTTCTGTGATTCCCAGACGGCGAGCGTAGCGCAGAATGCGCTGTTCAGGATGGCAGGTGACGACGATCAAGCGGTCGAAACGGTCGCCGGCGCCCGCTTCGAGGATCAGGGCAGCTTCGACGATGGCAATGGCCTTCGGATCGCGGCGGCCGACTTCCCTGATCCACTCGTTTTCGCGTGCAACTACGGCGGGATGTACAACTTCGTTGAGTTCCTTGACGCGCGCAGGCGCGCCGCCGGGGACGCCGAATGCAGTTTCGGCCAGCCGAGGACGGTTGATGCTTCCGTCGGGATTCAGGATTTCGCGCCCGAAGCGGCGGACGACTGCTTCATAGACCGCGTTACCGGCCTGCATGAGCGCGTGCGCAACCGCATCGGCATCGGTCAGGTGCGCGCCAAGCTTGACAAACATCTCGCCAACGACGGATTTACCGCTCGCAATGCCGCCAGTAAGGCCGAGCTTTAGCAATCGCTTGTCTCCTAACCACCTCTGCAATCTGACCTCTCACCTCTGACCTTCTCTCCCGCGCCGCAGCATGGCCGCTTTTACCGTGTTGGCCATCAGCATGGCGATGGTCAGCGGGCCGACGCCTCCGGGAACCGGCGTGATGGCTCCGGCAATTTCGGCCACCTCAGGGTGAACATCGCCCACCAAAGTCGCGCCTTTGGCCAGAAACGTTTCTTCGCGCTTCTTGTTTCCAGAAAAGAAGCGGTCGAAATCCTTTCGGCCGGTGATCCGGTTGATGCCGACGTCGATCACGGTGGCTCCGGGCTTCACGTAGTCGCGGGTGACCATCCCGGCGCGCCCAATCGCCGCTACCAGAATGTCGGCGCGGCGGCAAACTTCGGGCAGATCGCGCGTTTTCGAGTGGCACACGGTGACGGTGGCGTTTTGATTCAGCAGCAGCATGGCGACGGGCTTGCCGACAATGTCGCTGCGTCCGACGATCACGGCTTCCTGGCCCGCGACCGGAATCGCGCTGCGCCGCAGAATTTCCATGACACCGGCCGGCGTGCAGGGCACCAGGCCGGGGCGCTGCGTAGAGAGATAGCCGACGTTCATGGGGTGGAAGCCGTCCACGTCTTTGGCGGGATCGACCGCCAGCAGCACCTTCTTGGCATCGACGTGCGCGGGCAAGGGCAACTGCACCAGGATGCCGTCGATTTCGTCGCGGCGGTTCAGTTCCGCGATCAGGGCGAGCAGGTCCTCGGTGGTCGCACTTTCGGGCGGCGTGTGCTCTTCGCTGTATAAGCCAACTTCGCCGCAGCTCTTCACCTTGCCGCGAACGTAAACCTCGGATGCGGGATTGTGCCCAACAAGCACGACGGCGAGCCCGGGACGCACGCCCGATAATGCCAGGGCTTTTGCCTGGGCGGTGACTTCCGCGCGAATTTCAGCGGCTATCTTGGTACCGTCGAGAATCCTGGCTGCCATCCCACCTCGCTGCGGCGTTCCGTGAATGGAAAGGCGATTCTATCGCATCGCTATGCCGAACCCGAACTTCGGTACTGGTGCAGTTTGTACTCGTCCGGTGCTTTTCTTCGCGCCCTTTGCGAGTCCTTAGCGTATTTTGCGTTAAAACCCGCGTCCTCTCCCCTGTACAATGGACCGGCCATGATTTCCCAGGATCTGCTCGACATGCTGGTCTGCCCGGTCTGTAAGAAACCGGTGGTCCTGAACGCGAACGGGGATGGTTTGAAATGCGGCGAATGCGGCCGCGTGTACCCCATCCAGGATGACATCCCGATCATGCTGGTGGATGCCGCAAGTATCAAAGATTGAGGGATCAAAGACTGACGCGGCCTGAAACCGCGGCCGGCAGAGCATCCCGTCAAAGTGCCAGAGTTCGGTTTCCTCCCGTCTCGAAACGACATTTAGTGTCAATTTGTGTCAATCCGGCAACGCCGACGTTTTCCCCTTACCCGGCCGCCTGCCGATGATCTCCCCGCAACCTTTTGCAAAATCTTGGGTTCTAGCGAGTAGGGGTTCCAGGAACTGACTCTGGTGACGTACCAAAGTTACGGCATTACGATTGCAGCAACGAAATTGGCTGCCGATGAATCCAATGGGAGCAACGGTAGGGGGGTCGAATATGAGAATAGCCATGAAAGAACGGTTTACGGTGACGGAATTGTGCGCCTTGCGAAACGACCTGATCGAGGGCGGCATGGTGGATTCTCGCGAAGCCGCGGAACTGCTACAGGTTTTCCTGGCGGGGCGTGGCTATGGGGTTTCGCAGACGGCGGCCATCGACGCGGCCGGGCGGGTGGAAATGGCGGGCTGTTCCCTGCCGGTGCTGGAGCGTGAACTGGAGGGCCTGGCGCTGGTAATGTGAAGTTTCGCGCAACGGTTAAGAGGTTTTGCGCATCCAATCTAAGCAATTAAGCGAGGTTAACGGGAAACTGATCTAGCTCAACTCAGCGATCGACAGTTTCTCAGTACGAAGAGCCGGGCGCAATCGCCCGGCCTTTTGTATTTGTGGCGGTTTCGCGATTACGTTGGTTGCCACACCTTCCGGCTGTTGCTGGCCGGGCACTTTCTCACGGACAATGATCGGGATGAACCGCTCTGCCAGAATCGGGCAGTTCGTGCTGTGTCTCTTTGCTCTGCCCTTCGCCCTGGGCGGACTGCTCGCTATTTCGCAGGCGTTCGGCGTGACCCATGCGAACAAGGGCAATATGTCTTTCTGGCTCCTGCTGCCCTTCGGCCTGGTCTTCGGTGGGATAGGCTTCGGCTTGATTTTCGCCGCGCTCTACGGTGGAAGGTACGCCCAGCGCCAGCAGCGACTCCAGGTCGAGCACCCGGCGGAGCCTTGGCTTTGGCGAGCAGATTGGGCGCAGGGCCGCGCCAATAGCAAGACGCGCACCAGTATGCTTTCCGGCTGGATCTTTGCGATCTTTTGGAATGCGATTTCAATGCCTATCGCCTTTCTCGTGCTGCCCGCGGCGACCAGGCAAAAAGGTCCGGTTGCATATCTCGGCCTGATTTTTCCGGCTGTCGGGGTATTACTGCTGGTCTATGCGATCCGGCGGACCATCGCGTTTTTCGAATTTGGCAACACCTATTTCGAGATGTCGACCTTGCCGGGCGTGGTGGGGCGCGAATTGAATGGCCAGATCCAGGCGCGCTTTCCGCATTCGCCCGACCACGGCGTTCATTTGCGGCTTTCGTGTGTGCACCGGATGCAGACTGGATCGGGCAACACGCAGTCCACGACCGAGAACATCCTATGGCGCGATGAGGCGGACCTCGCTTCGGGACAATTGTGTCCCGGACCTAACGGGACGACGATCCCGGTGCATTTCCGCATTCCACTCGACGCGCAGGCTACCGAGAAACGCAGCCCGCGCGATGAATTCGTGTGGGTGCTCGAAGCACTCGCCGATGTGCCGGGTGTCGACTATCACGATATTTTCGAAGTGCCGGTGTTTCGCACCCAGCGGACGCCAAGCCAAGCGGAGGCGGAGAAATTTGCCGCGCCCGTGCCGGTGCAACCCGTTACGCGTCCCCAGGTGGTCACCATCGAAGTGCGCCAGGCCGCGGAGGGCACGGAATTCTATTTCCCACCCGCGCGCAACAAGAGCTTTGCCGCATCGGCGACGGTGTTTGCGCTAATCTTCGGTTCGATCACTTTCTTTTTGATCCATCACGCGCCGATTCTCTTTCCGCTTGTTTTTGGTTCCTTCACACTGCTTCTGCTCTACATCTCCATCCAATTATGGTTCGGGACCACGCGGGTGGTGATGGGCGGCGGCGTGACGCTGCAGGCAGGGCTGCTGGGCGGCGGTAAGGTGCGACGGATCGCGCTCTCGGAGATCGCGTCGATCAGCGACCAAATCACCTCGCAGCAAGGCGGGGCCACTGGCGTCCCTTATTACGACATCGACCTTACCTTGCGCGACGGAAAGAAACTTACTCTGGGACGCAGTGTACGCGACAAGCACGAAACGGAGTGGCTGGTGGAGGAGATGCGGAGGCTCGCCGGGGTGCAGGCGAAGAGCATGACGGCTCGTGTGGGGACGGGCGACTCGCCCGTCCAAGCAGACTAATCCTAGAGATTCTCAACTGCGCTCTGCAGGGCGCGCGCGATTTCCTCGGGGTCGGTTTCTGGGGCGAATTGCACGGGCTTGCCGATGCGAACGCGAATCTTTCCGGGCGCCGCAAACTTCTTTCCGGCGTTCTTGACCTCAAACAAACCATCAATCCGCATCGGCAGTACGGGGATGCGTAGATTGTTGGCGAGCAGGCCGACTCCGCTGCGGAACGGGCAGAGTTTGCCGTCTGTGGTGTGCTTTCCTTCGGGAAAGACCAGCACGCTGTAGCCGCGATCGACGGCCTCTCCGGCGTAAGCGAAGCTCTTGCGGAAGCCAGCCTGTCGCGGCAGCGGGAACAAGTTCAACAAGGCGACTCCGAGCGTCCATTGCACGCGGTCATAGATTTGTTTGAACCAGGCGCGATCCGGAGCGGGCGA
The DNA here is from genome assembly GCA_049697355.1 of Terriglobales bacterium. GTDB lineage: Bacteria > Acidobacteriota > Terriglobia > Terriglobales > Acidobacteriaceae > Acidiflorens. The sequence goes on from JBAVVP010000315.1 coordinate 5,888, forward strand.
GCGCAACCGTTCGAGCGCCTCGCCCCCGGTTGCAGTCGCCAGTTTGTGCCGGAGGCGTGCGGGGAGCGCCGTCTGGATGAAGCCGACATCGACATCGGCCACATGGTTGGAGACGACCAGCAGCGGCCCGCGAACGTCGCGCAAGTTCTCGCGCCCGGTCACGCGGGGCCATCCCAGAAGAAATACCGCCGGGCGCGCCAGCAAATAGTGTGACGCCAGGCGCAACCACGTCGTTGGCCATCGCAGGGTCCACCAGGGATAGTGAAAAGCCCACCCCGTTAGTCGTTGGTCGCCGGTCGTAGGTCGTTCGGAGGGTTTGCCAACAACTAACGACTGACGACTAGCGACTGACGTATCCCGCAGCAACTTTTCCAGCTCGCCGACCGTCGCTGCGTTCGCGAAATTCGTTTCGTTCAGGTCGACCTGGTAGCGGTCTTCGAGCGCACTGAGCAGTTCGACTCGCTCCAGCGAACTTAGGCCCAGGCCACTCTCAAGATTTGCGTCCGGCATCAGGGTTTGCATGTTTTGAAAGCTGCGGCCGGTGATTCGCGTTAGTAGTTCGGCGAGCGGACTGGCCGCGTTCGCGGGCGCTTCACCACGGAGGGCCGCTTCAACCGCATCGCGAATCACGTTGCGGCGCGGTTTTTGGGTGGAACTGCGGGGGAAGTCTTCTTCGGGCCAGACGAACCAGGTCCGCATGCGCTGAAACTCGGCGAGGGTTTCGTTGGCGCGGGAGACGGGGCGAGCCCCGTCTCTACTGGGGGAATCGCGCAGGATCAAGACGGCGCAGGGTTCGGCATTTCCGCCGCGCTCAAGCCCTACAACCACGCAGTCCTTAACTTCTTCCTGCTGCCGCAGTGCCACTTCGAGATCCTCGGGATAAATGTTCATGCCGGCGGGCGTGACGATCACTTCTTTCTTGCGGCCCTTGAAGAAGAGATTGCCCTGCTCGTCGAGCGCGCCCAAGTCGCCGGTGCGATACCAGCCTTCGTCATCTTCACGCGCGACAGGTTGCAATTCGCGCCCGTTCCAGTAGCCGCTGGCGACGCCGCTGCCGCGCACCAGGATTTCGCCGTCCTCCGCCAGCTTAACTTCGCGCCCAGGCAAAACCTTGCCGATCGATCCGCGGCTGGTGTGGAAGGGATGGTTCAAGCTGATCAGCGAAGTGGTTTCGGTCAAGCCGTAGCCTTGGACCACGGCATATCCCAGGCGATGCCAGAATTCTTCGGTCTCGCGATCGAGGGCGGCACCGCCGCTGATCATGGCCAAGAACTTCCATCCGAACTGACGGCGGATACCGCGGAAGGTCCACCAGCGTCGCAGAAAATGCTGGCTCTTCGCGGCATCGAAGCGCGCGGCAAAATTCTCACGGGCGCCAGCGGCCTCGACATCGCGTTCGACCTTCTGCTTCAGCGACTCGATCATGCGCGGGACGGCCACCAGCACGGAAACCCGCTCGCGACGGATCGTCGCCATGACTTCAGTGGGGTTGAATGTGTTTTCAAACACCACCGTGCCGCCCAGCAACGGGGGAAGAAAGATTCCCAGGAACTGGCCGAAAACATGGCTGAGCGGCAGCAGGTTCAGGAAGCGAATCGGATGCACCAGTCGCTCGTACTTCAGATATTTCCCGATCTCGGTTTCGATCGGGGCCAGGTTGCCAACCACGTTGGCGTGGGTAAGCACGACTCCCTTGGGCTCAGCCGTGGTGCCGGAGGTGAAAACGATTTCGAGCGGATCGGAAGGCTGAATCTGGACGGGACGAAAGCGTTCGGCCGGACGGTCGGCGACTGCAGCCGCCAGATCGGCGGGGTCGATGGTTGGGATGCCCGGGGTGTGCTCGACGTTCGTTTTCTCGAATAGCGAGGCGCGCGCGCGCGGACATAGCACCAATCTCGTTCGCACCTGCGCGCTGATCCGGCACGCAAAATCAGGGGTGGCGGCATCGTCGATGGGGACGGCAATGACCCCGCAAAGCGCGCATCCGAGGAATGCCGCGACCCACTCGGCGCAGTTCGGACTCCACAGCTGCACCGCATCCCCTTTGCCGATGTTGCGTGCCTCGAGCTCGTGGGCAAACTGATACGCCATTCCGGCAACCCGCCGGTAGCTCCAGCGCTCGCGCCGGTATCCTCGGGGGAACACGTAGGCACAGGCGTCATCCTTACCCCAGCGTTCGAAATCATCCAGCGAATCCAGCACACTTGCCCGCACACCCTGTTTAGTAGCACAATTCCCAGAACTTTACAGGTCGGATTGTTGCAGAATCGAGAGTGTACGGAATGGACGCAGCAAAAATCTCAACCACGGGGTACGCGGGGTCCGTGTATCTAGAGGGACCTGTTAGGAGATTACTGGAACGGGTCGCGATGAAACCGCCGTCACCGCAAGAAGTCGAGGCAGCCAAGACAGCGCGTGGTGGGTGGACGAAAAAACAGCTTGCCGAGTGGGGCGTGCCTTGGCCACCCCCGAAGGGCTGGAAAGCCGAGCTGCTGGAGCGTTGGAAACGAGGAAACCGGGAGGGACTGTGATGCGACAGAGGAGCACGGGGGAAGATGATTAACTTTCTCAGAACCCGCGCGGTGATGGTTCGCGTGGTATTCGCGATGGGATTGTGCGGACTGATCTCTTGTCAGGCGCCCAGCTCGACGAGTGGCGGCGCCGCGCCTTCTTCTTCATCTCTGGTGGAGCGGCCTGAGAGCCATATCGCGAATGGTTCCGTGCGCGACCTCAGCCAGGACGAAGCCGCCGGTGGACACATTCTGCGCAAGCATGTCGGACAAACCGACGATCAGCTGCGCCAGCGTCTGCAGCGGGAACCTCGCATTACCGGCGCGTCCACCTACACCGATCGCCCAACGGCGGAGCGGGCCGTGGGCGCGGCAATCGCGGCATCGCAGGACCGGATTCAGCGCTGGCTCAGCCGCTCGGGTGGACATCCGAACCTGGTGCTGGACTACGACAGCGCGAGTCCGATCGGCCGGACTATTAATCGGGGCGAGAGCCAGTCGCGACCGTGCGCGCACGCGCTAGTCGTACTAAAATACTCCGGTCCTGGCCAGTACTACGTTTTGACTTCTTATCCGGAGTGCCGCTGATGAACTCGAAACCGGAAATCACCGCCGCCAACTTTCCTGCGCTGCATACGTTTTTGCGGGGCTACTTCCATGAGGATGTCGCCGACGAATACGGAACTCCCGCGGAGGCGGCCGATCAGTTTTGCGAGGACGCGGAAACCGACGAGCGCATTCCCGTGGCGCGGGAGTGGCAGCAAGTCTCGGAAATGACCCACGCCCAGCCTGCGGCCTTGAATGCGGCATTAAAGAAACTGGGCAGTGCGATTCAGTTACATGAAGTGGAGATTCCGCAGGTGGCGGCGATCTTCGCGCGTTGTCTGGCGGTGAAATCGCATCGGCGGGTGGCCAACGAATAACGGACGTGAAGGGCCTCGTATCAAGAGATTTTTATCAAGGACTTCGTATCGAGGGCTTCGTATCAGGGTATCGCTTTAGCGATACCGATAGTTCTCGAAAATGGACGCCCCTTCAGGGGCTGCTTACCCTTCCCGCCCCACCCCCAGCGCATCGGCCACGCGGTTAATGTAATTGAACCAGGAAGCAATCAGCGTGATCTGAAGGATGGCCTGATCGTCGAAGCCTGCCAACCGTAATTTCCCGTGATCATCTTTCCGAACCTGGGTCGCGTCCTTCGTGAGTTTCACGACGTAATCGATCATCACCCGTTCCTGCGGCGTGATGGGCGCGGTCGTGTAATCGCGTTCCAGGGCTTCGACCAGTTCATTATCGAGCGTGACGCGACGCAGAAACTCTGCGTGAGACTCGATTCAATACACGCACCGGTTGGTCACCGAAACCATGGTGGCTATCATCTCGTGATGTCGCCGCTCGAGCGGCAGGCCGGGAGACATTAGCGCACCGAAGGTCGAAAATGCATGGTGAAGGGCCTGCGGAATCAAAGAGTGCGAGGCCACGATCTGCGAAGTAACACCCTGGGAGCCGTCGCCCTCCGCGGGATGTATGGGAACGGCGTACTCCGCGGGATAGAGCGACTTCTGCCCTTCGACGGCCTGTCGCAGTTCGTCGTTAGCTTCGGAGAGTGAAATGGTACGAATCCAGGTCATAGTTGCGAGTTCTCAGTTCTCAGTTCTCAGAAATACCCCTCTTAACTATTGTTGCCACCCTTCGGGGTGGTGTGTCAATTGACGGTGTGGGGTTGGTTTTGGTTTTACTGAGAACTGGGAACTGAGAACTCCCCACGCACTATAATTCCCGAGTCATGTCCACTCCCGCCATCGAGAAGAAGATCGAAGCCCTCCGCGAGAAGATCCGGCATCACGAGTATCGCTATTACGTGCTGGACGCGCCGGAAATTTCGGACGCCGAGTTCGACACGCTGATGAACGAGCTCAAGCGGCTCGAAGCTGACCATCCGAAGCTGATTACGCCGGACTCGCCGACGCAGCGTGTGGGCGGCAAGCCGCGCGAGGGATTCGTGAAGGCGAAGCATTCTTCGCCGATGCTCTCGCTCGACAACGCATACAGCGAAGAGGAGTTGCGCGACTGGGAACGGCGCGTGCATGAGCTGAGCGGACGCACTGACATCGAGTACATGTGCGAGTTGAAACTGGATGGAATGTCGCTGGCGCTCGTCTACCATGACGCGCGTTTGGAACGCGGCATCACGCGCGGCGATGGCAGCGTCGGCGAAGACGTCACTTTGAATGTCCGGACGGTTGGATCGATCAAGCTCTCGATTAAGCCGGACAAGCTTAAGAAGGCAGCCATGCCCGCGGATTTCGAAGTGCGCGGCGAAATGCTGATGCCTCTTAAGGATTTCCGCCACATGAATGAGGAGAGAGAGCTGAAGGGGCTTTCGAGGTTCGCGAATCCGCGAAATGCGACTGCGGGAACGATACGGCAACTGGATCCAAGGATCACGGCAGGGCGTCGAATGGATTTTTTCGCATACATGCTTCTAAAGGATGGGCGTCCCTACTTTGACCGACAATCGAAGGCCATGGAAGCGCTGCACGCAGTTGGCTTT
>JBAVVP010000316.1:0-7304 GCA_049697355.1 Terriglobales bacterium
GCCAGCGAGTTCTATCAGGACGGGAAGTATGTCTTCAAGAAATCCGATAAGTCGGTAAAGAGTTCCGAAGAGATGGTTCGCTACTATGCAAAATGGGTGAAGGACTATCCCATCGTTTCGCTCGAAGACGGGCTTGCCGAAGACGACTGGGATGGCTGGGTGCTGTTGACCAAGGAACTCGGCGGAAAGATTCAGCTCGTCGGCGACGACATATTCGTGACCAACATTGAACGGCTGCAGCAGGGAATCGACAAGAGCGTAGCCAATTCGATCCTGATCAAGCTGAACCAGATCGGCACGGTCAGCGAAACGCTCGACGCCATGAGTCTGGCGCGGCGGAACGGATACACCTCCGTGATCTCGCATCGGTCGGGCGAAACCGAAGACACGTTCATCGCCGACTTTGCGGTGGCGACGGGTGCGGGACAAATCAAGACCGGCTCCGCCTCCCGCACCGATCGCATTGCGAAGTACAACCAGCTCATGCGGATTGAAGAAGAGTTGGGCGGGGCGTCGCGGTTCTTGGGAGTAAAGGCGCTGAACTATAAGGGCTGAGTACAACGCGGAGCGAGGTTTGAGTAGTGGATCCAAACATGTGGCCTGAGATCGTACGGTTGCTCATCGCGTTGATGATGGGGGTTCTCGTCGTCACGTTGTTGCTTCTTCTTTGGAGAGCGATCTTTAGACGCCGCCGGTCGGAGTGGGTTCTGGACACTCTGCTGCTCGGATGCTCTGGTTTTATCCTGGTGGCGGCGTTCGTGGCATTTTTGCTGAAGTACGGAAAGCACATCCCACCGGAATGGTCGCGTACTATTGGACCCTCGCTATTGGCGGCCGTGGCTCTTCTGCTGGTGTGGATCTCGCGAAAAATCCGCAATCGGATGGCTCGACAGAGGGTGTTGGGCTCCGCGAAAGGGGAGTTTACTATTCCAACGGACTTCAACGACCCGCTGCCGAAAGAGATCGAGGACGAGTTCTATAAGCGATGAGTTCCAGTTAAGCTAAAACCCCATCGTGTCGTCCGCCGAAGGCCCATAAGTCGCTGGCACTGGTTTGTCATTCAGTCGCAGATACACGCCGAGTTGAGCGCGGTGATGCACCAGATGATTCAGGAACATCTGCCGATACGCCAGAAAACGCGTGCCGCTGAAGATAGGTTTATCCCCGAAACTTAGCTTCCAGGGCTGCGTCCAGGCATCATCCTTCGTGTTCTTGAGCGCGGTGCGAGCCTGGGCTGCGCCTTCATCGAAGGTCTTGACGAGTTGCGCCGCGGAATCAAACGGCACAGCTGGCATCTTCGTCTTCGCAAAATCAAGTTCAGGAGTGGTAAGGATCACAAGCCCAAAGCCCGCCAACTGAGCTACGTGAGGCGCAAGCTTGTTCAGTGGCATCGATTTGGCGTGCGGTGCGAAGTCTTTCTTGTCTTCCGGGACGCGTTCCAGCATGGTGCGCGTCTTCTTGATTTCTTCATCGAACTCGGTCAGGAGAAGTTCATTAATTGGCATGTTTATCCCCAAGATGGTTTTTCTGCAATAGTATGAGATGTACCGCTGCTGGAACGGATTCAGTCTATCTGCTGAAGGCCAAGAGCCAAGAGCCAAGAGCAAAAGCCAAAAGCCAAAAGCCAGGAGCTAAAAGCTGATCTTATGTCCCGTCCGAAACCTCTCGTCCTCATCATTCTCGACGGCTGGGGATACCGCGCCGAAACCAAGGCCAACGCCATCGCCCTGGCGCGCAAGCCGACCTACGACCGCCTGCTGCGCGAGTATCCGAACACGCTGATTCACACCAGCGGCCCGTTTGTCGGGCTGCCGGAAGGCCAGATGGGCAACAGCGAAGTCGGCCATCTGAATATTGGCGCCGGGCGCATCGTGCACATGGATATCACGCGCCTCGACCTGATGATCCTGAGCGGCGAATTCTTCTCGCATCCAGTGCTCGTCGAGGCCATGAAGAATGCCCGCATCGGCGGCCGCAAGCTGCACCTTTTCGGTCTGCTCTCCGATGGCGGTGTGCATTCGCGGCAGGAACACCTGTACGCGCTGTTGAAGATGGCCAAGCAGAACGGAGTCGATCGCGCCTTCGTGCACGCCTTCATGGATGGCCGCGACACGCTTCCCACCAACGGCGCCGGCTACGTCGAACAATTGCAGCAGAAGATGCGCGAGTACAACTCCGGCAAGATCGCGACCGTCAGCGGCCGCTACTACGCCATGGACCGCGACCGCCGCTGGGAACGCATCGCCAAAGCCTACAGCGCGATCGTCGAGGGCAAAGCCGAGGGCGGAACGCAAGCCGACGCCGTGCGGGGCATGAAAGAGTCTTACAACAAGGGAGTAACCGACGAGTTCGTGCTGCCCTTCGTTTGCGCGGATGGGCGCGGCACGCCGCTGGCAAAAATCGGCGACGACGATTCCTGCATCTGCTTCAACTTCCGGGCCGACCGCGTACGCGAGATCACGCGCGCTCTATGCCGCAACAGCGGGTTGAACGCTAAAGGTGGGAGCGATTTGCCGGGCGCCGCCGATCTCGACGCCACCATCGCACGCGACCGCGCTCCGAAGAACCTGAAGTACGTTTGCATGACGCGATACGACCAGAATTTCAATCTGCCCGTCGTGATTCCACCGGAGTCGATGGCCAACATTCTGGCCAACGTCATGGGCGGGCTGAACCTGCGCAACCTGCGCGTGGCCGAGACCGAGAAATATGCACATGTGACGTACTTCTTCAATGGCGGCGTGGAGCAGCCTTTCCCGGGAGAGGATCGTGTGCTGGTGCAGTCGCCGAAAGTTGCCACCTACGATCTCAAGCCGGAGATGAGCGCCGCCGGCGTTGTCGAGGCGGTCGTCAAAGCCACGAACGACGGCACCTTCGACGTGATCATCGTCAACTTTGCCAATGCCGACATGGTCGGTCACTCGGGCAAGATCGAGCCCACCATCAAAGCGGTCGAGGCCGTAGATGCCTGCCTGGGCGAGATCGAAAAAGCGGTGCGCGCCAGGGGCGGAGCGATGCTGATTACGGCCGACCACGGCAACGCCGAGATGATGATCGACCCCGAAACCGGCGGCCCACATACCGCGCATACCACGAATCCGGTGCCGTTTATCGTGATGGCAGAAGATGCCAAGCAATTCACGCTCAAGCCGAATGGCTCGCTGCGGGATATTTCGCCCACGATTCTAGGGATGCTTGGCGTTACCGAACCGAAAGAAATGACGGGCGCAGATTTGCGGAAGCCGCTGAAAACCTGAACCGCCGAGACTTCTTCGACCATTAGTTGAACGAACAAGAAAAGCGTTAATGTATCATTTGCACGTCGGGAGGGTCCGCTACTATGCGAAGCACTATGCCATCCGGGGCTGAAGAAATTTTGAGGGGACGCTTCATCGCTAGTTTGGGCACGGAGAACGAAGACGGCTCCATACACCTGACGGCGGTTTGGTATCTGTTTGACAGTGATTGTCTCTATGTGGCCACTTCTTCGCAGACTCGCAAAGCTCGCAATGTGGCGACCCGGCCGAGAGCTTCCCTTATGGTGGACATCAGAAAACCCGCATCGGAGCGAGGTCTGGTGGCCGTTTGCACCGTCGACGTTATCGCTGGCGAAAACTCAAGAGCAATCAACGCTCGCATCCACGGTCGCTACATGAGCGAGGCTGCATTGGCCGACCCTCGGACAGGCGGCACAATGGCGACAATGGACGACATCACCCTGAGGCTGACCCCCACAGGCTGGTGTGCATGGGACATGCGTACGCTCGACGACGCCGTATTCGGAGGAACTATGAAGACGCCCGGCTATCTGCTCCCGCTTGATTAATGACGCACTGCCCCCCACCTGACGGGAACGGCCAAGATTCCCAAGCCTTAGCAGAGGACGCCGAGAGAGATCTTCAGATCACCCGATGACGCAATCATCCGAGGACCCGATCCGCAAGCTGCTAATTTGCGTTCGCCATCCGTTTGATCAATGGAACGTGCCGGATTGGTTTGGGGAGCGGCTGCAGCGCGAATTTCCCCAAGTTAATGTTGTCCATTTGCCCGATTACAAACGCATGGACGAAGAAGTCGTCGATGCGGAAATTGTCATCTCCTGGTCAGTTCGTCCTCAGCAGATCGCAGCGGCGAAGAAGCTGCGATGGATTCACTCCACGGCGGCGGCAGTTCATCAGCTGATATTTCCGGAGCTCGTCAACAGCGACATCGTTCTCACCAACGCGCGCGAAGTGCACGGGCCGGTCGTGGCAGAGCACGTCATCGCGCTCATCTTCGCGCTGGCCAAGAAGATTCCGGACTCGGTACGCCTGCAGGAGAAACACGTTTGGGGGCAGCAAATCCTGTGGGACGAACTGCCTCGCATCCGGGAAATTGCGGGAGCAACCGTCGGCATAGTAGGCCTTGGCAGCATCGGACGCCCAGTGGCGAAGAGCGCGAGGACCCTGGGGATGCGGGTGATTGCGGTGCGTGAGCATCCGGAGAAGGGAAGCGAAGGCGCGGACACCGTGTTCGGGCCGGCGCAGATCGACGATGTTTTTCGACAGGCCGATTACATCGTGCTGGCCGCGCCGGTTACCGCGAGCACCAAGGCAATTGTGAACGCCGAACGCCTGGCGCTCATGAAGCCGGGCGCCTGCCTGATCAACGTGGGTCGGGGCCCGCTGGTGGATGAACCCGCGCTCGCCGCCGCTTTGCGTGATAAGAGAATTGGCGGTGCTGCGCTCGACGTGTTTCCGAAAGAGCCGTTGGCTGCCGATTCTCCGCTGTGGGACGTATCGAATCTGTTGATCACTCCGCACACCGCGGCACTGACCGACAAGTTATGGGAGCGCCAGTACGCGTTGTTTTCCGAAAACCTGCGCCGCTATCTGAGCGGTCAGCCGCCGCTGGCCGTCGTGGACAAGCGCAAGGGATACTGATCTCAGATGTGGAGCGCCGGGCGTCCTCGCCCGGCCACAACTTAGCTGCGGACGGGCGGGGACGCCCGTCTCTCCATTGGGCAGGCGAAGACGGTTTATCGCGTATCGATCCCAAACCCCAAGAACGCATTTACTTCCACCGGCTCATTTCCTCGAAATGCCGGACGGAATTTCCAGCTGTGCAGGGCCACCAGAATCTTTGCGGTAGTTTCGGGAGCGCCGGGCTCGAGTACCTTTACGTCTTTAAGGTTTCCGAAGCGGTCGAGGATGCAGGCGAACACCACGTAAGTCGGACGCAGTCCATGGGGTAAGTCATCGCGCAGGGGCTCTGGCTTCGTCAGGTCTCCCAAGTAAGAGTGCGCCGCGGATGAAGCATCGGCATATTGCATCACGGCCGTTCCTAGCGACGTTTCGATGTAAATGGAGTAGTTATCGCCCTTCAATTGGCCGTAGCGATTGAAGACGCCGCCGGAGCTGGATGTGGCTTTTATCGTGTAACTCGGCCCTCCATGAGCGCTGGTCGAAGAGCGCCCCGGCGCATTAGATGGGCTATCGCCGCTGGAATCTCCGAAGCTTGGCAGTGTGATGCTTTGCGTGCTGCCGCCCTGCACGGATACGCCGGGTAGGGCGGGAGTGCCGCTGGTGCCGCTGCCCGCTCCGCCTGGTCCGGGGTAGGGCGAAATCCCGCCGCGGGCGCTGGGATCGGAACCGCGTCCGGCGCCTGTTTTCCCGGCGCCTGAACCTTCGCCTTGTAATCCGCTGCCGGAGCCGTTGCCTTTGCCGATGCCCGCGCCGCCGCCGCTTCCGCCGAGGCCGCTCTTGGCTGTGCCGGTGGGCGACATGGCGAGAGCGCCACCGCCGGTCGAGTTCGGGAGTCCGGCTTTGGTTCCGGGCTGGCTGGACATGACGACCCCGTTGCCGGCGGCGTTTCCTCCGGCATTGCTCGGTGGAGCTACGGAAGAACCGAGGTCGAGCGGACCACCAGTACCCGTTCCTCTGCTGCCGCGGCCGCTGCCTGAGAGGGCTTTGCCTCCTCCGAGGCTCGGCGGAGGTGGTACGACGTTGGCCGAACCGAGGAGCGAACCCGTGGAATTACCGGACCGTGCACCGCTGGTTCCTCTCTGAGAGCCAGCTCCGCCAATGCTGGCAGGAGGCGGCACAACCTGGGGCATTAGTCCGTTCGCGCCGGCTCTTGCCAGGGAACCTCCTCCCGACGCTGTCGGTGGCGGAGGCACGGGCTTGGCGCGCAAGTCGCCCGTGTTGGAGCTTCCCCAGCTGTTGAGATCGCGGCTTACCTGCGACGGTGGCGGTGCTATGACGGCGGTGGCGGGCAATGTGAGTTTGGATGTGGACGACACATCGCGCTGGGGCGCGGAAACCGGTGGAGCGATCACGTCCGCTGTTTGCGCCATCGGGACGCGGGAACTCGCCAAGTCGCGCTGCGCATCGCGCGGAGCGGGAGCGACGACGGTAGAGGCGAGCGCGTCCGCAGTGCGCATTTTGTCCCGCGAGACACTCGGCGCGGGCGGAATGACCATCGCATTGACGACGGTCGAGCTCAAGGCCGGCGAAGTGCGCGTGCTGGCGTGAGAAACTTCGGGCGCGGGAGGGACGATGTTGGCCGCGAGGGCGTTCGCGTTGTGTCTTGCCGATGAGTTCAGCTCCGGCGCAGGCGGCACAGCTTTCATCTCGGGTAGTGTTGGCGCGATGAGAGCCGAGCGCAATCCCTCGGCGGGCGGTGGTCCAGGATTCGCTTTGAAGGCGAGCAGATTGGCGACGGCGGAATCAGAATGAGGCAGATTGATCTTGGGAGCGTCTACCAATTTCTCGACGGGTTTATCGCCGCGCGCCACGCGGATGGTCTGGGTGCGATGGTGGGCTTGCTGACCTCCGGCGCGTCCCGACTTGCCAGCTTCGGCTCCGCCTCGGTCTTGGGTTTGCGGTAACTCGTCGGCGGAATAATAGATGACGTCCCATTGCAGACGAACGGGAGGAGGCGGCATCTGCAGGCTGGCAAAACGTTCGGGGAGCACGATGACCGCAATCACGAGCAGACACTCCAGCAGCCAGCAGGCGATCATGCCGCGATAGGGGAAGATCCCAATGGGCGCTTCTCCGGCGAGGGCTTTCGGAGGGCGGGCGAGCGCGGGACGCAAAGCGGATTTGAACTCGTCCCATCGCGACGACCATTCCACCAGCAGGCGCGGCGGCTCGGGCCACTGCGTGTCGACTTCGGGAATGGCGGCGACTTCGGACATTTGTTTCTGACTACGTTTTGGGCTTCGTTATTTCTTGGGGATTAGTACTAGTGTAGTGTGCCAGAAGGGTTCCCTGATTTCCTTCGGAAGGAGTGTTTTTTTTCAATCTTGGGGAGCTTCGAAG
>JBAVVP010000317.1:0-8109 GCA_049697355.1 Terriglobales bacterium
CGCTCGGCCCGTTGTTCACCAGCGATGAGGCCTACAAGAAAGTGATTGCCGCCATCGACAAGCTGAACGCGATCGTCGACGACTTGCAGCAGGGCAAAGGCTCGGCCGGCAAAGCGCTCAAAGATCCTGCGCTGTATGACAACGCGAACAAGACGCTGGCGAACGTTCGGCAGTTGACCGACGACATCAATGCCGGCAAGGGCGCGCTCGGCAAGATGACGCACGACGAGGAATTCGCCGCTCGCCTGCAGACTACTGTTAACAACCTGGCGTCACTGACCGACCGCCTGGAAAAGGGCGAGGGCACGGCGGGAATGCTGCTCAAGGATCCTACGCTTTACAACAACAGTAACCAGATGCTGGTCGAGGCGCGGGAACTGGTGAAAGCGATCCGCGAGAACCCCAAGAAATATCTGACGATCCACCTGAAAATTTTCTGAAGGCAGTCGATGGTCGTTGGTCGTTAGTCGTTCGGGATTCAACGGGGACCTTGAGTGGTTGCTAACGACTAACGACTACCGACCATCGACCATATTGCTAACGGTTCCACGCGACGCTCGTCCGATACGATGGCGGATTGTCTCCGCCGGCCACCGGCAGTCTTACATCTCGATTCGAGGACCTCATGCGCAATATCTTGAAACTGTTGACCGTCTCCATGATGCTTGTGTCGGCTCTGTTTGCCCAGGAAAAACCTGTCCAGCAGAAGCCGGCCCAAGCCGAACCCGAGGCCGCAAAGACGCCGGCCGACGTGCGCTTCTCCGCCGACATGCTCGATAAGAGCATCGATCCCTGCAACGATTTCTTCGCCTATGCGTGCAGCAAGTGGGTGGCGCAGAACCCGATTCCCGCGGACCGGTCGTCCTGGGGCCGCTTTAACGAATTGCAGCAGCGCGGCGAATACATCGTGCGCGACATTCTCGAAAAAGCGGCGGTCGACCGGCCGGGCCGTAGCGCCAACGAGCAGAAAATTGGCGACTACTATTCCAGTTGCATGGACGAAACAGCCGTCGAGAAAGCGAGCACCAAGCCCCTGGAGCCCGACTTCCAGAGCATTGCTGCGATCCGGTCAAAAGAGGAACTCCCCAAGGAGATCATTCGCCTGCATCGCGAGGGCACGGGCGCGCTGTTCGACTTCGATTCCGGAGCCGACTTCAAGAACGCGAGTCAGATCATCGCTCAGGTCGATCAGGGCGGATTGGGCATGCCCGACCGTGATTACTATTTCAAGGACGACCCCAAGTCGGTCGAACTGCGGAAGAAGTACGTCGAGCATGTCGCCAAAATGTTTGTGCTCCTGGGCGACGATGAGGCCAAAGCGGCAGCCGAAGCGAAAGTCGTCATGGACATCGAGACCGGCTTAGCGAAAGGCGCGCTTGACCAAACCAGCCGCCGGGATCCGCAGAAGGTCTACCACAAACTGACGAATGCGGAACTCACCGCGCTGAGCCCGTCCTTCAACTGGAGCACGTACTTCGAAGGTGTGGGCGCGCCCCGGTTCGATTCCCTTAACGTGGCCGAGCCGGAGTTCGTCAAGAACATGCAGGCCGTATTAAGCGCGCACTCGCTCGACGATTGGAAGACGTATTTGCGCTGGCACGCGGTGCACGCCAACGCGCCCATGCTGCCGGCGGCATTCGTGAACGAGACCTTCGATTTCTTCGGCAAGACGCTGACGGGGACCAAGGAGTTGCGTCCGCGCTGGAAGCGTTGCGTGGGTTATACAAACCATGACCTCGGCGAACTGGTCGGCCAGGTTTACGTCCAACAGACTTTCGGCGCCGAAGGCAAGCAGCGCACGCTGGCGCTGGTCGGGGCTCTGGAAAAAGCGCTGGGCGAAGATATCAAAGCCTTGCCCTGGATGGGCGCGGACACCAAAACGCAGGCGCTCGGGAAATTGCAGGCGATCACCAACCGCATCGGCTATCCCGACAAGTGGCGCGACTACTCGACGCTCCAGATCGTACGCGGCGATGCCATGGGCAACTCGCAACGCTCGAACCAGCACGACGTGGAGCGCAGGCTGAACAAGATCGGCAAGCCGCTCGATAAGAGGGATTGGCCGTATCCGCCGATGACCGTGAACGCGAGCTACAACGATAACGAAAACAACATCACGTTTCCCGCCGGAATTCTGCAACCTCCTTTCTATGACAACCAGGCTGACGACGCGATGAACTTTGGCGCCATCGGCGTTGTGATTGGCCACGAACTCACGCACGGCTTCGACGACGTGGGCAGCCAGTTCGATGCCGACGGCAATCTCCGCGACTGGTGGACCGCGAACGACAAGAAGCAATTCGAGGAGCGTACCAGCTGCATCAAGGATCAATACGGAAGCTTCGTCGCCGTCGACGACCTGAAGCTGAACGGGAAGCTGACCTTGGGCGAGAATACGGCGGATAACGGAGGCATGCGCATCGCCTACATGGCGATGCTGAACACATTTGCCGGCAAGGAACCTGCGCCCGTCGACGGTCTCTCCGCCGAGCAGCGCTTTTTTCTGGGATTCGCCAACGTGTGGTGCGGGAGTTACACCAAAGCTTTGTCGCGAATGTTGGTCACCATCGATCCGCACTCACCACCCAAGAACCGTGTGAACGGGACCATTTCCAATATGCCGGAGTTCCGCCAAGCCTACCACTGCCCAGCCACCGCGCCGATGGTGAATCAGAACGCGTGCAGAGTGTGGTAAGGAGCGCAGTGAGAGAAAACTCGGGTGCCCCATCCTTGCGCGTTCTGTGCGCGAGGGTGGGATTTAAAGATCGTGTCCCATTGAGGATTGTTGATCGAGGGATCCGCGTTCGCCAACGACTAACGACTAACGACCGGCTACTTCCGCCTGCTCATGCGCGTGATAACTCGACCGCACCAGTGGCCCCGACTCAACGTGTTTGAATCCGAATTTCAGCGCCTCTTCTTTCAGCGAGGCGAACTCGGCGGGCGTGTAGTAGCGCGTCATGGGCAAATGATCTTTTGACGGACGCAGATACTGCCCAATCGTCAGAATATCGACGCCGCAGGCACCCAGATCGCGGAAGACTTCGATCAGTTCCCCGCTCTCTTCGCCAATGCCCACCATCACGCCGCTCTTGGTGACCATGGCCGGGTCCCACCGCTTGGCATTCGCCAGCAGATCGAGCGTCCTCTGGTAGCGTGCCCCCGAACGCACCGCGCGGTATAGCCGCGGAACGGTTTCGGTGTTGTGATTGAGGACGTTGGGCTTGGCTTCGAGCACGATGCGCAGCGGCTCTTCCAGTCCCTGAAAGTCGGGAATCAGCACCTCGACCCGGCACTCCGGCACGAGTTCGCGGATCTGGCGGATGGTTTCGGCAAAAATCTTTGCGCCGCCAACGTTATCGTCGTCGCGGTTCACGCTGGTCACGACCGCATGACGCAGCCCCAGCGTGGCAACCGCTTCGGCCACGCGCCGCGGCTCGTCCCAATCGATCGGTTCGGGACGCCCCTTCGGCACTGCGCAAAAACCGCAGCGCCGGGTGCAGATATCGCCCAGCAACATGAAGGTTGCGGTCTTATGGTGCCAGCATTCTCCAATGTTCGGACACTGCGCCGACTCGCATACCGTATGCAGACCGAGGCCGCGCGCCAGCTTCTTCAGATCATGAAAATTGTCGCCCACCGGAGCCTTGGCTTTAAGCCACGAGGGCTTCGGGCTGCGGATGACGGGCCCGAGGTCAATCTGGACGAGCTGGGAAGACGCGGACATGGTGGCTACTGGGATTCTATCAAACACCCACACCGCCTTTCTCTGCGCTCCCCATGCCCTCCGTGGCAACGATGCTGCAGCGTTATTCTGAATGGGGCGAATGTCTCTTGAAGTACGAATTGTACAAATGGTATATTAAGTACATGACGACCCGCCGCAAGATTGCCAGCACCTCTGCCCGCAGCCAGTTTGCGGATATGGTCAACCGCGCCGCCTACGCCGGTGAGCGGGTCATCGTCCATCGCCGGAAGAAGCCTGTGGCAGCCGTCGTTCCGCTTTCCGATCTTGATTTGTTGGAACGTCTTGAAGACCGCATCGATCTCGAAGACGCCCGCAAGCGCCTGAATGAACCCACCATCCCATGGTCGAAAATTAAGAGAGATTTGAGCCTCTAGCACTGCGCCGGCATGCCCTATACCATCGAATTTACGGCCTCGGCTTTGCGCGAGTTCAAGGCCCTGGAGCGCGCCGTCCAACGCCGCATCGCCGCCCACATTAACGAACTCGCCCAACACCCTTTTGCTCCCGGTTTGAAGAAATTACAGGGCGGGCAGGATCTCTACCGTATTCGCGTGGGCGATTACCGCGTGATCTATCGCGTGGAAGGAAAGCGGGTGGCAATCGTCGTCATCAAGATCGGTCACCGCCGCGATGTCTACCGCTAGTGAAATGAGCCGCTAAACTTTGTGCCCCTCCGTCCTTCGCGGTTAAGAGTCTGGTTTCACTTCAGATGCACCGCCGCCTCGGAAGTCCTCGGCCCCAGGGCCTTCCCGTTGTGTGCCTTAGGCATCGGGTACTTCGGCTTGATCTCGTGGCATCCGGCTTCGCAATACACTCCGCCGGCGGCCGACTCGGGGGTTGGCATCGGAGAATTCACCGCAAGTTCGCGGTCGGCTTCCAACTGCTGCTCTACGCCGGCGATCAGCTTTACGTTTTCCGCGGAGATCAGCCACTTCTTCTTGTTCACCAGATAATCTTCGAGCCGCGCAATCGGGTCGCGCCGCTTCCAATACTCAAACAACGGCTTCGGGACATACTCCGCCGCGTCATGGATGGCGTGGCCTTTCATGCGCATCATCTTCGCTTCGATCAGCGTCGGCCCCCCGCCGTGGCGAGCACGTTCGCAGGCTTCATGGCACGCGTCATAGACCTGGCAGGCGTCGGTGCCATCGACAATCACGCCTGGGATCCCGTAGGCAATGGAGCGCTCGGCCAGATCTTTGACTCGGAACTGCATGTCGGCGGGGGTCGAGTATCCCCAAAGATTATTTTCGACAATCAGCACCAGGCCCAGATTCTGCACGGCGGCGAAATTCAATCCTTCATAAGTCACGCCCGTGGACTGGCCTCCATCGCCGATGTACGTCATGGCCGCAATGTGTTTGCCCTGCAGCCGCGCCCCGAGCGCCACGCCCGCCAGCACTGGGATCAAATCACCCAGCGTCGAGATCGGCGAGACCACGTTGCGCTTTTCGATATCGCCAAAGTGCGACGAAGCATCGCGTCCTTTCGTGGGCGATCCGGACTTGGCCATGTACTGCATCATGATGTCGGCGGGCGAAAAGCCTCGCACCAGGAGCGCTCCCTGGTTGCGAATCATCGGGCCCAGCCAATCGTCTTTCTGGAGAGCGTAGGCCGAGGCACAGGAGCAGGCCTCTTGGCCTAGCCCAAAATAAACGCCGCCGACCACCTTGCCCTGCTTGTAGAGATTTTCGAGCGCCGTTTCCATGCGCCGGTTCAGGAGCATCCAGCGATAGATTTCGATGACCTGCTCGCGCGTCAAATATTTTGATTCGCGAATCGGCGGCGCCGGGGCGGAAAGATCGCCGCTCTCGACTTCGTAGCGGACTTCGTCACCGTCTTTCTTTCGTTCTACGATCTGGCGCAGCGTGAAGCTCGGCTTCTCGAGGCGATAGTCGCGGATGGTGTAGCTGCGGAGATCGCCGCTCGGCTCTAGGCGCTTAGCCTTTGGTTTTTGGCTCTTGGCTTGGCGAAGTGCACTGGTGTGTGCCTTGACCCGCTTTGCAGCGGCGGTAGGTTTGTTCTTCATGGCCATGTTACTAAAACGTGAGCGGACAGCCTGACGCGAAATGGTATCGCGGAAGCGGGAAAAAAGGCGAGTGCGAGTGGCCTCAGTGCGTGTTTTCTCTGACCACGAGATGACTTGCGGATTCCACGCAAACCATCTGCATTGCTCCTGGTCTGCTCTTGGTCAGAGGGCACACTTCAAAATCGCCGAAAATATCTCTGCCATAAGCGTCGCCTGATTTAGACACCGCCCTGCTAAGACTGCGGGGTATATTCTCCTCATCCTCAACCCTCAGCATACGGTCTGTTCCAATACGCCAGATAACCATTCCTGCACCGTTCACGATGCGCACCCTTCCGTGCAGCTTGAAACACTGCTCGACCACGTTCGGATTCCCCTCGCATCGTCGGCCTTGCTGAGATTGCAGAGGCGCAGTGAGAAGTGCGGCAAGAAGTGAAAAGTATACGATCCTCATCGTGTCGGCATCCTTCGGCCTTCAGATTGTCCCACCGACTTGTTCTGACGTCTATGCCCAGTGCGTATCGTCTTCCCCGCGCAGGCGCCGTAACTCGTCGGGCGCCTTCATCGGGACTCCGACCGAGTTTCCGAGCAATGCATCGACAGTCTGAACCCAAAGCATCTGGCTGCCAAACACGCTGCCGAAGTTTCGCGATACCGACTGCGCCACTTCGTTCAAGTCGAGTTCCCGCCCCAGTTCTTTCGCCATCGAGGTCACCGGCTTCGCAGTTATTCCGCAAGGCACGATCAGGTCGAAGTAGCTGAGATCCGTATTCACATTCAAAGCGAAGCCATGCGAAGTTACGGAGCGGGAGATGTGGACCCCCAGGGCAGCGATCTTTGCTTCGGCGGCGGGGCGAGTCTTCGACTCGCTTGGACGGGCGAGGGCGCCCGTCCCCACACTAGCTTCTTCGAACATAGCATCTGTCCACACGCCTGTTAGACCAGCGACACGCTTGGCCGGGATTCCGAAATCGCCGCAGGTGCGAATCAGAACTTCCTCCAGCCGCCGAACGTAATCGACCGCGCCGAGAGTCTTACGAGTCTGTGTGGTGCGGACACTCCTGTCCGCGAAACGCTGCGCGCGCAAGTCGCCGTCAAGCGCAAGCAGTGCATGCTCCCGCAAATCAAATATCGGATACCCCACCAACTGCCCCGGCCCGTGAAACGTGACATCGCCGCCGCGATCGCACTCGAGCACCTCGACCCCGCGAACGGCCAGCGCCTCCGTCGAAGCCAGCACGTTGGCCGTTTTGGCGTTGCGTCCGAGCGTAATGACGGGCGAGTGTTCGAGCAGCAGCAAGACGTCGCCGATCTGTCCTGATTTGCGCAGTTCGACCATCTTCTGCTGCAAGCGCAAACCTTCGGCATAGCCGACAACGCCGAGTTGGACAACGGAAATCATCGCTGCCAATCATTATATTTAACCTAGGGACAGCCGAGGCGGCTGTCCCTAACGCAATTCCTAAAGGGTGCGGTTTTGACCCGCCGGTAACTTTTTTTATTCTCCCCTTGCACAATGCCGGGGAGTTTGGTATAAACGATTGACCGAGGACAAGTGACTGTGTGTCTAAGCTTGCCTGCTGAATCCTCGCGGCAGCTTTTGGCATCCAATTCGTAAGCCTCCAATTGGCCCCTTTCCGGGGTTCGCATTCGGGGACAAGGTTCCCTGAAGGGTTTCCGCGCATAGCAGAGCCTCCAAGCGATCTTTAATTTATGAATCGTCTTCCGCTTCGGCCTGCGCCGGATTTTGTGGCGAGTTCAAGTGGAAGCGCGTTTTCGGGCGCGCGGTAAGAAGAGTTCTCCGGTTTGCCTCACCGCAATTTCTGGATGGAACCTCCCCTCACTGTTGAAAACGGGTGGAAATCCTGTGATTTCAGAGGGTTGACAGCCGCTCGGTCGAACGCGTAGGTTTGACAAGTTTCGAGGACGCACAAATCCCGCAAGGGGTTTGGGCGGACTGAAGGCGCACCGCTCAGGCGGAAAGCGGATCGGTCTTTGACAAAAGGTTGAACGTGCCAGTCGTGAGAAACAAATGTTCGGGCTCAAGTCTGAACGTACTCACAAGATAGGACCTTCGTCACAGCAGACGGAGGCCGTCGGTCTACCCAGACCGACTCAGGTTTCAAATGAGAGTTTGATCCTGGCTCAGAATCAACGCTGGCGGCGTGCCTAACACATGCAAGTCGAACGGGAAAGGGGAGCAATCCCTGAGTATAGTGGCGACAGGGTGAGTAACACGTGACTACCTGCCCTTGAGTGGGGGATAACCTCGGGAAACCGAGGCTAATACCGCATAATATAGAAAGATCAAAGGAGCAATCCGCTTTTGGAG
>JBAVVP010000318.1:0-2037 GCA_049697355.1 Terriglobales bacterium
ACCATCGCGGGCATGGCCGCCGATGTCGAGGTCAACCACCATCGGGGTGAAGTGAACATCAACAACCACACCGGAAACGTGTTACTGAATCTGGATGGCAGTTCCGTCCGACTGGGACAGGTGAAGGGCGATGTGACCATCCAGGGCAAAGTGAACGAGGTCGCGGTGGAAGACGTAGACGGCGCGGTTCATATGAATGGAGAGTTCTGGGAGAGTACCCGCCTGGTGCGCATCAGCAAGACGGTCAGCTTCCGTTCTTCGCGCACCGACATGGAATTTTCGCGGCTGGATGGCAGGCTCGATCTGGATTCGGGCGACCTGCGCGCCGATTCGCTGACCGGACCCATGCGCCTGAAGACGCGCTCGAAGGATGTTTCGCTGGAGGGCGTGTCCGGCGATCTGCGCCTGGAAGACTCGAACGGCATGGTCGCGGTCGGACTGTACAAGCCGGGGAATATCCAGATCGATAACCGCAAGGGCGACGTGCAGGTGACGATTCCGCCGAATACGGCGATCAAGGTGGAGGCGCGCACCCACGAAGGCGAGATTCAGAGCGATTTCGACGAAATCAAAGTCGACAACCGCAATCGCGAATCGAGCGCCAGCGGTTCGATCGGAACCAACGGCCCGCCGCTGAAGTTGAACTGCGAAAAGGGAGCCATTGAAATCCGCAAAGGGACGGTAGCCGTGGTTCCTCCCGCTCCACCAACCCCGCCCGCCACGCCACCGAGCCCAGGCAAGCGGTTGAAGGCCTTGCCCGCTCCGAAGGCCAAACCGGTGGAGAGCGAGAATTAGGAAAGTGGCTCTTAGCTTTTGGCTTTTGGCCAAGAGCTAACAGCTAATAGCCAAATAGCCAAGAGCCTTCTTTCTTGGGTTATAATCTCGCCCACTGATGAACCTGGCCCCTGGCACCAAACTTGGTCCATATGACATCGTCTCCCTTTTAGGCGCCGGCGGCATGGGTGAGGTTTATCGCGCCCGCGATTCTCGTCTCAAACGGGAAGTGGCGATCAAGGTCTTGCCGCAAGCGCTTTCTCTTGACGCCGACCGGTTGCGTCGTTTCGAGCAGGAAGCGCTTGCCACGGCTGCCCTGAACCATCCCAACATTCTGGCCGTGTTCGACATAGGCACGAGCGAAGGCTCGCCTTACGTCGTCTCCGAACTGCTGGAGGGCGAGACCCTGCGCGAGCGGCTGCGCAGTGGGTCGATTCCCGTGCGCAAGACTCTCGACTACGCCATGCACATCGCGCATGGACTGGCCGCGGCCCACGAAAAAGGGATCGTTCATCGCGACCTTAAGCCGGAGAATCTCTTCGTCACCAAAGACGGGCGGGTCAAGATTCTGGATTTTGGGCTGGCGAAACTCACGCAGACCGATTCCGGCGCCAATACATCCATGCCGACCGCGACCCAGGGCACCGAAGCGGGGTTGGTGATGGGGACAGCGGGATACATGTCTCCGGAGCAAGTGCGGGGCCTGGCGCTCGATGCGCGCTCCGACATATTCAGTTTTGGGGCGATTCTCTACGAGATGCTCTCGGGCAAACGGGCGTTCCATGGCGACACGCCCGCGGATACGATGAGCGCGATTCTTAAGGAAGATCCTCCGGACCTGGCCGAAACCAACCGCAATATTTCTCCGGCGCTGGAGCGCATCGTGCAGCACTGCCTCGAGAAGAACCCCGAGTCGCGCTTCCATTCCGCCAGCGATATTGCGTTTGATCTCGAACATCTTTCGGGGCTTTCCGGTTCCGCGGCCAGGGTCGCGGCGGCAGGCAGTGGCAGTGGCATTGGCATGGGAAAAGTCCAGCCGAGTCGGAAGCTTCTGCTCGCACTCGCGTCGGGTTTCGGGATCGCGTGCGCAGTGTATGGTCTCGGTTGGTGGACTGGGAAAGCCAGCGCTCGCGCGCCCCAGGCCGAGTACCAGCAGATCACGTTTCGCACCGGCTCCATCGGCAATGCCCGGTTCACGCCCGACGGCAGCATTGTTTACAGCGCATCGTGGGAGGGCGGCGAGAACCAGCTTTATATGTCGCG
>JBAVVP010000319.1:0-1994 GCA_049697355.1 Terriglobales bacterium
CTAAAGCGAAACAGGCGCGCGACGAATATAAGGATGCCCTCCGCAAGGTTAACTTCGGTTTTTGACGTCGCCTTTTTCTTCCGGTTGCCAACGCAACGTTAACGACCCGTACTTGCGCGAGGCGCAGATCATCGCCTGAGCGCATGAGTCGCCTTCGACCGGCATTGTCCTTCCGTTCGTCCAGAGCGCTGCGGATTTCTTTCTTGCACTTTCCTCTGTTCTTAGCAAGTGAAAATGTCCGCTTTTTGTAGCAAGTGAAATGTCCGGTTTTTAATTAATCCCCCGTAGTCGCAGAGGCTGTGGGAAAGTGGGAAACGCGTAGCGTTTTCCAAGGCGGCGCAGCCGCCGTCTTTTCCACAGCCTTTCGCGCCGCCGTTCTTTCGCTGACAGTGGGGATGCCTGCAGCCGTGTAGCATCCCAGCCGATGCGGACCGTAGCTGATGCTGATACTTCCATCCAGGTGTTGGTGCACGGTGACGTTGCAGCCCGCCAGCGTTCCGCGCCAACCTACCCGCTCGATCTGCAGGATGAGGTTCTGCAAGCTCACCGTGTTGTCGCGGTTCACCGTGCGCTCATATTGCAAGGAGAAGACGCCGTCCAGATCGCGTCGCCCGCAGCGGGTAAAAGCCGTGCCGCGCTGGCTGGCCGGAACCTGGAAACGGTGATTGAACTCGGCGATATAGTGCTCGCGCAGAAAACGGTTGGCTGCCTCCACCGTGGTGATTCCGCGCAGCCGCAGCTCCTGCGGCAGACGTCCCTGCCAGGTGCCGAAGTTGCGTTCCGAGCGCCCGCGGGCCTGCGGCGAGTACGCCGGAATCATCCGAATCCCGAGATCCCGCAGAGCACGCCCCACCTGGGTCAGGCGCTGCAGATCAACCTTGCCGCCCGCCTTTGGCGTCAGCCAGAAATGGCTGCCGCGATCGCTGTACAAGGCGCAAAACAGGCCCTTAAGCTCGATCACCTCTTGCAGCGCTGCCATCACCGTCAGCGTCGACTCTTCCTCCACCAGTTGCGCATAATAGATCTCACTGGTGGCATCATCCAGAATCACGATCAGGTCGTGCCAGCGCTCGTCCTGCAACCAGCGATGGCGGCTGCCGTCGATGTGCAGCAGCATGCCTGGCAGCGGCCGACGTGGGCGACGCTTGCGATGGACTCCGCGTTTGCGTCCACGCGCCACCAGTCCGGCGCCTTGCAGCGCCGCCTTCACCCACGTGTAGCTCAGCCCGATACCGTGCTCCTCCACCAGCTTTTCGTGAAAGTGCCGCACGTTCAAATCGAAGTACCGATCCCGATACAGCCCCAGCACCTGCTCCACCGTGGCCAGCGGGACTCGCTTCTCGCTCGGCCGGCAGCGCCGCCGATCCAGTAGGCCATCGAAGCCAAACTGCTCATACCGTTCTCGCCATCGTCGCAAGTGCCGGTCCGTAATGCCGAGAATCTCGGCGGCTTGATACCAGGTGATCTTTCGCGCGATCGCCCGCAACATGACTTCCTGCACTTTCATTGCCCGCTCCACTGCGGCCCTGGGGTACGCATCCATCCTTCGATGGTCGCCTATCCTCGCCGCCTGCTAAGCGGACATCTCATCTGCTCAATCAACCGGACATATCATGGGCTAACGACACGCACTGGGCTGATAATGGACAAACCCAGAAACCTCGGTTACGCTGTCGCGTACTTCGCTACAACAGGATTTCATTTCTCTTGAGAGGGAGCCTTTATGCCGAAATACGATTCCCAGCAAATGCTGACCTGCTCCGTAACATTAACGGCGAAGCAAGCACTCGCGTTGAGGGACTTGGGACTTGAATTGGAATACCGATGCCCAAATCCCAAATGCAATCAACCTGTTAGGCCACAGGCAAAGGCAGGGACAACGATGGCGTGAAGTACAAAGCGCACTTCGAGCACAAGACCCGAAATCCCGATTGTCATTTTGGCGTTGGTGTCAAGGCGGCAGCAGTCGAGCAGCATTAGTGCGAGGCTCAAGT
>JBAVVP010000320.1:0-2052 GCA_049697355.1 Terriglobales bacterium
CGGTTTGAAGCGAGGCGTCGTCCAATTCGAGCACTTCACTCTGCTGCGCTTCGGGAGTAAAGAATTCCGCCGGCAACATTCGCTTCAACCACTCGCCGGTAGGGAGTTGGCGAGGCACCCATTCCAGAAGGGTTCGCGCCGCCTGATTCATCATCTTAGTATTGCCGCGTGGGTCGATGGCGATGATCGCGTTGGGAGCATTGCGGATCAGCCGCTGATAGAAGTCGCGGGTCTCGCGCAGTTCCGACTCCAGCATGTGGGTATGGGTGATGTCGACCGCCATCCCCACCACCCTCTCCACCCCATGTTCTCCGCGTGCCAGGCAGGTGCTGGTGACAACGTAGTGAGAAGGCGTGCCGTCTTTGTGCACGCCGACCTGCTCCGCGGTATGTTGTTCGCCGTCTTCGAATGTCAAAGCCACCGGACACTCTTCGCAGCGGGCATCGCGGCGCTTGCAAACCGAGTAGCAGAATTCACCGCCCGGTTCCCCGAACGCCTTCCGGAACTTCTGGTTGGCACGGATGATGTGGAAGTCTCGATCCAACACGAAAACAAAACAGGGAACGCGCTCGAAGAGCTGATCGTACTCCTGCTGCCAGCGGCGCGTTTCCGTCAGATCGGACGCCATCGCCATGATGTAGCGAACCTTGCCCTCGGCATCCTTGATCGGGGTCAGGTGGACGGCGTACTTGCAAGGCCGTTCATGGCGGTCGATTCCCGATTCGTCGACCACATGCACCAGGCCGTCGCGCTGGGCCGCCCGCGCTTTGCAGCGGCGGCACGGTTTGGTCTCGCGCTTGAAGACCTCGTAGCACTTGCGGGAGCGCCAGTCGCCAAAATACTCGCCAAAATTGCGATTCGCCGCCACCACGTTCGATTCCATGTCCATGATCGCAATGGCAAACGGCAGTTGCTCGAAAAGCGTCTGCTGCGCCATTGCTTCGACAGTGAGTTTGGTGGCCTTTGGCATATTTATTGCCCAACCGGAGGCAGCACCGGACTGCCAACGCTCGCCCCCCGCCGCCGCAGATCGATGTCGCGCGCGTCGAGGATCTCCCGGCTTTCTTTGTGGCACCACGCGCATTGCACCATCTCCGGCTTCTTCTTTTCCGCCGCTTTCTTGGTGTGACAACCAATACAGGTGCGGTGCATCGCGTCCACATAGCTGACGGTGTGATACGTCTTCACCTGGATCACGGCCTTAGCCGGTACCAGGTCCTTGTGGCAGTGCTCGCAGCGAACCGCGCTGCTGGCCGTGCGCACCTGGCCACGCGTGTGACACTGATAGCAGGCGATGTTTCCGCCGGCGGGCGACGCGTGCCAGTCGTGGCGGAAACCGTCCACCGCTTGATACATGTCGCGGTGGCAGCTCGCGCACGCCGAATTCTCATCGTGCGGCAGGTTCATGTGGTGGCACAGCACGCACGACGCTTTGTCTCCTTCGCGCTTTACATGTTCCGCGTGCTTGAAGGCCACGCCAAAGCCGTCAAGGTTTCCGTCGATCCAGAGCACGTCGCCGCCGCGCGCCCGATGCACGGCAACCGGCTCCAGTCCGCGGCTTTGCGCCCGCTGCGCCGTCAGAAAACCGAAGCCGAGCGCGGCCGCGAGAATCACTGCCAGCGAATACACGGTCCGCGACGCGACTGCGGGAACTCCTAGCCAGGTCGTGCCCACCTTGTCGAACTCAGGCGCATGCAGTGGATCCGCGGCGGGATCGGCTGGCCGCTCTTCCCATACGTGGAAGCGTTCCATGGCAAACAGGAACAGCAGCGCCGCCGCGGAAACGATCCCGAGGCTGATGCTGACCTCCGTCCATGACGGCACGTAGAACCCGCCTCCGGCCCGCACGTGTGCCAACCCGCCGGTATCGATGCGGTTGAATACGACTCCGAAGACTCCCATCGTAGCCACCGTCCACTGCCCCCCAGTGCTGCGACGGACCCGCGGAATCGAGAGCAGCACCAGCGGGACCAGTGCCATGACGCAAATCTCGAACCAGAAAAGATAGGTGTGAAACCCCGCTTCGATCAGACGGTGTGCCTGGTGGCGCAC
>JBAVVP010000321.1:0-2087 GCA_049697355.1 Terriglobales bacterium
ACTCCCTGCTCCTGCATTGCGGCGGAGTTCCCGGGTCAGCCGATCAAGGTCGAGTTGCGCGCGGTTGCCGAGCAGACCGGATACGAACCGGCTCGCTGGCAGACGGCGTTCCTGGTCCGCGCGAAGGGGTGCGCGACATAGAAGTGGAATCAAGCAGCCCGGCGCTCCTCCCAATAGTCCTCGAATTGGCGGTTGAGGTGGCAGCACCTGAGGGCAACGATAGCGTTGGCCCCACGAACCGTCCAGAACATTCCTGACTGCTTGAGGCGGGACCCGATCACGGTCTTGCATCCTGCTTCGATGACGCCTGAGCCGACAAACAGGTGCTGGCGTCGGAACTTGGGGTAGCGCATGCGCTCGGCATTTCTCTCAAAATAGGCTGCTTCGGTACGAAT
Source organism: Terriglobales bacterium (assembly GCA_049697355.1). Lineage (GTDB taxonomy): Bacteria > Acidobacteriota > Terriglobia > Terriglobales > Acidobacteriaceae > Acidiflorens. Next base: position 396 of record JBAVVP010000321.1, read on the forward strand.
CTTCTCCATCACTTCCGGATTGGCTGACTCGATGGAACGAATGGCGAGAACCAGTTTTTCGATCTTTCCCTTGTCCAACAGGCGCCGCTGGTGTTTCTTCATCCAGGCCTTCTGCTTCACCGCATCGTTGGGGTACAACCTGCGCGCCAGCTCCCACAGGTGCTGGCGGGCGTGATAGAGGTCGACAATCTGAATCGCACCCGGAAAATGCAGATCGGCCAGATTCCAGATCCAGTCAGCGCCGTCGCCCAGAACAACTTTGTTCACCGCCCGGCTCCAGCCCCGCTGACAGGCTTCGAGGTAAATTCGTTTGCCAAACTCTTCGGCGGTCTCGATGGCTCCGGTATAGGTAGTCGAATCCGGATCGCGGATGGGGAAGCCCTCCTTGTCGCATTTGGTTTGGGTGAACACACATCCCAGCTTGACTTCCCGGGTATGGGAGGGCTGACCGTCTGTCTTGCCTTGGCGGCCTACCGTTTCTTTCTTTACCACCGGCACTCCGGTCCCATCCATCTCCACATAGAGAACCGGGATCGGCTTGCCAACGACGACGGGCAGATCCAGCTGGATGGCCTTCTGCATTTCTTCCCGTTCGTGCCAAGCGATGTCTTCTCCGATGGCTTCTGCGGTGCGCTCCACAGACTTGGTGGTCACATCCAGACCGGCCAGAACTTTCATCTGCTCGCGGCCGTGATCGAAGGGCGCATCCTGGCCCACCAGGGCCTGCATGCGGCGCACGCCGGGCGAGAATTCCGTATTCTCGATGTCCAGTTCCACGTCGGCCGGAAACTGACCTTGATGACAATGCGGGCACAAGAAGTATGGACGCGATACTTGCACCGGGCCCACCACCGTCAGCACCGGCCGGGAGCGCAGTTCCCGATAATGGGCGCGCTGGCCACAAGGGCAAGCGATGCTACGCTCCTCTTCTGTCGTCGGGGTCGCAAACTGCAGTAACTCGGTCAACGCGGCCGAGCCCGCACGGTGCATAGCCGCTCGCACCGCCGTCTCGACCGCTTCCAGATCCAGACACCCGGTTTTGCGTCGGCCACTGAAAACAACACACAGGAGTTGATCTATTTCGCGCGCGACCTCCTGGCGGATCGCTTCCGCTGTTTTTTTTCCTGACCCGACGGCGTTGCTTCGGCGACTGGCCGCAGCTTGCAGATCCGTTCATTCGCGTCCAACAGTTGCTCGCCCAGTTCCCGGAAGCGCTGGTACTCGGCAACCTCGCGCCGCGCTTTGGCCAAACTTGCCAGAGAGGAAAACGTCTCTGTGACCGTCTTGCCGTTCACCTTGCGGGTCAACCGGTAGTAGGGACCGTGACCGGCCTCACCAGCCCGATGGCAATGACAATTCGAATTTCCGCACCGTCCTACTGTTGCCGTAATGGAGCCGGAGCGCATGTCGCCCAACTGGGCGATCTGCTTCTGAACCGTGGCGCGGCGATTTTCAAGGTCAGGAAGAGATTCGGACATGTAGATCCTCCATTACCCAGCGTATCATTACGCTCGGTAATGTCCCGCAAAAAAAGAAATCAACCGAATCGACACTTCTACGTCGCGCACCCGTGCATGGGCAGGATATGCGGGTAAAAAGCGAGGTCATGCTACAATGTATTTGCGCTCAGTGATTTGGTCGTGAGCGGCGCTTTGTCCTAAGAAGGCAACTCGGCCTCGCACAGATTTCCCC
>JBAVVP010000322.1:0-8008 GCA_049697355.1 Terriglobales bacterium
CATCAACCCCCGTCGGTTCACGCTTTCGCTCATGCGATCAATGTGGCGCTCGGCAACGTTGGCAAGACCGTCTTCCTCACCGATTCCGTCGACGCCAATCCAGTAAACCGCAACGAGTCGCTGCACGTGCTGGTTGAAGACATGCGCGCGGGCAAAGTTGACCTCTTGCTTATCCTTGGCGGAAATCCGGCTTACGACGCCCCCGCCGAACTCGAATTCTCAGCGGCGCTGAAATCGAATGCCGTCAACCTGAAGGTTTATCTCGGTTCGCATCGCAACGAGACGGCCGAGCTTTGCCAGTGGCATGTGCCCGAAGCGCACTATCTTGAATCCTGGAGCGATGCCCGCGCCTACGACGGTACAGTTAGCATCATCCAGCCGCTCATCGAGCCCCTATATGGAGGCAAGAGCGCGCACGAAATCGTCACCCTTCTCGCGGGCCAGTCCGGTTTCACAGGGCATGATCTCGTCCAGTCCTACTGGCAGAAAAACAGTGGCGCTGACTTCGACGCCTTCTGGCGCAAGTCTCTGCACGACGGCTGGATTGAAGGCACAACCTTCGCGCCGAAGCAAGTAGCCCTGAAGCCCGCCTACCAAGCTTCCTCCAAACCGGCCGAGGGAATGCTCTACACAATGGTTGTTCCGCATACCATTGAGATCAACTTCCGACGCGACCCTTCCATCTATGACGGCCGCTTCTCGAACAACGGCTGGCTGCAGGAACTTCCGAAGCCGCTTACTAAGTTGACTTGGGACAATCCCATCATGATCGGTCCGGCGATGGCCGAGCGACTGAAGTTGAATTTCAAAGACGTGGCTGAACTGGAATTCAACGGAAAGAAAGTAAAGGGTCCAGTCTGGATTCAGGCCGGCCATCCCGACAACTCGATCACCGTGTTCCTCGGTTACGGGCGGACCCGCGCCGGTCGCATCGGCACCGGCACCGGCTTTGATGTTTATCCGCTGCGCACCAGTCAGTCTCCGTGGTTTGCCGACGGCGCAAAACTCAGGCCCACTGGCGACGTCTACCAACTGGCCAGCACGCAGGGTTACCAGACAATGGAAACGCCTGACAAGAGCGAGCGGCCGCTGGTGCAGGAGCGCAGCCTGGAGGAGTACAAGAAGGACCCGAACTTCGCGAAAGAAGGCGAGCCGCCTGCCGATCTCACGCTCTACAAGCCCTTCGATTATTCGAAGGAGACTTACTCGTGGGGCATGGCGATCGATCTGAACGCCTGTGTCGGATGTAATAACTGCATCGTTGCCTGCCAGTCGGAAAACAACATTGCCGTGGTCGGCAAAGAGCAGACTCTCAGAGGCCGCCATATGCACTGGCTGCGCGTGGACGCTTACTACAACGGTCCGCGCGAAAATCCCAAAGGTTTCTTCCAGCCCGTCCCTTGCATGCAGTGCGAGAATGCGCCTTGCGAGCTGGTTTGTCCGGTGCAGGCGACCGTGCACAGCAGTGAAGGCCTGAACGACATGGTCTACAACCGCTGCGTCGGCACGCGGTATTGCTCCAATAACTGCCCCTACAAAGTGCGGCGATTCAATTTCTTGTTGTTCCAGGACTGGGAGACGCCGCAGTTCAAGCTCATGCGCAATCCGGACGTGACGGTGCGCAGCCGCGGCGTGATGGAGAAGTGCACTTACTGCGTGCAGCGCATCAGCGAGCACCGCATCGACGCCGAGCGCGCCGACTCCACGATTAAAGATAACGATCTGCAGACGGCTTGCCAGCAGTCGTGTCCGGCGAACGCGATTGCCTTTGGCAACCTCAACGATCCGAACAGCCTGGTCAATAAGTGGAAAGCGCAGACGAGGAATTACTCCCTGTTGGGCGAATTGAATACGCGGCCGCGCACAACCTATCTGGCGGAAGTCCGCAATCCTAATCCAGAGTTAGAAGAGTCAAAAGCAGAATTAAAGACGACGCCAATTGCAGAAGCGGAGCGCACGTAAGGCATGGCTACCAACACACAAATCCCCGTGGCAGACAGGCGAGTTCCGGTGATCGCGCCGGGGCATACCTTCTCCACCATTACCGAGAAGATCAGCAACATCGTGCTGAGCCGCCCCGTCTCACTGGGGTGGATCTTCGGCTTCCTCATCGTGTTCGCCATGATGAACATGCTGATGATGGCCCTTGGGTATCTGTTCATTAAAGGTACGGGGATCTGGGGCATAAATATTCCCATCGGTTGGGGATTCGCCATCGTTAACTTCGTGTGGTGGATCGGTATTGGCCACGCGGGCACGCTGATTTCGGCCATTCTGTGCCTGCTGCGCCAGACCTGGCGTAACTCCATCAACCGCTTTGCCGAGGCCATGACGCTATTTGCGGTGGCTTGCGCCGGGACATTCCCGCTCGCTCACATGGGGCGCCCATGGCTGGCTTACTGGATGTTTCCGTATCCGAATACCATGCGGTACTGGCCGAACTTCCGCAGCCCGCTGGTGTGGGACGTGTTCGCGGTCTCGACTTACTTCACTATTTCCCTGGTGTTCTGGTTTGTCGGATTGATACCCGACTTCGCGAGCATGCGCGATCGCGCCGAGAGTACTTTGGTCCAGCGCATCTATGGACTGCTCGCCATGGGATGGCGCGGTTCCGCCCGGCACTGGCACCGTTATGAAACGGCTTACTTACTTCTCGCCGGACTTGCTACACCGTTGGTGCTCTCGGTGCACACGGTCGTGAGCTTCGATTTCGCGGTCGGCATCGTTCCCGGCTGGCACACCACGATCTTCCCGCCGTACTTTGTCGCCGGCGCCATCTATTCCGGCTTCGCTATGGTTCTTTGTCTTGCGATTCCCATCCGCGCGATTTACGGATTGCAGGACTTCATTACCATGCGGCATCTCGAGAATGCGGCCAAGGTGATGCTGGCCACCGGCCTCATCGTCGCCTACGGCTACGGCATGGAGGCGTTCATGGGCTGGTACAGCGGGAGCCAGTACGATTCGTTCCTGCTCTGGAACCGGCTGCACGGGCCGTATCAGTTGGCGTACGCCGCCTTGCTTGCCTGCAACATTTTCATCCCGCAGATTTTGTGGCTGAAGAAGTTCCGTGTCTCCACCGGATGGCTTTGGCTCATCTCGTTCATTGTGCTGGTCGGCATGTGGCTGGAGCGCTTCATCATCGTGGTAGTTAGTTTGAGCCGCGACTTCCTGAATTCTTCATGGGGCCAGTACTATCCGACTAAGTGGGACTGGATGACATTCGCCGGCACCATTGGTTTGTTTCTGACGGCCATGTGGCTGTTCGTACGCATTCTGCCCATGATCTCCATCTTCGAATTGCGCACCTTGCTGCCGGAGGCGCACGTGCACGAGGCGGCGGAGGTGAAGCAATGACAGATTCACCGATCAAGTCTTCGATTTACGGACTGATGGCCGAATTCGACTCCGCGCAAGAACTCGTGGCCGCCGCTCACAAGACGCACGAAGCGGGCTACGAGAAGATCGACGCCTACAGCCCGTTCCCGATCGAAGGCCTTGCCGAAGCCATTGGCTTTCACAAGAACAGCGTGCCCCTGGTCGTACTCATTGGCGGACTTATTGGTGGGATATCGGCGTACGCGCTGCAGTATTGGGTGGCAGCGATTACCTATCCGGTCAATGTCGGCGGGCGCCCGTTTCACTCCTGGCCTTCGTTCATCATCGTGACTTTCGAATTGACCATTCTCTTCGGCGGGCTCTCCTCCGCCATCGGCATGATCATCTTGAACGGTCTTCCTATGCCTTATCACCCGGTGTTCAACGTGCCCGAGTTCACCAAGGCGTCGGAAAACAAATTCTTCCTGGTGGTGGAGTCGAGCGACCCGAACTATGATGCCGCCCGCACGCGCTCGTTTCTCACCAGCCTGGCTCCAACCATGATCGCGGAGGTGCCGAGCTAGTGATGGCTTCCGCTCGCAATCTCCGACAAGTTTTGCCCGCGCTGCTGGCGCTGATTGCCGTCACCGCCGGATGCCGCCTTGACATGCATGTCCAGCCCTATTACCGGCCCATGGCGAAGAGCGATTTTTTCGCTGACGGTCGCTCGGCTCGCATGCCGGTTGAGGGGACGATGGCACGCGGCAATCTCCGCGAAGACACCTACTTCTATACCGGGAAGATTGGGAACAATCCCGGCGACTTTATGCCGTTCCCGGTGACCGCGGAAGCTCTTGACCGCGGACGCGAGCGCTTCAATATCTACTGCACGCCTTGCCACGGACGCGTCGGCGATGGCAACGGTTTTATCCCCACGCGCGGATTCCGGAAGCCGCCGTCGTTTCACATCGACCGTCTGCGGAAAGCGCCGATCGGCTACTTCTTCGACGTCGATACCAATGGTTTCGGCGTCATGCCCGACTACGCTTCGCAGATTGCGCCGCGCGATCGCTGGTGTATCGCGGCTTATATCCGCGCGCTGCAGTTGAGCCAGAACGCGACTTCGAGCGATGTGCCGGCAGGCCAGAAGATCCCGTCGCCTCCGCCGCAGTTCCGCGATATCGGCAATGGAGCCACGCTGCCCGAAATCGCCACGCCCGCCGAAACTAAAGAGGAACCTAAATGACCGCGGCCACAGTGAAGTTGACCAAGTCGGACCTAATGGCCCCGCCGGTGGCCCAGATCATGCAGCAGCGGTCGCTCGTCATTGGGGTGATCGCAGCGATTGCTTCCATCGCCGGTGCTTATCTTGCGCCGGGCAGTTTCTATCCCGCGTATCTCACCGGCTTCATGTTCTGGCTTGGCCTTTCGCTCGGATGCATGGCCATCCTCATGCTTTATCACCTGGTCGGCGGCGCCTGGGGCACGGTGATTCGCCGCATTTTGGAATCGGGCATGATGACGCTTCCCCTCATGTTCGTGCTCTTCATTCCGATTCTGCTGCATCTGCCAAAGCTGTATTTCTGGGCCCGTCCTGATGTTTTGACTGACCCGAAGACCGATCCGAAAATCATCGAAATCACGCACAGCTACCTCAACTTCAACGGCATTCTGCTGCGCTACATCGTCTATTTCGCGATCTGGTTCGGGATGGCTTACTTCCTGAATCGCTGGTCAACCGAGCAGGACTCGATCGCGGGCCAAAGCACGCTACGCTTCCGCGCCATGAGTTCGATTGGGCTCGTCATCTATTCGCTCACGATTTCCTTCGCCGTGATCGACTGGGTGATGTCGTTGCAGGCGCGCTGGATCTCAACCATCTATGGCCTGCTGTTTGTCGCCGGCGAAGCTCTCTCCGCCTTCTGTTTCGTGGTGGTGATCGAGAGCATTCTCGGCAAGCGCAAGCCAATGTCCGAGTATCTCACCGATACGGAGGTCCACGACCACGGTAAATTCATACTCACTTTCGTTATGGTCTGGGCGTACTTCAATTTCTCGCAGTGGCTCATCATCTGGGCCGGCAACCTGCCCGAAGAAATACCCTGGTATGTGCGCCGGATGAATGGCGGATGGGAAGTGGTCGGCCTGTTCCTCGTCGTGTTCCACTTCGCCGTGCCGTTTGCGCTCCTGCTCTCGCGGCAGTTGAAGCGCAAGGCGCGCTCTTTGGTCTGGCTCGCTTCCTGGCTCATGGTCATGCGCATCGTCGATATTTTTTGGCATATCGAACCGGCGTCGTATCCCGCGTTTCACCTAAGCTGGCTGCATTTCGCGATCGTCGCTGGCGTCGGGGGTCTTTGGATGGCCTACTTCTTCCACAACCTGAGATCGCGTCCGCTGCTGGCCGTCAACGCGCCGCAGACGCTGAGACTACTGGAGCCGTCGCATGAGTGAAGAGATGAAGCATGGTTACTCGAATCCGGGCCACTCCGGCGGCGAAGCCGGCTTCGAACGCGAAGACTTGGGCTCACGCGGGGTCTTCGCCTTCATGATCGGACTCGCGGTGGTTGGCGTGGTCATCTATTTCATCATCATCGGCATGTACTCGTTCCTCGATAAGTACGAGCGATCGCAGATGGCAACGGCCAGTCCGCTGGTCACTTCCAAGGGTGCGATGTCGCGTGTGGTTACGCAGGACTACATGGAGCAGCGGTTCAAGGAGAATGGCGCTCCCATGCTCGAAATCAATGAGGGCGGCGACCTTCGCAAGGACCTGATGAATCAGGAGAACCAGCTCAACACCTACGGCTGGGTCGACGAAAAAGCGGGCGTGGCGCACATTCCGATTGAGCGCGCCATGGAGTTGACCGTGCAGCGCGGGATGCCTGTGTGCCCGGACGGGTGCGCGGAGGCAAACATAGCCAGCAAGGTACCGGCGCCGAAGTCAGCTGGAAAAGGAAAAAGCAGTGCGCGTTAAGAACAGTTTTGCCAATTCGACGGACGCTGCCGAGCTCCGCCACCCCATCGCGCCAAGAGCGGGCGCGATGGGGACCCCGGTTCGCTCGGCCGGACAGCCGCGGGCGGCTGTCCCTACGTGTTGCGTGGTTGTCACAGCTCTCCTGCTCGTGCTCTCGGCCGCTCCGCTGTTTGCGCAGGGTGGGCGCGGTCCCATGTCGGGCGGCGGCATCATGAGTCCGCCGGTTAACCAGCGTCCCGTCGGACTCGAGTTTGTCGGCATCGAGCAACATCTCAACGCCGAAGTTCCCGGCAATCTCGAATTCAAAGACGAACTCGGCAACCCGGTCAAGCTTGCCGACTATTTCGGCCACGGACGCCCAGTGATTCTGAACCTGGGTTACTACCAATGCCCCATGCTCTGCAGCGAATTGCTGCAAGGGCTGGTGGGTTCGATGAAGACACTGACCTTCAATCTCGGCAAGGATTTTGACGTCCTCACCGTAAGCTTCGACCCGCGGGAAACCACGGAAATGGCCGCCGAAAAAAAGCGGGACATGATGAAGCGCTATGGCCGGCCGCACTCCGATCAAGGCTGGCACTTCCTGACCGGCAAGGCTGACCAGATCGAAGCGCTCACCAAAGCGGTCGGCTTCCAATTTCAGTTCGATCCGAAGACCGAGCAATATGCGCATGCCGCCGCCATCGTTATGCTGACGCCCGACCGCCACGTTTCGGGATACTTTTATGGAGTCGAGTTTTCTCCGAAAGATCTGCGTCTTGGGCTGGTGCAGGCCTCGCAAAACCGGATTGGCAACATCGGCGACCAGGTGCTGCTCTACTGCTATCACTACGACCCGAGAACCGGAAAATACGGCGCCGTTGTCAGTAACATTCTGAAGCTGGCGGCGCTTGGGACCATGCTTATTCTGGGAACCTTTATGTTTGTCATGTTCCGCGCCGATCGTCGCGCGGCCCAAACCGGATTGAGGAGTTAGTTAAAGAGTTAGTTAACTATGTCGAAATTTCTACCATTGTGGCCCGATCAGGCCTCGACCATGGCACGCCAGGTGGACGCTCTCTACATCTATCTGCTACTGGTCTCGGGGGTCATGACCGCGCTGATCTTCCTCGCCGTCATGCTCCTGGCGATTAAGTATCGCCGCTCCAAAGGCTGCGTTGCCCAGCCGATCGAAGGCTCCACGCTTCTCGAAATTACCTGGTCGATCATCCCGCTCTTTGTGATGATGACCTTCTTTGTCTGGGGCGCGGTCATCTATTTTCAGGAGCGCACCCCTCCCGCCGACGCCACCGAAGTTTACGTCGTCGCCAAGCAGTGGATGTGGAAGATTGAGCACATGGAAGGCCAGCGCGAGATTAACGAGTTGCACGTCCCCACCGGCCAGAACATCAAGCTCATTATGACCTCGCAGGACGTGATTCACAGCTTCTATGTTCCCGCATTCCGCATCAAGCAGGACGTACTGCCCGGCCGCTACACCACGCTCTGGTTCAAAGCCACCAAACCTGGGCGCTATCACTTATTCTGCGCCGAATATTGCGGAACCCAGCACTCCGGCATGGGCGGTGACATCGTCGTTATGGAGCCGCAGGATTACGCGCAGTGGATGGCGGGCGGACCCTCGGCACCATTGCAGGACACGGGCAAGCAGTTATTCAGTTCACTCGGATGCGCCACCTGCCCTCGCTTCGACGTGCAAGGGCGCGGCCCCACTCT
>JBAVVP010000323.1:0-17227 GCA_049697355.1 Terriglobales bacterium
ATCTCAGGGTCTGCCTGGTGTATGATTTCGCGCACTTTCGCGAGCGTCTTGCCGCGCCAGTCGCCAAGTTGCTTTATCTTCTCGTCGAGGAATGCAGAGGCAGGTTCCGTCGGGACGGGCTTATTCATGTCAGCTCCAACTCTCGCACCCAATTTAGCTGCGGTCAGCTTAACCTGCAACCTCCGCAAGGGGAAGCCCGTTCTGGAGCGTCCCCACTCAAGCCAAAACCGGTGAGTGGGGCGTCCACCCCGTGCTTCAGGCGGCCTGGGTGTGAAGCGGACGTTCTTCGAAAGAAATATCTACTTGGTCGCCGAGTGCAGTCAGCGATTCGCGGATCGTTCCCATGGGAAGCTCGAGCACGGAGGCGGCTCGGACGCGAACGGCAGCCATGCGCCAGGGCTTGAGGCTTTCTTCCATGTGGATGACAATGCGCTCCCGGTCGAGGTAGACGGCGTCGATGGGAAAGCGCATGGCGAAGGTATGGATGCCGCGGGAGGGGATGATCCAGAGTCCCTGGCCGGGGGAGAAGCCGGACTTGTCGGTGGCCATGAGGCCGCGGAAGCGCGACCAGTGGGTGCGCGCGATCAGGAGATCGGTCGCGAGATAGGTGGTGCGGGTACGGTTGAAGGCATAGCCCCTGGGCTGGGTCATTGAGTCAGTGAGACATAGGCATTGCAGAGGTCAGAGGTCAGATTGCAGAGGTTAACCCCTCGCCCTTCGGCCGCCATCGATGGGACCAAGGTTTTCACCTCTGCAATCTGACCTCTGACCTCTGCAATGCTCATCGTCTTCCCACCGCGGCCGGCATGAAGATGTGCAACAACTGAATAAGGGCCGGCCCGACGGTCACTACAATGAGGGACGGCATCACAAACAACACCAGGGGAATGATCATTTTGACGGTGGTTTTGGCGGCCTGTTCTTCGGCGCGATGGCGGCGTTCGGTGCGCAGGGAATCGGAATGCACGCGCAAGGCCTGGGCGACGCTGGTGCCGAAGCGATCGGTCTGAATCAGAGTGCCGACCAGGGAGCGAATGTCGTCGACTCCGGTACGCTCGGCGAGATTGCGGAGCGCCTCGACGCGAGGTTTTCCGGCGCGGGTTTCGAGGTTGAAGAGGTGGAATTCGGCGCTCAGCTCCGGGTGCGCGGTGCTTAAATCGTCGCCCACTCGCATCATGGCCTGATCGAGCGAGAGGCCTGCTTCCACGCAGATGACGGTTAGATCGAGTCCATCGGGAAGGCCGATGCGGATCCGGCGCTGGCGTTCCTTCAGCTTCTTTTTCAGCAGGAATCGCGGGATGAAAAAGCCGAACGCGGTCACCCCCGCGAGCAGCAGGAGCGAATCGAATCCCGTAAACGCAAAAACCGAGAAGAAACCAAGGGCGGCGAACAGGACGCGCAAGCCACGATAGATGGTGACGTGTTGCGGATCGCGATATCCGGCCTGAATCAGCCAGGCGCGGGTTTGGGAAACCTCGGTGGGCGAGACGGGCAGGGCGCGGCTGAAGGGATCGAGGGCCTGCTGCATGCGTTCGCGGATGGCGGGTTTGGGTTGGGTTTTGGGGCGCTGCCAGCCGATTTCGCGCAGGCGCGATCCGAGCACCGAGGAGGGCGCCACGGCGGCCGCTCCAAAGGCGAACACGATCACCACGACGGTGAGAAAAGCGACGATCGAGAGTATCAGCGGCAGTGGCATGAAATCAGTTCCGAGTTCTCATGAAGCAAGTTCTCAGTTCCCAGTTCTCAGTTCTCAGTTCTCAGTAAAAGCCATAGCCTGTGGTTCGCCGGTTTTACTGAGAACTGAGAACTGGGAACTGGGAACTTCATTTCTACACCTGAATCCTGATAATCCTGCGAATTACAAAGTAGCCCAGCGTCTGCAAACAGATGGCGACGACGAGGGCGACGTGTCCCAGCCATTCCTTGAACAGCGGGAGAATAAATCCGGGGTTGATGACGAGCATGACGACGACGATGGTGGGTGGAAGCGCCATGAGCAGGAGCATGGTGAGGCGTCCCTGAGCGGTGTGGACGCGGACCTGGCGCAGGATTTTGAAGCGCTCGCGGATGACGTACGAAAGGTTGTCGAGAATCTCGGCGAGGTTGCCGCCCGTTTCGCGCTGCAACATCACCGCCGTCACGAAGAACTTGACGTCCACCAGAGGAACGCGATCGGCCAGGTTGAGCAGGGCATCGCGCACGGGGAGGCCGAATTTCTGTTCTTCGTAGAGCTGGCGAAATTCTCCGCCGACGGGTTCAGCGACCTCGTTGGCAATCAACTCGATGGCGGTGGTAAAGGCGTGTCCGGCGCGAACCGCGCGGGCGAGAGTGTCGATGGCCTCGGGAAACTTCTCCTCAAATTTCTGAAAGCGCTTGGCCCGCCGATGGGAGGCATAGGCGTAGGGGATAAAAAAGCCGAGCAGCGCGCCCGCCCAGCCGAATTCATAGCGGCCGCCGGCAAAGGCCGCGATGAGGGCAAAGGCCACGGCCGATACGGCGCAAAGCATCAGGAAGTTTCCGGCGCGAACGTCGACGTTGCCCTGCGCCAGCATTTTTTGCAGAAGGGAGACGCGCTCGGAGCGGCGGAGCCAGGTGTCGAAGGCCGGGATGCGGCTGAGCACTTCGTCCCGCAGCAGAGCCACGGCGGGCGCGGGCGTTTGGGCTGGCGACTGTGTGGCGGAGAGGCGATCGCGAAGAATGCGGGCTCGGGCCTGGCGCTGATCGAGCAACGACAGAGCGGAGAAGACGGCCAGCGCGACCACCACAAACACCAGGGTTGCGGTCAGGAAGGGCATGCGCTAGACCTCCATCCGCGACTCGAAGAGTTCGGGGCTGAGGCGGCAACCGGCGGTGGCGAGGCGATCCGCGAAAAGTGGCGGATGGCCAGTGGAATGGAAGGCGCCGCGCACCTTTCCGCTCTCGTCGACGCCGCTGCGCTCAAAAACGAAGATGTCCTGCAGCGTGATGGAGTCTCCGTCCATTCCGGTGACCTCGGAAACAGTGATCACTTTGCGCGAACCGTCGGAGAGACGCGCGACCTGGACTACGGCGTGCACGGCGTTCGCGATCTGCTGGCGAATGGCACGCTCGGGAATGTTCAGGTTGGCCATGGAAACCATGTTTTCAACGCGAGACAGGGCATCGCGCGGCGAGTTCGCGTGGACGGTGGTGAGCGAACCCTCGTGGCCGGTGTTCATGGCCTGGAGCATGTCGAAGGCTTCCTCACCGCGCACCTCGCCGACCACGATGCGATCCGGACGCATGCGCAGGCTGTTGATGACGAGCTGGCGCATGCGGACCGATCCTTTGCCTTCGATGTTGGGCGGACGGGTCTCTAGGCGGACGATGTGTTCTTGCTTGAGCTGCAACTCGGCCGCATCTTCAATGGTCACGATGCGCTCCGTATTCGGAATGTAACCGGAAAGAACGTTGAGAACGGTGGTTTTGCCCGCGCCGGTTCCTCCGGAGATGAGCAGGTTCAGGCGGCCCTTGACCATAGCCGAAAGCATTTCGAGCATGGGCTCGGTCAGGGTCTTGTTGTCGAGCATGTTGCGGGCGGTGATGGGATCGCGGCCAAAGCGGCGGATCGAAAGGCAAGCGCCGTCGAGCGCCAAGGGCGGAATGATGGCGTTGACACGCGAGCCATCCTGCAGGCGGGCATCGACCATCGGCGAAGACTCATCGACGCGCCGCCCGATGCGGGAGACGATGCGGTCGATGATCTGCATCAGGTGCTGGTTGTCCTTAAACGACAAGCCGGTGATTTCGAGCTTGCCCGCGCGTTCGACGTAGACACGGTCGAAGCGGTTGACCAGAATGTCGGAAATGGTCGGATCTTTGAGCAGCGGCTCGAGGGGGCCGAGTCCGAAGATTTCGTCGAGGATCTCGCGCGACAACTGCTCGCGCTCGGCGAAGCTGAGCGGAACCGCCTCGCTGTTCACCGAACTGCGGATCAGGATCAAAACTTCTTCGCGCGCGGAATCGCCGGCCGTGCGGCCGAGTTTTTCCAGGTCGAGGCGATCGAGGATCTTGCGGTGCAGGTCCGCCTTGACCTGCTGGTACTCGCTTCGTTCGAAAGCTTGCAAGTTGGCCATAAATCAAACCATGCTTTTGGCTGTTAGCTCTTGGCTCTTAGCGAAAAGCCAAGAGCTAAAAGCTAAGAGCCGATCTCTACACCGTCTTAAACAACGACCACGCCGTGCGCTTCACGTCGAGATCGTCTTTCGTCAAGTATTCCGCCAGCCCGGAAATGGAGCGGGCAATTTCCGTGGTCCCCTGCTGCATCAAGGGAACGCCACGATCAATCGCGGCCGAGACCGCGAAGTACTGATTGGGAATGCGCCAGAGCACTGGGGCGCCGATGGCGGCCTCGGTCTCCGCTTCATTGAAACCAGCCACCTTGCGATAACGGTTCAACACCAGTGCAAAACGGTCGCGCGATCCGCTCTCGCCGAGGTACTGGGCGACTCTTCCCGCGCTCCACAGGGACGCGACATCGGCGTGGGCGATGAGGAGAATTTTTTCCGAAAGGTTACTGACCAGGCGGGTGGCGCTGTCGAGCCGCGAAGAAGCGTCGACCACGATGTAGTGAAACAGACCGACCATGGTGTCAAACAGTCGGGCAAAGTCGGCGGCGGAGGGATCGATGGCGGTGGGATTCGCAGCGCCGGCCAACAAGTGCAAGCCGCGATCGTGACGGGCCATGAAACTGTCGAGCAGCGAGGAGTCCAGGCGGTGCAGGTTGGTAATGGCGTCGGAAACGGTGAACGCCGGTTTTAGATTAAGGTGCAGAGCGCAATGGCCCAGGGGCGCCAAGTCGACCAGCGCCGTGCTGGAGTGAGCCGACTGCAAGGCCAGGGCCAGATTGACGGCGACGGTGGTCGAGCCGCTGCCGCCTTTGGCGTTCACGATGGTGAACACCTTTCCCCGGGAACTTTCGCGTCCGGGCTTGCGTCGAGCTGCCGTCAGGCGGACGAACGCTTCCAGCAGATCGGTAGTGGTGGTGGGGCGCTCAATGTATTCGCGCACTCCGGCGCGCATGGCGCTGACAATCAACTGCGGCTGGGTCATGGGGCCGACGGCGAACAGGGCCGCGTTGGGAAGTTCCTGGTGCAGCAACTCCACCGCGCGCAGGGCTGCGGTGATGCCATCGGTCGAGATGTCGACCAGAACCACGTCGGGGGCAAGGGCCTGGGTTCGACGGACGGCCGGGTCGTTGGCGGCCAAAGGCATGGTGGGGTTGCTGCAGACGGTGCGGGCTACGCTGGTGCCATCCACCAGAACCTGCAACACCGCGCGCTGGTCATTGTCGGTGGCGAATACGGCTACGGACAATTCCGGCATGACTAGCTCCCCACCGTCCTTTCTAAAGCACTGATGACTGAGATCGGGTCATCTGACCATCGGATCATCGGGCCATGGAAAATCAAACGCACTTGAAGATGGCCCGATGATCCGATCACCCGATCTCATTTCTTGCCGTCCTTCGAGTGATTGGCATCGAACTTGCTGTGATTCAAATAGGGCTCCGGTGTCGCCGGGCCCTTCGGCGCCTGGGTGCTGGGGGAAACCCGGTGCACCGTGCACAGAACCATCAATTCCGAGTTGCTTTTCTGGTCACTCTTGCTCTTAAAAAAATTGCCCAGGATCGGGAGGTCGCCGAGAAACGGAATCTTGCTCGCAAGATTGGTGACCCGGTTATCCAGCAGGCCGGCGATGACGAAGCTCTGGCCGTCTTGGAGTTCGAATTCGGTATCGGCCTTGCGTGTGCTGATGGCGGGGACGGTGGTTCCGGAAACCGAGACGGCATTGGCGTAGTCAAGGGTGCTGACCTCGGGAGCGACGCGCAGGTGGATGTTGCCGTTCGGTTGAATCACGGGGGTGAACTTCAAGCGCACGCCGAACTCGCGGAATTGCACCGTGACGGTTGAGATCCCGCCGGCGCCCGGCTGAACCACAGGAAAGGGAAATTCTCCTCCGGCGAGAAAACTGGCTTCCTTGCCATTGACCGCAATGAGGTTGGGCTCGGCAAGGATCTGCAGGAGATTCTTCTGCTGCAGCGCTTCGATGACTGCGCCGAAATTGATGTCAGTGCGGGCCACAAAAAGATTCAGGAAGTTGTTGATGGTGGTGGACGTCGTCGCCGGCGTGACCGTGGTCGAAGACGAGGTCGAGGTCACGCTCGCGGGCGTCCGAGTGACGCTGACGCTGCCGAACTGCCCGGTCTGGCTGGTTGCAATTGTGTTCCCCAGTCCGGGCATGAACAGGTTTGCTCCGACCTGCATTACGGCCGTGCGATCGACTTCGGCAAACCGGACTTCGAGAAGCACTTCCTCCGCCCCAACCGGGCCGAAGGTAAGCACGTTCACGACGTTCTTGGTATACGCCGACGCCAGCGCGCCGGCATGCTTGGAGACGTCTTCGGTGGTGACGTGGCCGGAGAGAACAATGGCGGAACGCGAAGGCGTCACGTTAATCTTCTCGTCCGGGAAAAGACGATGCATTTCTTCCGTCGCGGCGGTGATATCGACATCGACGCGGAGGTCGAAGCTGCGGGAGCGCTCCAGTTCGTCCCAAATCAGCAGGGAAACCTCGCCCGGATTGAGTCCATTGACCAGAACCTGGGTTGGGGTGACGACGAGCGCATCGGCTACGGTGGGGTCGGTGACCGAGATGCGCTTCAGTCTTTCGGTCGTGTTAATTAAGAGGGACTTTCCCACCATCACCCGCAGCGGCGCCGCGCCGGCCGTCACGCTTTGGGGGGATGCAGAAGTGGCCGGGGTGGAGGCGGCTGGGGCGGGCGCATTCTCCTGACTCGGAGGAGTGTTTTGAGAAGGAGGGTTCTGAGCAGAAGCCGACGGCGTTGCCGGAGCAGTTCCTGGGTTGCCTTCTGGAGCTACGGTACGCGCGAACATGGTTCTTGTTGTGGTTGGCGCACCGAGAAGCAGAACGGCTGCGACCAGTATAAGAGCTTTCATGAATTCGGACCTCGGCGAGGATGCGCGAGCAGATCCATCGAGAAAATGAGCGGACGCGAATGATTCGGGTATAGGAAACGATTTGTCTTCACTATTGCTGTTTATCTTCAAACTTGGTTTCATCCCGTTTGCTGCCACGGATCATTTCTACCTGATAGGTCGCTGGTGGAGTCGTCGGAACTTTCGCTACCACCTTCCGAACTTTCGCTTTGGACGGCGTCGGCGCCGGTGTCTCGACCAAATACAACGAACTGGACCGGGTGGCGCCAATGCCCCCCTTTTTTGTGTCGAGCGGATTGCGCAAAGAGAGTTGAATGCGGCCTTCCTGCGAAACCAGCGCCAGCTTCTGGGCGTCGTCCGGAGAAACCAGCAGGGTAATCACCGGGGCGGTCTGCGCGTCGGTGGAGGTGCTCCGGTCCAGGCTTTTGCCCACGGCGATGACGGCAACGTTTTCGAGGACGGTGGTCGTCTGGCGGCCGCCGCTGCCGGTTTCATTACCCGTGGCTAACACATCGACGCGCGTGCCCGGTTGCACGAAGCCTGCCACGGAAACCACGTCGTTGACTCGAACCGAAACCGCGCGCATTCCCGGTGGGATCAGCGAGGGCAGGCCGCCTCCGGCGTTCAGCGCCGCCAATTTACTGGGCAGAATAAACTCGCCTTTGCTGATCGGCAGAACCGCACCGCGGCCCAGGACCTTCGCAGGGTCGGAGAACGCTCCGGGAGGGGCCGCCGATTCCGGCAGAGTGATCACGCGGACGTCATGAGCATCCAGTTTGACGCCAACCAGAACATCGTCGGCAGCCACTACGACCCGCACTGCGCGCTCGCTGCTGTTCGAGCCTGGAGAGGTTCGTAGTTTGTTATAGACAGAAAAGGCGACGAGCAGGCCGACCGCGAGGGCCAAGCCTCCGATCATCAACAAACGGCTTCGGTTCATTCCTCCCCTTCCCGACAACTCCGGACCGGCTCGTTGCCGCCGCAGCTTGATTTCCGCGAGGCAGTGGCCTACTGGATGCTGCTGGCGACCGACGAGAACACGTTGTTGGCGTTGCTACCGATCAACCGGATGGTGCCGATCACGATCACCAGAATTACGGCCAGCATCACGGCGTATTCCGCGATGTCCTGCCCTTCGTCATCGCGCCACAAAAGCTTGGTCAAATGTGTCATTTGGACTCCTTCGGGTTCTCGCTAAAAATCCCGCTCCGGGCGAGTGTCGGAACTACTCCTATTCTTATGCGCCCTAGTTTCGCAGATTCGGGATGGCTCTGGGAAACATTTTTTCACTATTTTGCCCTGCGGATGAGGGGTCCACCGGGATTTGCGGGATTTTCGACGGCCGGTCGCCCTGGAGCAGGAGGATCGCCTTCGAGTCGCTGGAGGCAACACGCCAGTTCGGGTCGAGAAGGAGGGCTTGAGCCACGGCGCAGGAGGGGGGCACAAGGATCGCCTCTACGTGCCAGCGGTCAAGCACGTCACGCCAGCCGGCCCGGATCTCCACCACGGTCTGAATCGACTGGCGCAGGAGGTCGTCGCCGTAGAGATCGGCGCGGCCGTCCACGAACACGCGAGATTCAGGATAAAGCTTCCAGATGGCGTAGCCTCCCCAGTCGTAATAAACGAAAATTCTCTCGGGATAGTGGCCCGCCTGCAGCAACGAGACCGCTTTTTCAGGAAAGCGCTCCGCTACGCGGGCGTTCTGGTTGCGAGCCAGACTGACCCAGTTCACGAAGGCAAACCCCGCAATCAGGACCAGAACGGTGGCGTTGAACAGTGGGAGGAACCGCAAGGAGACGCTCATGTGGGGACGGGCGGGTGCCCCACGTCTCGCGCTTTTCGAGACGTGGGCTGGGCCAGCCGGCGTCAGAGCCGCGGCGATTCCCGGCGCCGCTACCAAAACGAAAATGGGTATGTGGCGGACGGCGTCCAGGGCGGCGAAGGCGGTGAAGAGCAGGGGCACGAGCACTCGTCCCCTGGGCCGCCAGCGGGAACTGGCAAGCGCGGCCAGAACGAGCAGCCACAGCAGCAGAAATGGGCGATAGAGCCATTGATGAAAATCCGGTGAAAACCACTCCACAATGAACGAGCGCATCCCCGGCGAACGCAAAGTGTCGAATGGATAACGATAGAGTTGCGCGCCGCTGGGATTGAGCGGCACGAGCGCCAAACAGGCCAGCAGGAGCAGCAGCACTCGCAGGAAGATGGGGCGAGCCTGCGGCCACGCTGTGCTGCCTGCGGCCGTCTCCAAAAGCAGGCCGACCGCATACGCCAAGATCAGCGCCGGACCGAGGGCGAATCCGGCGTGCAGGTTCAGCCATAGGAGAAACAGCGGCGGTATCCACAGCAGGAGCCTGGGCCGATCTTCTTTCGTGCTGCGTTCGAGCAGCCATAGCAGCAGGCTGGCCAGCGCAAAGGTGAACATCTGCGGCCGCACGCCCCAGGAAGGCGCGGCCGCCACGGCGCCAAAGGCGGTCGCTGCGGCTGCCCAGTGCGCGGGCCCTCCCTGGGGAAGGCAGCGCAGATAGAGCAGCATGAAGCCGGCGGTCGTAATGACCGCGGAAAATACGATCAGCGCAGCGGCGCCACCGTGTTTCCAGAGTTCGTAAAACACGAGTTCCGACAACCACTCATGAGAGATCCACGGCTGCCCGGCGCGAGTGAAGGAGAAATGATCGGAGTGCGGGATGTGGCCGGTCTCCGCGATCCACTGCCCGGTGCGCAGATGCCACCACAGATCGGGATCGACTGCGTTGCGCGCCGTCATCGCCAGCAAGCCGAACAACAGGATGCCGCCGAAAACCGCACGTCCACTGCAGCGGGGAATTCCGAACTTGACCATCGGACGGGATTATAGAATCAGTTGTCCACAAAAGCGCCTCATGGCTTCGTTGCTCCAACCTCGGAAGTTTCTGGTCGCGGCGTTTCTGCTGGCGATGACGTTTTGCAATCTCGCGCTGCTGTTTCGAGTGACGCCCCGGTTGCGCAATGGATACCAGGATTTCACGATCTTCTACACGAGCGGCCGCCTGCTTCGAAGTGGCGAGGCTTCCAGCCTCTACAATCTGGCCACGCAATACCGGATGCAACTCAGCTTTACGCACGTTCCCATCCGGCAAGGACCGCTGCCCTTCAATCATCCGCCGTTCGAGGCGCTTCTGTTCGTCCCCTTCACGATGCTCGATTATTGGCCGGCCTACCTGCTTTGGACCGGGCTCAACTTAATCATGCTGGCCGCGAGCGTAACTCTACTGAGAAGGCACTTCTCCGAACTCGCGGCGGTTTCTCCTCTCGTCCTGGGCCTTGGCGCCATTGCGTTCTTTCCGGTGGCGATCGGCATCATTCAAGGACAAGACGTGATTCTCCTGCTGCTGCCCTTTGTGTTGGCGATCATCGCGCTCGATCGAGGAAATGACGCGGCGGCCGGTGCGCTTCTGGCCGCGGGGCTGTTCCGGCCTCACGTGGTCGTGCCTTTGGTCGTCTTCTTTGCGATACGACGCTGGCGTGTTCTGGCCGGCTTCACCCCGGTTGCTCTTATTCTGGGCGCCATTTCCGTGGCCATCATGGGGTGGCGCGGCCCTCTCGAGTATGCTCGCTTTGTTCTGCATTTAGAAGGCACCGGCGCGCGCGGGTTTGGCGTAGAGGCTGTACCGAACCTCCGCGGCCTGGTCGAGCAGTTGCCTGGGCTCGGGCCCTCGGGGCGGTGGGCCGCCTTGCTCATCGTGGCGTCGTCGCTGGTTGTGTCTTTCGTGACGCTGCGGCGAATCCGCTACGGGCGGGACTCCGTTATCTTCGTGTCCGTTCTGGCCGCGGTCACCACCATCCTCATCAGCTTTCATGCGCTGGTGTATGACGTCAGCCTGCTGCTTCCGCTGGTACTTTTTTTGCTTTCCCGAACGCTCGGCGTTCTACCCCATCGCGCCAAAAGCGGGCGCGATGGGGACCCCACGGGAGCGAAAATCGACGCGGGGACGATTCTGTTGTTCACCCTCTTGTTGTTGACCCCGCTCTATGTTTTCCTGGGGATGGTGGTCGATCGCTTTGTCTGGTTTTCGCTGATTCTGCTCTGGCTCTATCTGAGGCTGGTTCTGAGCCCGGCTCCGGCGGAGTCGCCGGCCTGAGCAGGATTTAGCCCACCCCTGTCCCCACGGATCGTCACTTCGCAGGCGAATCAGGCGGACGAGTCAGAACGACCACCAGCATCGGAACGTAAAAGCCCAGGACGCACCAGATCCCGACTTGCTGCATGGTGTGCGGGATGTGATAGCAACGCCAGAGTCCGACCCCCCAACTGCATGCCACGGTGGCCACGATGCTGCGGCGCGTTTTCGGAATCAGCCACAAGATGAACGAATCGTAAAACCAGCGCTGCGGCAGCATGCAGGCCAGGAAAAGCAGCAGGGCGTCGCGGTCGCGCCACCGCCAAAGCGCCAGGGCCAGCAGCGGCCCCGGCAGCACCAACAAGGGCACGAAATGCTGATAGCCGTGGAGTTGAGGAATCCACTCCAGCGGCCAACCGGGCCGGAGCGCAAAACTTGCCAGCAGCAAAAAGGCCGCGGCGATCCATCCCGTGCGAGAAGGATGAGTGAGTGCGACCGGCGCGCCGATCTGGGGCTTGGCGACGCAGAATGCCAATGCCAGCGGGAAGAACGCCGAAGCCATGACGAGCGGCGTCCATTGCGCCGTCATGAGCGCGGCCCAGTAGGGATAGGCAAGAAAGACTAAGAGCCGCTCCGGACCTTGCCGGATGAGGCCGAGAGCGAGCAGTCCGGAACTGATTCCGAAAAACAGGGCCGCGGCAATTTCAAGCGGGAAGGGCGCGAACGGCAGTGCCGCAACCGCCGCGGGCAGTGGGTAGGGAATAACTCCCGGCGGAGTGCCGGAGTAGGGATTCTTGCCCGACAACAGAGAGCGCGCGGCGTGATGGGCCCAGGTGAAGTCCGCTCCGCCCAGGCGGAAGTGGTGCAGGAAGGCCCAGCATAGTGTGCCGCTGGCGATGCCGATGGCTGCCGCAACGGCGAGATTTTTGCTTGGACTCGAAATGTCCACGGGAGCGTTGTAATATCCAGATTCTCTCAGATTCGCATGAGACCCGCCATTTCTTACAAACCGCTCTGGCTGCTTCTCGCGGCCGCGCTCTTCGCGGTGGGCATGTGGACTTACGCCGACCGCGTCTTGATTCCTTATCAGAAAACCGATGCCGCCGCCCACGACCGCCCGCGCGGCAATCTTTCCGATCTCTATCCGCGCTGGGTGGGCGCCAGGGAACTCCTTCTCCACGGGCGCGATCCCTACAGTCCGGAAGTCACCCGCGAAATTCAAGCCGGCTTTTACGGCCGTCCGCTCGATCCGTCTCGTCCCGACGATCCGCGCGACCAGGAGGGGTTTGCTTACCCCGTCTATGTGGTTTTCTGTCTGGCCCCGACGATTGGAATGCCTTTTGCCATCCTCCACAAGGCCTGCTACTGGGTACTGTTTTTTCTTACCTGCGCGACGACGCTCCTCTGGCTGCGAATCTTGCGCCGGTCGGCGCCGCTGTGGATGCAAGCCGGCCTGCTCGCGCTGACCCTGGGCAGCCCCGCCGTGATGCAGGGGCTGAAGCTGCGACAGATGACCCTTCTGGTCGCCGGCCTGCTTGCCATCGCGATCACGCTACTGGTCGCGGATTACCCGGTCGCGGCCGGATTCTTCCTGGCTTGGGCGAGCATCAAGCCGCAATTGGTCGTGCTGCTGCTGTTATGGCTCACTCTTTGGACCCTGGGGGGCTGGCGGCGCCGCTATCGCTTGGCGGCTTCCTTTCTCACCACCATGACCATCCTGGTGGCTGCCTCGGAGTGGTACCTGCCGCACTGGATTCCGCGCTTCTGGCGAGCGATTCAGGCATATGAGCATTACACCGCGTCGGCGTCGGTGATGGACAATTTGTTTGGCGCTCCCTGGAGTTGGGCTTTGGAAGTGCTGGCCTGCGCAGCGGTAATAGGGGTTTGCTGGAGGGAACGGCGGCAAGCGGCGAGCAGCGGCTCCTTTGTTTTTACGCTCAGCCTGGTCCTGGCCACAACCATCCTCATCGTACCCACCTGCGCCAACTACAATCAGGTGCTGGTGATCCCAGCATTGCTGGCGCTGGCCAAGGAGCGCCGGACGATTTGGCGGAGAAGTATTGCCAACCGTGCCCTCTTCGTGCTCACCGGCAGTCTGGTTCTCTGGCCGTGGCTGTCGAGCACAGTTCTGGCGGGCCTTTCCTTCGTTTTGCCGCAGCCGACGGTCGAGCGGGGCTGGGCGATCCCTTTCTGGACTGTGATCCAGATTCCGCTGGCCGTGGCGGCCTTGATGCTGGCCCATTACTATCAGACGACTTTTACTGCGTCGGCGGGGCCGGGAGCGTCGTAGAATGCTGTGGTGCCGTGTCGGGTGCAGGAGTCTTGGGTTGGCACGACGGCCGTAGGAGAGTCCAGGGTACATGTCGGCTTCGTCGCATACGGGCATATCCAGCATTTTTCCCATCGCGATTTTTGTGTCGGGAAACGATCAGCAGACGCTGTCGCTGAATCACACTCCTTACACGGTGGGCCGCAAGGTCGATCGCGACCTGGTAGTCGCCGACCCGCGCGTGTCGCGGGAGCATGCTTCGATCGTTGCGGAAAACGGCGAGTTTTTTGTCGTCGACCTGGGGAGCAAGCACGGCACCTTCGTCAATGGCGAGAAGGTGGACCGCCAGAAACTGCAGCGCAACGACCGTCTGGAGTTTGGCGCACGCGATGGCGCCTACATGATCTTCCATCCGCTGCACACCACCTCGAACACGGCGCGGGAATTCCTCAGCCAGATCTCGGGCATTCAGATCGCGCCCGAAGCCAGCGACCTCGAGAAACTCACGCTGTTCATGGAAGCGGCGCGCAAGCTGAACACCATCGGCGTGCTGGATGAAATCCTGGTCACGCTGATCGAGGCCACGCTGAAACTGACGCGCGCCGAACGCGGGTACATCTTCCTGCGCGACCTCGACGGGAGCCTGACCCTCGCCGCCGGCCGCAATTCGAAGGGCGAGCCGCTGCTTGACGACAAGACAATTTCGCGATCGGTGCTGGAAAGCGCGCTGACCTCAAGCTCCGAGTATGTGATTACCGATACCAGCAAGGAGCTTGACGTCCAGCAGCGCCAAAGCATTGTCGCCTTCGATCTGCGTACGGTCATCTGCATGCCGCTGCGTAAGCCGATTGTGCAGACGACGCGGGACGGACAGCCCGCGGGTGGGGAAGTCATGGGCGCGCTCTACGTCGATTCGCGCTTTGCCTCACGCGATATCATCGGCGTCAGCCGCGACATCCTGCGCGCGATCGCGACGGAAGCGGCGCAGCTGATCGAGAACGCGCGTCTGGTGCAGGCCGAAGAAGCCGGACGCCGCTACCAGCAGGAACTCTCAATCGCCGCCTCCATTCAGCAGCGTCTGCTGGCCGTGACTTTGCCCGAAGTTCCGTTTGCGCGCGTGAACGGGCGCAACATGTCTTGTAAGGAAATCGGCGGCGATTTCTTCGAAGCCGTGAACACGCCGCAAGGTCTCGCCGTCGTTTTGGCCGACGTGAGCGGGAAAGGAGTTTCGGCCGCGCTGCTGGCTTCCATTCTCCAGGGGATGGTTTACTCGCAACTGATTTCCGGCATGCCGCTGGTGGAAATTGTCGATGCCGTCAATCGCTTCTTCACCTACAAACACATTGGCGAGAAATACGCGACCATGATCATTACGCGGCTGCGAAACGACGGGGATCTGGAATACGTCAACTGCGGCCATGTTCCGCCGGTGTGGATTTGCGGTAACGAAGTGCTTCGTCCATCCCACGGCAACCTGCCCGTGGGCCTGCTGGCGGATGCGACGTACTCGAGCGACCGCTGCCAGCTGCGGCCGGGGGATCGGCTGATTCTGGTGACCGATGGGGTCACGGAGGCCGAGAACGCCCGCGGAGATATGTTTGACAGCGAACGACTGGAACAGGTGGCCGGGAAGAGCACGTCGATGGAGGATGTGTTCCGGGCCGTCGCCGATTTTTGCGGAGGAACGCCGCTCAACGACGATTGCACGGTGGTGGAACTGTCTTACACTGGCAGCTAAGCCCGGCCTTGTGTGAAAAGAGCTAATGCGGAGCTAGTGTGGGGACGGGCGCCTCGCCCGTCCAGCCGAGCAAAGCTCGGCTCAAGCCTTGGCCCCGGAATGAATCTCCACCGTGGACCAGGTCTTATCCGCGGCGTGACACAGTTTCTCCAGCCCGCAATCGGCACATTTCGGCCCGCGCGCCACGCAAAGTTTCCGCCCATGCCAGATCACTTCGTGAGAGAAATCCGTCCAGCGCTCGCGGGGAATGATGCGCATCAGGTCTTCTTCAATTTTTCGCGCGTCTTCCTGCCTTGTGAGCTCCAGGCGTCGCGAAATCCGGGTCACGTGCGTATCCACGACCACGCCTGCATTTATCTTGAACCACGTCCCGAGCACGACGTTGGCGGTTTTGCGCGCTACCCCCGGGAGGCTTAGCAACTCGTCCATGGTTTGCGGCACGTTGCCGCCGAAGTCCGCGACCACCTTCCGCGCCGCGCCCACCACCGACTTCGACTTGTTGCGGAAGAAGCCGGTCGAGCGGATGTCCGGTTCCAGTTGTTCCGGTTCGAGCGCCGCGAAATCCTGGACCATCGGATATTTCTCAAACAGGACGGGGGTGACCATGTTCACGCGCACGTCGGTACACTGCGCGGAGAGGATCGTCGCCACCAGCAATTCCCACGCGCTGCGGTGGTTGAGAGCACAAGTTACTCCGGGATAGAGCTGATCAAGCCCGGCGATGATCTGACGCACGCGCTCTGGCACCAAGGGATCGTATCCGTCCGCGGCTGTTCTTTTTGGGTAAGTAATTTTCGGTGCGCGAGCCTTTGCCGGTGGAATTTCCGCGCGCTTCGGTTTGGCGCGGCCTGACGGAACACGGTTGGAGGCCTTTTTGGGAATCGGGCCTTTCTGGTGGCGGACACCTTCCTGTCGTCCGCTGCGACTGGGCTGACGCGGCACATTTCCGCGAGGCATGTTTCCCTCCTGAGTCGTGGTTCATGGTAACAAAGCGGTTGACTTGTGGCCGTCCGCAATCACTAGTATCGTGTCCCGGAAATACGCTTGCGCGGTTTAGGGCGCTCAAATCCCACCCTTGCGCACAGAACGCGCAAGGGTGGGGCATCCGCCGCCACACCCTCGACTAAGGTAACTCGGCTGCAATTGACGGGTTGACGGCCCGGTGAGTACCCTGAGAAGAAAGGAAAAACCAGTGGCCGTAAAGAACATTCAACTCGGACAAGTCTGGCGCCAGGACGCAACCGGCCAGGATCATCTCGTCACCAAGGTCTACAGCGAAGTTTTCACGCAGTATGCCGTGCTGCGCCCCGCCGAGGTCACCGCGCCCGACGCGCCGGTGGTGAAAGTGAAAGTAACAAAATCCGCCGATGGCGTAACCTTGCCCGGCTTCAGCTTCACGCAGGAAGGGGCGTTTTAGATCAGGTCATCTGACCATCGGATCATTGGGTGATTGCAACCCGAAGCCCGATCATCCGCTGGACCGATCCCCCGAATTCTGCGATTCTGATTTTCGATTCTGACCCTACTTCTAATGACCGAAAAGATCCTCACCGTACTGTTTGTGTTTATCAATGCCATCGTGGCGACGACCGGCTATGCCGGCATCGCGCTGCTGATGGCGATTGAGTCCGCGTGTATTCCGCTGCCCTCCGAGCTGATCATGCCGTTCGCCGGCTACCTTGTTTCGACCGGGGCGATGAAGCTCGTCTGGGTGGCCACGGCCGGCGCGATCGGATGCAATCTGGGCTCGCTGGTCGCCTACGAAATCGGCTGCTACGGAGGCCGCCCGCTGGTCGAGCGCTACGGACGCTGGATCCTTATGGGCCGCCGCGAGCTCGATTGGGCCGACCGCTTCTTTCTGCGGTGGGGATATATGGCGGTATTTATTGCGCGCCTGCTGCCCGTGATCCGGACGTTTATCGCGCTGCCCGCCGGAATCGCCCGCATGCCGCGCGGCAAATTCCACATCTATACTTTCCTCGGATCGTGGCCCTGGTGTTTCATGCTGGCCTACTTCGGCATGAAGCTCGGCGAGAACTGGCGCTCGCTGGGCAAGTACTTCCATAAGTTTGACGCCGTGATCGGAGCGTTTCTTCTGGGCGGAATCGTCTGGTTCCTCTGGTCGCACTGGCAAAATCGGCTG
>JBAVVP010000324.1:0-17683 GCA_049697355.1 Terriglobales bacterium
CTTCTCCGAGCCTTGGTCGGTTTCGCAGCTACCAATTTACTCGCCGCGATCGAGCCAACGTCGTTATGCAATCAAGCGAAGCGATGGACCTGCTTTCTTGCCGATCCAAGAGACAGCAGGTCCTTCGCTTCGCTCAGGATGACAACAAGTATGGGGAATGCCGGCAACGGTCACGCCTTCCACTCATGGCCATCACCATCCAACCTTATCGTCCCGAGCACGAGCCCGCGGTCGAGGAGTTCAACCAGCGGCTGCGAGCGGCGTCGGACCCCAACCTCGTCTTCTATAAAACGAGCGCCCCGCATTGGCTTCCGAAGCTCGGCGATCACCCTCTCTACAACGAGTATTTCGTCGCAGTCGACGCGGGTATCGTCCACGGCGCCTATGCGCTGAAACATGAGCGAGTTTTTGTCCCAGGCCAGGGTGAGATCGCGGTCGCCTGCTACCATCACCCGCTGTCGGAAGGGATTGTGAACCGCACCTACGCAGCGGTTGGAACACTGATGGTGCGAGACGCGCTCTTGCGCCAACCCTTGCTCTATGCGCTGGGGATGGGCGGCCTCGATCACCCGCTCCCCAAAATGCTCAAGGCGCTGGGTTCGAGTCTCGCGCTGCTTCCCTTCTTCTTCAAGATCGTTCATCCTTCCCGCTTTTTGAAGGAGATGCAGGCGCTGCGAACGTCGGCTCTGCGCTGTCTTCTCATGGACATTGGCGCAGCCACCGGCCTGGGCTGGCTGGCGTTGCGCGGCGCGCAGAATGCGAAGCGGGCACGGTGGTCGCGGCCGACAGTCGGGGCAGGAGTTAACGTAAGTCGCGTCCCTGAATTCTCCGATTGGGCCGACCCGCTCTGGTTGCGAGGGCGCGAACAATATCGCATGGCTGCAATCCGCGATTCGGCAACCCTCCGCCGGCTCTACCCCGCGGCGGATCGGCACTTCACCCGCCTGCGCATCCGGCGCAACCAAACCGACATCGGGTGGGCCGTGGTCGGAGAGAAACGCAAAGATTCGAAGTACGGCTCGATGACCGTGGGCTCAATCGTCGACTGCTGGGCTTCTCCGGAGGATGCCATCGCCGTAATGGAGGCGGCGACCCGCGAACTGGAGGCTCAGAACGTGGATCTCATCGTTTCCAACCAGAGCCACCTCGCGTGGGGCCACGCGCTGGAACGTTGCGGCTTCTTCAAAGGCCCATCCAACTTTATCTTTGCGGCGTCAAGAAAGTATGCTGAAGCTCTGCACCCGTTCGCCGAGAGTTGTGGCAGGTTCCATATCACGCGGGCGGATGGTGATGGCTTGCCGCGTAATTTTTGATTCCAGAAGCGGATCGGCGGATCGAAGACCGTCGATCCGGTCAGCGCTGTCCTGAGTCAGTCTGTCCTGCATACGAGGGCGGCGCGATCACTTCCTCTGTGCCCAACGCGTATCCGAGACTCTTCATCAGCGGTCCCCATGCGGTTTCGATCCGCGACACGCACTCCGCGGGAAGGGTCGCGCGCCATCCGCCGGACGAGGCCTGGCGCACAAATGTTTTATCCTGACGCGTGTTGCGCGTCTCCACCCACTTGCTTCCCTGCTCTTTTTCCAGCTTCCGCATGCGATCCGCGGAGCTGAGTTCCACGGCTCGCGCCAGCCTCTCCGCCGCCGGCTCCAGACCGAGAATGCGTGCAACTTTGGCCAACTCGCGCGTCGGATCCGCGAGCAAATCTTCGTAGCGCAGCAACAAAAAGCCATCGTGCCCCTGGCGTGTGCTCACCCAACTGGTCACATGATCTCCCCAGGACCCGACCCTTACCCAGTACACCGGCTCCATCCACCCATCCACAAATTTCTCAATCGGGTAAGCATCCCGCATCGAACGCTTCTTCATCTCCCAGTGATAGTTTGAGACCACCACGTCGCGCGGATCGCGCACAATGTAGATGATTCTGCGATAGCGAGGATCGAAGCACTCGTGGCTTTTCAGAATTCGGGGCCGTGGCAAATGGCGCAGCTTGCGGTCGGAATGCTTGTACATATCCGGCACCAGCCCCTCCATATTCAGAAAGGTCACCGGCTTTTCCTGGTGAAGCAGATTCCCCACCAGAAAACGCATCCATGTGTTCCCCGACCGCGGATACGAGGTCAGAAAGATGTCGTCGGGAAAAATGGTAATATCCCGTTCTACACGCAGCTTGCGGAAGAGCACATCGCTGACCCGAGATAAATGCTTCAATCCCCCCCTGATCATCTACACCCTCCGAAATCTATTCTTCGGCCGGACTGCGTTCGGCGCCGGAACGATTGCCTTGCAGCCATCCGAGAAACTTTTGTTTTCGCGCAAACATGTTGCGAGCCTCGTTGCGCAGCCTGCCCACAATCCGATAGCGAGACTTGGTAAACCACGGGACGCGATGCGGCTTGCATCCATACTTTTCTTTGTAGGTGCCTTCGCCGCCCCAGTCAAAGATGGCGGCGCCGCGCTTTTTCCAGTAGCGCATGGCGTACCAGTGGCACGCTTCGTTGGGACGCAGGCTCTGGTGAGCACGGAAGCTGGCGTTGCCCCAGAACTCGGCGATCTGGTTGAAGCCGGGATAGATTCCCGTGGCGATGCACTTCCCTTCCGGGTCGCGCGCGCGCAGCAGCAAAATATTCCCCCCCGGCTCGAGGTTGCGCACCAGGGCGCGGACTCGCTCCACCGAATAGGTGGGAATCAGGGATTGTTTGGCAAAAACGTCCTTGAGTTGCTCGTAGTATTCGTCGGCAAAACCGAGGTCGTGCGCCTCTTCGATCTTGAGGCCGCTTTTGTCCGCCTTGCGAATGCAGCGGCGGCAGGCGCTTTCCATGCCATTAAACAACTCTTCTTCCGTGCGCGTCAGGTCGGTGCGATAGGACGCGTAGGATTCGGTTTTGAATCCGGCGCTCTCGCCGTCTTCGAAGGTGAAGTTCGGATCGGAGACTTCGAGGTGCATGCACTTGAGATCGTCCCAGGCAAACTTTTCCAGGGCTTCGAGGGCGGCGCGGCGCGAGACGCCGGGATTGAGATTGAAGCCGATATAGGGAGTCGTCCATCCGGGAAAGGAGCTGCCCAGAACTTTCATGCCGAACTTCGAAAACGAAAGTCCGGTGAAGTATCCGAGGACGTCGCTCGATTCACGCAGTTCGGCAAGCACGGGGTGGGCGTTCTGCGACTCGGCGACGAATTGCAGCCACTCGCGCGTCTGGAAGACGGTGCGGTCGGCGAAACCGTCCAGGCGCTTCCAGTCGGCGGCTTTGATGTCGATGGGATAGAACTTCATTCGTTGTTAACTTTCGTCTGTAGAGATGGGGCTTGCCCTTGCCCCGTCTCACTGTCGGCGGAGACGCGGCAAGCCGCGTCTCTACAGGAAATTGTCACCAGCAAATGCCCTCATACTTCCCGACGCCTTCTGGACGCCGCGCCTTATCGAGATGGATAAGGTCGATCACAACCTGCTCCGGCCGAAGGTACTTAGCCAGCTGATCTTTGCTCGCCGATTTGTTCCCGAGGATCACGACTTCCGCGGTACGCAGTGTTTCCTCAAGATCGGCCGAGAGCACGGACCCAATGTGCGGGATGACTTCTTCGATGTACTGGCGATTGGCGCCGGCGATGCGGCCCAGGGAGACGTCCTCATCCCACACCTTGACTTCGAGGCCTTCGCCCATGAGGCGTTTAATCAACTGCACCTGCGGGCTCTCGCGCAGATCGTCGGTGCCGGCTTTGAAGCTCAGGCCGAGTTGCGCAATCTTCTTCTTCCCCGTGCTCATCACCATTTCCACGGCGCGATCGACGTGCTCGGCGTTGCTCGGCATGAGGGACTCGAGCAAGGGCAGCTTCAGATCGAGTTCCTTGGCTTTGTAGGTGATGGCGCGCAGGTCTTTCGGAAGGCATGACCCGCCAAACGCGAAGCCCGGAGAAAGATAGGCGGGAGAAATGTTCAGCTTGGTGTCGGAAGTAAAAATTTTGGTGACCGCCTGCGCATCCACCACAAGATGTTTGCACATGGTTCCCATTTCGTTGGCGAAACCGACTTTCAGCGCGTGATAGCAATTCGAAAAATACTTGACCATTTCGGCGACGGGAATGGTCGTCTCGAAAAGTGTGCCGGGAGTGTTCCGATAAAGTTCGCGCAGGGGCGCGAGGTGGTTGGTGTCGCTGGCTCCGAGAATGGTGTAGGGCGGGTTGAGGAAGTCGGCGACCGCGCTGCCTTCGCGCATGAACTCCGGGTTATAGCAGACAGTGAAACCCTCTCCGCACTTCTTGCCGCTTTCTTTTTCGAGAATGGGGAGCACGACCGTTTCGGTGGTTCCCGGCAGCACCGTGCTGCGCAGAACGAAAACGTGCGGCGATTTCTTCTGGCGGATGGCGGCGCCGATTTCCCGGGCAACACTCTCGATGTGGCTGAGGTCGAGCTTTCCATTTTTCAGGCTGGGCGTTCCGACGCAGACGAACGAAACTTCCGAATTCAGCACGGCTGCCGTAGCGTCGGTAGTCGCGTGCAGAAGGCCGGCGCGGTGCGCTTCGGCGACCATTTCGCTCATGCGAGCTTCGATGATCGGGGTGCGGCCGGAATCCATCATCTCGACTTTGGCACGGCTCACGTCGACGCCCATAACTTTGTGGCCCATGGAGGCAAAACAGGCAGCCGATACCGATCCGACATATCACAACCCGAAAATGCTAACCGACAAACCCAAGCGAATTCTCCTGGCAATTCAGTATCTGGGAGCGATGGCAGCCGCCGGTTAAGGCGTAGCAAACCATGCTCCATCGGGGCGCGAGTTTGTATCCAAGCTTGACAATAATACTCATATTTTCAATCGCTTACGGAATATTCCCGATGGCCATTCTCGACTGAACGCAGCGCAGGGCAAAAGTGGACAACTATTTTCCACCCGGCGGAACTGCGATGGGTCAAATTATCCACAAGCACAATCGTAGCGCGGCGAGCGGACATTGGTCACGGGCAGGAACCGGCAAGGGTAACAAGGGTAACTGGGTGGGTCGGGGACGGCCCTTTCCGCATGTAAGATAAGAACCTGTGGCGTCTGGATGGCAAAACAAGCTGGCGCGCCTATCCCGCATGGACTGGGAAGAGGTGCGCGTCCGCGCGGGGCAGGAATTCAACAAGCAGCGCGACCTGCTCACGCACCGGATGGGCATGCGGAGCGGGTCGATTCCGCTGAATGCAGATGCGGCAGCGCGGCCAGGGCAGTTCTTTTTTTTTGGCAGTGAAGTTTCAGAGCGCGCTCGGTTATTGCGCAAACATCTGCCCGGCGAAGCCGACGCCATTCTGCGCGAGGCCGATGAGATTTGCGGCCACCGTTTTCGCCTGCTGGGCTACGAAAATCTAGACTTCACTCTTGCCTGCGACGGTGCCAGCGGCGATCTCAAAGACATCGATTCTAAAGACATCGACTGGCATCTCGATCCCGTGCATGGCAAGCGCGCGCCGCTCGATCCCTGGTTCAAGATTCCTTTTCTCGATTTTGCGGTGGTGGGCGACCATAAAGTCATATGGGAATTGAACCGGCACCAGCACCTGGTAACTCTGGCCAAGGCCCAACTGCTGAGCGGGGATAATGCGGGGAATAATCATGACAAGTACGTTCGCGAACTGACGTCGCTATGGCGCAGCTGGATCAGGGCGAATCCGTATCCGCTCGGAATTAACTGGGGAAGCACGCTGGAAGTTGCCTTCCGCAGTTTGTCGTGGATCTGGGTGGACCAGTTGCTGGCGGGAACGGGCGACGCGAATCTTCTCTCCGAATTCCGTTCGGAACTGGCGCCTGCCCTTGCATTTCACGGGCGTTACATTGAGCGCTATCTATCTACGTATTTTTCTCCGAATACGCATCTGCTGGGAGAAGCGATCGCCCTGTTCTTTCTGGGCACGTTGTATCCGCAAATGCCGGGGGCGGCTCGCTGGAAGGAATCCGGGTGGCAGATTGTGCTGCACGAGGCGGGGCGGCAAGTGTGGCCGGATGGAGTGTACTTTGAGCAATCGCTGCATTATCACGTCTATGCGCTCGACTTCTTCTTATATGCGCGGTTGCTGGCGGCGCGGAATGGAATGGAAATTCCGCCCGCGTATGACGCGGTGCTCGGGCGAATGCTGGATGTGGTGGCAGCGCTCGCGCAGGCCGGGCCGCCGGAAGGCTTCGGCGACGATGATGGCGGGCGGTTATGGAATCCGCGGCGCAATCGGACGGAGCAGATGACGGACCCACTGGCGCTGGGCGCGGTGATGTATTCCAGGGAATTTTCCGCCGCGCGATTGACCGAGGAAGCCGTCTGGTTGTTTGGGAATCAAGCCGTCGAGGGACTTTCGACAGCGCAAACGAACCCC
The DNA here is from genome assembly GCA_049697355.1 of Terriglobales bacterium. Taxonomy (GTDB): domain Bacteria; phylum Acidobacteriota; class Terriglobia; order Terriglobales; family Acidobacteriaceae; genus Acidiflorens. The sequence goes on from JBAVVP010000324.1 coordinate 6,350, forward strand.
GTGGCGCGTTCCATCGCGTTTCCCGACGGCGGGCTTTACGTGCTCGCCGATTCGCAGCCGTACCCGCAGACGATGGTCGTGGACGCCGGCCCGCAGGGGGTGGGCCGCTCGGGCCACGGGCACGCCGACGCGCTCAGTCTGCGGCTTACCATGGATGGACGGCGCTGGCTGGTGGACTCCGGAAGCGGCGTTTACATCTCGAGCGATCCGGCGGACCGGAACAGGTTTCGCGGAACGGGTGCGCACAATACATTGCGCGTGGATGGCGTCGATCAGGCGGTTGCGGATGAACCTTTCTCGTGGACACACATTCCGGCCACGCAAGCGGAAAACTGGATCGCGGGAAAGACCTTCACTTACTTTGTGGGCAGTCACAATGGATATGCGCGCCTGGTGGATCCGGTCGTGCATCGGCGGCACGTCCTGAAGGTTGCAGGCGGTCTGTGGCTGGTGCGCGATATGGCGGCCGGCAAAGCTGAACATGAATTGGAAATACGGTGGCACATCGCGCCCGATCTCGACGTTCAAAGCACCGGCGCAGGAAGAGTGGAAATATCAAGAGGTGGCATTCGGTCCGCAGAATCAGCGTTGAGTCTGATCATGCCGGACGACACGGCCTGGCATACAGAAGTTAGCAAAACCCTGCTTTCGCCGTCCTATGGCGCGTTCCAGCCGGCTCCGTTGGTGCGATGCCATGCGCGTTTGTCGCTGCCCGCAGAGACGGCGACGGCCTTAGTGGCTCACTGCGGCGCAATCCGGCAAGAGGATGAACCAAGGCTGTCGAGCATGATGCAAGCGGCAGCACAAGTCTACGAACTCGAAGATCATCAAAACAACGAAAGCCATGGATTCTTCTTTGCGCTTGAAGAGCAGCCGTGGACCTCAGGCCCCTGGTCCTCGGACGCGCGCGTGCTGTATTGCCGCACGGAAAAAGACAAACTCGCACACCTGATCGTGATCGGCGGGACATATGCCGCCTGGCAAGGACAGCCTCTGCTGAAAGCGGCAGGCCCATCCGGCTTTTTCGAGTGGCGCAGGCGGGATGCATTGATGAATGGAACGCCGCGCGAGTTTTCGGTTACATCTTTGTTCGAAGAGCTGACGAGGGAACAGTCGTCACCCTACGCTGAGAGACATTAAATGTGCGGCATCGCTGGGATTCTTGAATTCGGACGAGACGCGCGGGCGAACGCCGGGGCTCTGCGCGAAATGTGCCGCGTAATCACCCATCGGGGGCCCGACGACGAAGGTTTTTATACGGATGGGGCAGTCGGAATCGGCATGCGGCGGCTCAGCATTGTCGACGTTGCGGGTGGACATCAGCCGATATCAAACGAAGATGGCACGCTCTATATTGTGTTCAACGGCGAAATCTATAACCATCTCGCCTTGCGCGAGCAACTCATCGCGCGCGGCCACCGCTACAGCACGCATAGCGACACCGAAACCGTCATTCACCTTTTCGAGGAATACGGTGCAGATTGTGTGCAGCATCTGCGCGGCATGTTCGCCTTTGCGATCTGGAATCGCAACACGAAAACGCTCTTTATCGCGCGCGACCGGCTGGGCATCAAGCCGCTGTACTACAAATTGACGCCGGAGCGGCTGCTGTTCGGATCGGAAATAAAAGCGGTGTTTGCCCATGGCAGTGCGCGTCCCGAGTTCAACCGCGCGGCGCTGCCCGAGTATTTGGCGTTCGGATATTTGTCGGGCGAAGAAAGTTTCTACGCCGGAATCCGCAAGCTGTTGCCCGGACATACCATGACGATCGGTCCCGATGGCGAGGCGCAAATCCGGCAATACTGGGATCTGGATGCGTCGACGCCGCACGAATCCCGCGATGAGAGTTACTACGTCCAGAGTTATCGCGAGTTACTGGAAGGTGCAGTCCAGAGCCACCTGATGAGCGACGTGCCGCTGGGTGTGTTCCTGAGCGGCGGCGTGGATTCGAGCGCGGTAGCCGCGCTGATGACGAAACTGCGGCGCGAGCCGGTCGAAACTTTTTCCGTGGGCTACACTGAGCAGCCCTACAGCGAGCTGCCCTTTGCGCGCGCGGTATCGGATCACATTCATTCGCGGCATCATGAAGTGTTGGTCAGCGAGCGAGATTTTTTCGCGGCGCTGCCGCATTTGATTTGGCATGAAGACGAGCCCATTGTGTGGCCGTCAAGCGTCTCCCTTTATTTTGTAGCCCGCCTGGCGCGAGAAAGAGTGACGGTGGTGCTGACCGGAGAGGGCGCCGATGAAACCCTCGCCGGCTATACGCGCTATGCCTTCACGCTGAAAAATGCGGCCATGGATCGCGCCTACCGCACCGTGGTGCCGTCCGTTCTGCGGCGCGGGATGCGCAACGCGGTTGCGAACTCTTCCCTGCTGGGAGCAACCCTCCGCCGCAAACTGGAGCACACGTTTCTAGCCAAGGATGGAAACTCCTGGGCATCTTTCTATTTCGATAATTTCTTCTCCGCTTTCGGCGAGGCGGAGCAGAGCGGATTGCTGACGAGCGAGTTCGCGCGAGAAGCCGCTCCCAGCACGGCGTATGAAAATGTCGTCGGTTATTGGAACCGCTCGTCGGGCGAAATGCTGCAGCGTCTGCTCTACACCGACATCAAGACTTACCTCGTTGAACTGCTCATGAAGCAGGACAACATGAGCATGGCCGCATCCATCGAAAGCCGCGTGCCGTTTCTCGATCATGTGCTGGTTGAATTCGCGACTCGAATTCCGCGAGAAGTGCAGATTCAGGGACTCGCCGGCAAACGGATTTTGAAGAAGGCAGTGGAAGATCTGTTGCCGCACTCGATTCTCTACCGCCCCAAGCTCGGATTTCCAACGCCGTGGAGCGGATGGCTGGCCGGATCGCGGCTGGAAACCATTCGCGAGACCTTGCTCGAGCCGCGCAGCCTCGAGCGCGGATACTTCCGGCGCGAAGCCATCGAGAAACTGTTCGCCGAACATCGCGCCAAGCATCGCGATAACTACGATCGTATCTGGCGGTTGCTTAATCTGGAGTTGTGGCACCGTGTTTGTCTTGAGGGCGAATCGCACGACGAGGTGCGCGCGACCGGATAATGGTCACGACTCTCGTCGGTGGAATTGATTCTGGATTGCTTGAATCCCCCGCCCGTTAGGCAAGAACCGCCTGATACTCCTCATAGGCGCCCTTGAAATCGGTAATCTGGTGGGAGCCCTCGAAGTGCCAGATCCTGGTCGCGACTTCATCAATCAGATCCTCGTCATGCGTGACCAGCAGCACCGTTCCATGGTAGCGCTGCAGTGAAATATTGAGAGCGTTGATCGATTCGAGGTCGAGGTGGTTGGTCGGCTCGTCGAGCACGAGCACGTTCGGCTTCTGCAGCATCAGCTTGCAGAAAACCAACCGCGCCGCCTCGCCGCCGGAGAGGACGTGGGTACGCTTCTCGGCATCCTCGCGAGGAAATAGCATCTGGCCCAGGATGCCGCGAATCTCTTCGGTCGAAGCCGATGGATCCCACTGATGGAGCCACTCCAGAACCTTGATGCCGGGTTCGATGAGCGCCTTGTGATCCTGTGCGAAATATCCTACGGCTGCCTCGTGACCCCAAATCACTCGTCCGCGATCCACAAAGGGCCCATCGTAGCCGCTCGTTTTTCGCAGGTCCGATTCCGAAACGGTTGGCGAATTTGCGAGCAGCGCATTCACTAAAGTGGTTTTCCCGGAACCGTTGCGACCCATCAGTGCGATCTTTTCCCCGCGCAGCACGCTCGCCGTAAAGTTGGAAATCACCTTGGCGTCTCCGTACGACTTACTAACACCCTCGATTTCGAGAATATGTTTTCCCGAGGGCCGCCTCTGCTCGAACTTCAAGTAGGGACGCTGGATGTTGGACTTCGCCAGTTCGGTGACCTGCAGGCGTTCGACTTCCTTGCGCCGCGACTGTACCTGACTGGAGCGGGTTCCGGCGGCGAAGCGCGCGATGAACTCGTTCAACTGTGAAATCTTCTTTTCGCGCTGCGCGTTCTGCGATTCGATCTGCGAACGAATCTGCGTCTTCGCGACCACCATGTCGTCATAAGTGCCGGTGTAAGTGATGATGGTCTCGTAATCGATGTCGGCAATGTGGGTACAAACGCCGTTGAGAAAATGGCGGTCGTGCGAGATCACGATCAGCACGCCCTCATATTGATTCAGAAAACTCTTCAACCAGTGAATCGAGTCGAGATCGAGATGGTTCGTGGGCTCGTCGAGTAGCAGGGCCTGTGGATGCCCAAACAGAGCCTGTGCCAGCAGCACGCGCATTTTTTGTCCGCCGGGCAACTCCGACATTTTCCGCTCGTGCATCTCGTCCGGAATATCGAGGCCCTGCAGCAAAAGCGCGGCATCGGTTTCGGCGGCGTAGCCGTCTTCCTCGCCGACAATGCCTTCGAGTTCGCCGAGTTTCATGCCGTCCGCATCGGTCATCTCATGTTTCGCATAGATGATCTCGCGTTCTTCGAGAGCGGCCCACAGGCGACGATTGCCCATGATGACCGCATCGATCACCCGATACTTATCGAAGGCGAATTGGTCCTGGCTCAGAACTCCCAGCTTGCGCGGGCGGACGACGGTTCCTTTTTGTGGTTCAAGTTCACCGGTCAGAAGCTTCATGAACGTGGATTTACCCGCCCCGTTAGGGCCGGTGAGGCCATAGCGCTTCCCCGGAACAAAGCCGGTGGAAACTTCGTCAAACAGAACTTTGGCGCCGTAGCGCATGGACACATTGCCAACTGAAATCATGATGTTTTAGGAAACTGCGGGAATCGACCCAATCGGAGGAAACGCAGCTACTGCTGTTAGGATATCACGAGATGGGTGCAGCCAGGGCGGGTTCCAGGGCGCAGGGAAAACGTGCCATTCGTGTTAGCCTTTTCAACGTGATCAACAACACTCGGCCTTCTTCCATCGATCTTCAGGCAATGGCGCGGCAGGTCATGCTGGCACAGGGTTTCGAGCCGGACTTTCCGCCCGCCTCGCGGCAACAACTGGCGGACATCAGCGCTCATCCACCGCAACTGACGCCTTCCGATAAGGTGCGGGATTTGCGTGACCTGCTTTGGTCTTCCATCGACAACGATACCTCGCGAGACCTCGACCAGATCGAGGTCGCCGAACGCTTGCCTAATGGCGACGTCAAGGTGATGGTGGGCATCGCCGATGTGGATGCGTTTGTCGGCAAAGACACAGTTATCGATCAGCACGCGGCCAAAGAGACGACCACCGTTTATACCGGCATCATCAATTTTGCGATGTTGCCGGAAGAGCTCTCAACGGGCGCATCGTCTCTGCTGCCAGACGTGGACAGGCCGGCCGTGGTGACTGAATTCGTGATCTCTGCCAGCGGTTCGCTGGATTCGAGCGACGTGTATCGGGCGATTGTCCGTAACAAGGCGCAACTCACCTACGGCGCGGTCGGAGCCTGGCTGGAAGGTGCGGCGGCAGCTCCGCCAAAAGTGGCCGCGTCTTCGGAATTGCAGGCGCAGCTCAAGCTGCAGGATGAAGTTGCGCAGGAGCTCAAGAAACTGCGCTACGACCATGGCGCGCTGAACATCGACACCAGCGAAGTGCATCCGGTGGTGCTCAACCAGCAGGTGGTCGACGTGGTGAAGCAGGAGAAGAATCGGGCCACCGAGCTGATTGAAGACTTCATGATCGCCGCCAATGGCGTGGTGGCGCGGTTGCTGGAAAAAGTCTCTTCCTTACGCCGGATCGTGAAGACTCCCGCACACTGGGACGGCATCGTGCGGCTGGCGGCGGTGCAGGGTGAGAAGCTGCCCGCGCAGGCCGATTCCAAGGCGCTCAACGATTTTCTAGTGCAGCGCAAAGCCGCCGATCCCGATCACTTCGCCGACCTGTCGCTGGCCGTCATCAAGCTGATTGGGCCCGGAGAATATGTGTTGGAGCGTCCGGGCGATCCCGAGCAGGGACACTTCGGGCTAGCCGTGCAGGATTACACACATTCGACCGCACCCAACCGGCGTTTTGCGGATGTGACCACGCAAAGGCTGATCAAGGCCTTGCTCGACGGGAAATCCGGGCCTTACTCCGACGACGAGCTCGCCGCGATCGCCGCGAATTGCACGCAGAAAGAAGATGCGGCGCGAAAAGTGGAGCGGGAAATGTCGAAGCGGCTGGCGGCCGTCGCGATGAGCCATCGGGTCGGTGAAACTTTCGACGCTATCGTCACGGGAGTTACTCCGAAGGGGACGTTTGTTCGCGTCTTGCAACCGCATATCGAAGGATTGCTGGCTCAGGGAGCGCAGGGGTTGCACGTTGGCGATAAGATTCGTGCCAAGTTGACGCGGACTGACGTACAGCGCGGGTTTATTGATTTTGTTAGAGCGTAGAGGTCAGAACCTGAGATGTTCAGTTAAGCCCAGTGGATGATGCCGCCGTGCGCCCAAAGGAGAAACATCACCCAGAGAGTTACAAGTACGGCCGGAATGCGGCACGGGCCGCGTCCGATGAGCAGGCCCGCGATGGCAAATGCGGCGAGGAATCTGCAAACGAAGATGGATCTATCAATAGTAAACACAACCATATAGGGGAGCGTGATGTGGTACAGTTTGCAAAGTCGCCAGCCATAGTAACAGAGATGGATAACGGTGCTTACTGAAGCGGCTATAAGCCCCGTCAAGTAGACGAACTTCTCCCGCTGCCCAGTCTGGCTCCTGGCGTAAAAGCGCGGCACTCTCGCCGACGCTAGTCCGAGCACAAAGACCGGCAACAATAACATCAAACCGATAACCCAGACACCCAAGGCAAAAAGCATTCTGCTTGATTAGACACCAAGTTGTAATGATATGCTCTGTAACAAACCGAGATTATCCACACGCGCAAAGGCAGGGATCAGTCGTTCTTCTTGTCCAACTCAGCCCAGCGCTCATAGAGGGCATCGAGCACCTGTTGAGCCGTGTCCAGCGCGGCCTGCGCTGAAACGAGACGCGGAGCATCTGTCGCATTAGCTGGGTCTTCGAGTTCCGCGCGCTTGGCTTTCACTAACTGCTCCGCTTCTTCCACACGCTCCTCGATGGTCGCGTACTCGCGCGCTTCCAGATAGGAAAGTTTCTTCCTCGCTGGAGCGGCTGCCCGCCCACTCATTCGCAAAGAACGCGAATGAGTGGGGCACCCAACTTTCATAGTCATTGTGTCTGACTTCGCGCTCTGCGTCTGCCATTGCTCCCATTGCGCGTAGTCGGCGAAGGTGTTGGCATCGCCTTGGCCGTTCAGTCCGAGGACGATGCTGGAGACCCGGTCGAGCATGTAACGGTCGTGCGTCACCAGCACCAGCGAGCCGGGAAAATCGATCAGGCTTTCTTCCAGAATTTCGAGCGTTGGAATGTCGAGGTCGTTAGTCGGCTCGTCGAGCAGGAGAATGTCGGCGGGCTGCAGCATGAGTTGCGCGATCAGGACGCGGGCGCGTTCGCCTCCAGAAAGGCGCCCGACGGGCTGGCTGAGCTGCTCGCCCGTAAACAAGAATCGTGCCGCCCATCCGGCGACGTGAATTACGCGATCTCGATACACGACGGAATCGCCGTCCGGAGCGAGGGCGCGGCGCAGAGTTACGTCAGGATCGAGCGTGCGGGTCTGGTCGAAGTAGACGATGCGCAGCCAATCGGCGCGGCGAATCTCGCCACCGGTTGGGGCCAGGTCGCCCTGCAACAGGCGCAGCAGAGTCGTCTTGCCGCTGCCATTCGGACCGACGAGGCCTACACGCATCCCAGCCGTCAGAATGAAGTTGAGCCCCTCGAACAATGATCGAGCACCCGACTCGCGGGTTCCCACGGTGCAGGTGACGTCCCGCAGTTCGATCAGCCGCTTGGTCTTGCGGTCGGTCGCGGAAAAATCGATCTGCGCTGTGGTGCTGCGAGTCCGCGAATTCAGGTCGGCCAGCTCTCCCATGAGCTCGCCGGCCTTGCTGATGCGGGCTTTGGATTTGCGGGTGCGGGCTTTCGCTCCGCGGCGCAGCCACTCGATTTCTCCGTGCACTAGATTCTCCAGCGCTTCCTGGCGGCGGGACTGGGCGTGCAGAAATTCTTCTTTCTTCTCGAGAAACGCGCTGTAGCTGCCGTGAACGCGGAGCGAGCCATCAGGAAAAACACGATTCAGTTCGACCATGTCGGTGGTGACATTTTCGAGGAAGTAGCGGTCGTGGCTCACAATGACGCTGGCGAACGCCGCCTGCTCCAGCAGATCTTCGAGCCACGTGATCCCCGGAAGATCGAGATGGTTGGTAGGCTCGTCGAGTAAGAGTATGTCGGGATGCTGCACCAGAGCTTCGACAATTGCCAGACGCTTCTGCCATCCGCCGGACAGCTCGTTCGCTTGCGCTCCGAGGTCCTCAAAGCCCGCACGGCCAAGAGTCTCGGCAAAGCGCGCGCCGCGCTCGGTTCCAGAGACGCCGCAACGATCGAGCGCGCCTTCGATCACCGAGCGCACCGTGGCTCCGGACTGGAATCGCGAGTCTTGCTCGACACAGGCTAGACGCGTGCGCTTGCGGAACGACACTTCCCCACTGTCGGCCGCAACCTCGCCCGCCAGAATTCGCAGAAGAGTGGATTTCCCCGATCCGTTCGGGCCAATCAGGCCGATGCGATCTCCATCAGAAATTGTGAACGAAACATTCTGGAAAAGCGGGTTCGCTCCGAAGGTTTTCGTAATCTGTTGTGCGTTGACAATGGGCGGCAAATGGAGCGGTCTCCCAAAATGTGGATGCCTTCAGAGTATCAGGTGATCGCGTGCAGGCATGACTAGGCCGACCCCCGTCGAAGCACTACCTCGGCGGCTAAAGCCGTCTCTGAGAGGAGGCAGCTATCGCAGCGGTGAACCGCTGCGCCACCCAAAACCGGGGAACTGCAACTTCTGACTTACTGCCCGACAATTTTTTGCTTTAGGTCCTCAGCAGCTTGCGCTACGTTCTCTGGGTTGCCGAGATCGCGCCAGTAGTATTGGTCGGCGCGGAAGGCGAGGATCTTCTCTCCTTGGGCGGCGAAGCGCAGGTACGAAGCAATAATGGAAAAAGCGCCGTCTTCGGTCATCAGGGAAAAAAGGCGAGGCGAGATCACGTGGATGCCGGAAAACGCCCATGCCTGCACCTGCTTGGCAGGACGAACCAATTCAGGTGGGTGATCGCCGCCAGCGCGCCGGCCACAGAGCTGGCGCTGCTCGTCAAAGAGAAGATAGCGGGAAGTCTCGCGGTCCTGGACGGCGAGCGTGGCCAGGGCTTGAGTTTCAACGTGAAGTTGGCGCATACGCTCGAGATCGATCGTGCTGAGGACATCGACATTGTGCAGAATGAACGGCGTTTCCTTGCCGGAATGTCCAGGCGAATCCTGAAAAAACCAGGCAGCTTTTTTTAATCCGCCGCCGGTGTCGAGCAAGACATCCTCGCGGGAGACCTCAATGCGCATTCCGAAGTTGTCGTTCTTTTTCAGATAATCGACCACCATGTCGGCAAGGTGATGAACATTGATCATGACCTCGTAAATCCCAAACGCTCGCAAGCGCGTAAGCGCGATCTCGAGCAGCGTGCGGCCATTGATTTCCACCAGCGCTTTGGGACGATCGTCGGTGAGCGGCCGCAGGCGTGTGCCCAGGCCGGCCGCGAGGATCATGGCTTTCATGGCTTCCGTGCCCTCATGAATTCAGGTGCTCCTGTTCGCGATGACGCACCACCACTTCCACCGCACCCTGGGCGCGCAGATGATCCGCCAACCGCTCCGCCAGATAGACGGAGCGATGCTGGCCGCCGGTACAACCGAAGGACACCATCAAGTGCTTGAAGCCGCGACTCTGATATGTGCTGACGCTGGCATCCACCAGCGAGAACGTGCTGGCGAGGAACTGGTGCACGCTCTCTTGTTGATTGAGATACTCGATGACCGGCGCGTCTTTTCCGGTTAGGGATTGGAAGCGCTCTTCGCGGCCGGGATTCGGGAGGCTGCGCCCGTCGAAAACGAAACCGCCGCCGTTTCCGGTGTCGTCTTGCGGCAGGCCGCGGTGAAACGAAAAACTGAAGACCCGTACCGTCAACTTTTCCGGTTGCGATGTCGACGCCAGACCTTGCAACTTGTCCGAGGCGACCATGCTTTTGAAAGCTTCCATCAGCGTGGGGAGCGCGATGGGTAATTCCGCATTGTGAAGGAGCCAGCGCAGATTCTTCAGCGCGTAGGGCACGCTTTGCAAAAAGTGCGCCTTGCGTTCGTAAAAGCCGCGAAAGCCATACGCGCCCAGGGCCTGCATGATGCGGACGTAGACGTAGGCGTAGTAATACTGCATGAAGGCGGCGCGATCGAGTTCGATAAAACCGGCCAGACTGTCGAGATAGTGATCGAGCAATTGCTGGCGCAGATCCGGCGGCAGGTCGGCCTTGGCGTCGTACAGCAGCGACGCGACATCGTATTGCAGCGCACCTTTGCGACCGCCCTGGTAGTCGAGGAAAAAGGGCTGGTCTTCGTTCGGCACTCCGTTCAGCACTTTGCGCAGCATGACGTTGCGGGATTGGAAATCGCGATAGAGAAAATAATCGCGGTTGGCGCTCAACAGGAGTTTCGTCAGGCGGGTGAAGTCCTGTTCAAGCGCCTGCTCGTTGAAGGGAACGCCGGCGAGCCTGAGAAAGTAATACTTGAAGTAGTTCAGATCCCACGCGATGGATTGGCGGTCGAAGCTCGAGCGCGGATAACACACTTTGTAATTCAAATCGCGGCCCGCTTCGACCTGAAAGCGCGGCAACACGGCGACGACCTTGCGATACGCCGCGACCGCTTCGGGAGCGATGGTCGCGCCGTCGCGATGGTCCGAGAGCAGTTCAAAAAGCGTGGTGTCGCCAAGGTCTTCTTCGAGATACGCGCCGTGGTTTAGGTCTTCGGCATAAATTTCCGGCACTGGGAGGCCGTGGCGGCGAAAGTGGCGCGAGAATTCGAGGAACGCTACGTTCTCTTCGCGTACCTCGTAGAGAACGCCGATGGCGCTGAGTTTTTCGCTGGAAAGCCGGATGATCTTGCGGCCGGAACCACCGAGTTCGCCCTGCAACGGCTGCGCTCGCTCGACCGGGGAGTGGAAATGCTGTTCGAAGAGTCGGTTGAGAACATCCATGAACGGGGTGTGGGCGATTCGCTGCCCACATAAAGATAACATCGGACGAGGCCGACCTCAGCGGCTAAAGGCGCAATTCAGACGGGACGGGTTACCGCAGCGCTTCACAACTTGCGGAAAAACTCGCCTACAACCCAACCGTCGGGGCTGTGCGGGCGATTTTTTCGGCCCGACGGAGCTGACATGTCCCCCGTCGCTGGGCGGGGACCGGGTTTTCGTCGTTG
>JBAVVP010000325.1:0-10709 GCA_049697355.1 Terriglobales bacterium
GCACAAGGTCACCCATTCTGATAATACGTAAAAACTTCCTACTACATATCAGCCTTTAGGAACGCGATTGCCTCTAGTCTGCCTCTCAGCGGGATTCCGAAAGGAACCCGACTTCAAATCTGAGGTGCAGTCTCATGAAAAATGAACTAGCAGTTACTTATATTGGCAATGCGGAGATTGATCCCGTCATTGCTGCAATCCAAACAACCTGGAGAGAAGGCGAAGTTGACCGATTGAAGCTCGGTGAATACTTCTCCAAGCTCCGCAACCTAACCGCCGCGTACAAGAAGGACAGCAAAACTGGCCTGACCTATACATCCGCTGTTAAACGCACGAGCGTTCCACGAAGCACAGCGGAACTCTACCGTGCGATGTGGGAAATCACGAAGGCTCACGGGATTCCCGCGCAGGTATTTCTGCTCTTGTGCGACGGCGGGTTTAATCTCGCGACGGATGTTGGTGACCAGTTCACTGTTGGCGGCATTCTTCAAGCCCATCCCGAACTACTTAGCGGCGAGAACGAAGACTACGACAGGCTTGCTGAGACATTGAAAGAGGACTACGGACAGGAGAAGGAACAGGAACAGAGCGTCGATGCCCTACAGAAGTTCGCAGAGAGCATCCGCATCTCCATGCCAGACAGCAAGGAAAAACAGGATGTGCTTGAGGGTCTTGAAAAGCAGATTCATTCTAAGCGGATCAGCGCACTCAAAGGCCTCTGCCTTGCCATCGGAGCTTTGCTTGGCAAGCCAAAGGCGTGGGCCGAGGACTACACGAAAAAGTACGCCGACAGCAGGGCGCTCACCAGGCAGCGCTACGAGGAAGCGGTTCGGTTCGCTCAATCACTAATCCAGGAGTGAACCGATGACCTCGGAACCATACGTTGACGCTCAGGCCGTGGCGGAGTATTTGAAGATCGACAAGCGGTCAGTGCTGGGGCTTACTCGCAGGGGTAAGCTGCCAGCACATCCCTTAGACCCGAACGCCACACGTAGGGTCTGGCGTTTCAAGCTCAGCGAAGTTGACGCCGCCCTCGCGGGAAATGGCCCGAATGGAGCCTTGTCCAAAGTTCCAGAGCGGAGCAATAATGCTGCTGGCAGTCCTCGGAGCCAGAGAGGATGAACTCAATGGCGCGAGGATGGTTAAGACGTAAGAAAGGTTCAACGTTGTTCTGCTGGCGCAACGCGGAAGGCATGGAGCGGAGCCGAAGTCTCGGCTCCGCTGACATGACCGACAAAGAGGCGTGGGCGAAGGTCGGGGAACTAAAACACTAAAACTCGACAAACTTGTCGCCCAAGCCGATCCGTTGCGCATCACCTTTGGGCAGCTTGCCGAGAAATATCTCGCCACGTTTCCCTTCAAGAAACAATCCACGAGAGAACTGCACGAACAGGTAATCCGAAATGTTCTAGTGCCTGCATGGTCGGATGTTGCCGCAATCAGCATCAGCGCCCAACGGCTCAAATCATGGTTCATCAGCCTCGACATCAGCAATCAAACCAGGGGCAAATACAGGGGAATGATGTCCCATTTGTACGAATGGGCCAAATCCGAGTAGCTGATTCCCGAGTTCATCGCTGGCAACGATGGTGGATTCCAGTCCTCGAATCCGTGTTTGCGCGTCAAGGGGCCGCAGTTCAGCCAAGAAACGGATTACGAAGCTCTGGCGCTTGAGGTCGAGGACACGTTCGCTCTGCTGTCTGAGCTTCAACGACCTGAGTACGAGATAGCTCTGCTGGTTGCTACTTGCGGACTTCGCATATCTGAAGCTCTCGGCCTCAGATGGTGCGACGTTCTGTGGGAACGCGCGATGGTTGACATCAAGCAAACCTTCGTTCACGGTGCGATCCAGCAGGGAGCAAAGACCAAACTGAGCCGCAGCCGCGTTGAGGTTCCTCAACTTGCTCTTAAGGTTCTCGCGTCATGGCGCAAAGAAACGAGCTACGCGGCGGATGATGACTTTGTGTTCCCCTCCATCAAGCTCGGCGGAAGGAAACCTCGCACGGCAACGATGCTGGTTCAGGACTACATCAGGCCAGTAGCGATACGGGCGGGAATCCTCGTTGAGCGCGATGGCAAGCTCTACAGCAACGAGGGACATGAGGTCTCAAGGTTTGGCTTCCACAATCTTGGACGCCACAGCTTGGCCTCGTTCCTGATGGACGAGCAGGAAAACCCTGCGGTCGTGCAAGCGGTCATGCGTCACGCCCAAATGGACATGACTCTGTACTACTCGCACAGCAACCGTAAGGCGAAGCGGGCGGCAGTGGAAAACTACGCTCAACACCTTACACCTGGTGCGTTGCGGGTGCCAGTGCGGGTGCAGACAACGATTCAATGACACCTGGACAAATCTCGGAAACGGTGTGCTACCATTCACTTGCTGCCGTATTGAGCGGGAGTAGTTCAGCGGTAGAACGCCAGCTTCCCAAGCTGGATGTCACGGGTTCGATCCCCGTCTCCCGCTCCAACCCCGACTTCCTAAAGTGGTGTTCCAGGTGAGTTGAATTCGGCGCGGGGATCAGCCTTTACTTCGACTGCGAGGAAGCCACCGACATAGCACGCATCTGCATCAAGCCGATTCCCAGACCTCCCACGGCGCCAGCCAGCAGGCCCAGCAGCACAAGCATGGGAATGCTTTCAAGCAGTGACTTCTTCATCTTCGCCATTCTGTGTTCTCTCCTTGGAATCTGGTATCCGCGTCGATTTTAGCATTTTCGCTTCCATTCCCAGCTCCGAACAGGGGCACAACACCTTGTGGCAGCTAGAGATGGCGGGAGCGGGTCGGCTAACCAGACAATGCCGCAGAATTTTTCACCTAATGGAAACTGCCGGACTCCGCAAACGGACCTCTACTGCGGGGCGACAGGAGGTTGCCAGGACATGCCCCGTGCGGAAGGCAGACGAAGGAAACACCGTGATCCTTCGTGTGCTTGGTGGTTCAGGTTCTTGCTCTCTGACCTTTGCGCGAAACCGACTTAGCCCACGCCCCGCGATTGTCGCCGCGACATCGCCGCCCTATGATAAAAAAGGACATTCGAGGTGATTCATGACAGAACCCAGTTACGAAGAATTAAAAGCTCGCCTTGCCGATCTTGAAAAACAGGTGGAAACGAAAAAGAGAAGCGGCGCGATGGAGTTCCGCGTCAGTGAAAAGGGTGGCGTCAGCGTGTACGGCCTGGGCCGCTTTCCCGTGACGCTCTACTACGAACAGTGGACGAGGCTGCTCGACGCCGCTCCCGATCTTAAGGTTTTTATTGAAGAAAATAAGAGCAAGCTGAAGCTGAAGCAGGGCTAGCTTTGCTGACGCCCGTTGCGACGCATTTTCTGCTGTGTCGAGCTGCTCTTTCGGGAGGACAGGGCTTTTGCACGCAGCTTCTCCACCAGAGGGGTCGATCGCTGCCTTTAAGATTACTATCCTGCGATTTTCGCTGCCCTCCCGAGATTGCTACTGTTTGCTTTTCGGCGCAGCCTCGGCTCTTTGTTTCTCCTGTTTTTGGGCGTCTTCGGTCCACGGTGGAACCACTCCAATCGAACGCGCATAGGCGATCGACTGGCCGAGGTGTTCGGCGGCATGGCGCGTGATAAACAGGAGGACGCCGCGTTCGGTGTTCTTGCCGCCAAACCAGTCTAGGCTCTTGTCAAGGTCGGCGTCGGGCATAGCCATGATCGCCCTGCGGGCATGCGCGAATGAGTCCTTGAGTATGGCGATCACCTTAGTCTTGTCGGTGGTGGATTTCTCCAACCCCTTCAACTCGATCCCAGCTGACGGAGGTGTTCCGACCAGCTTATAGACGTTGTAGTTGGCAGCCGCTACATGCAGAAATACTTCGGCGAAGGACCGCACATCAGGCGCCGGACGCCACGTGTACTTGTCCGCGGGTATCGCCTCGGCAAGCCGTGCAAATTTGTCTTCCTGGATCGTCACCTCAGCCAGAACCTCGGATCGATACCCGGTGACTCCGGGAGTTCCATCCTTGTAGGGATTGACTTGGGCGCTAAGATCGGTTGTGGGACAGACCAGCGCGAGCAGACACACGGCCCAGAGCATGCTTTTCATGGAGCCTCCCCAGCAGGTTTCGACAGCGAAGCGTCGGAGAAAACTGGTGCGCCCGGAGAGAATCGAACTCCCAACCTCTTGGTTCGTAGCCAAGCACTCTATCCAATTGAGCTACGGGCGCATCGTGGCGGAATTGCGTGTTTGAATTATAACGGAACAGAATGGTTTCGCCCAATCCCGATCGCCGGCTACGCTCAGCGAAAGAACCAAGCGGCGCTCGGCTGCGCTTCCGATTCGGGCCCCCTCCCGTTGCTGTGGAAAATCGCCGCTCTGCCGGAACCCTTGCTGCGCACCGCTACTAAACCGGAGATTGGTTTCATCAGCGTAAAAGCTTCCGAACGGTAAAAGTTTCCGCCCCAGCGCAAAACCTACCCACTCGAACCTTCTTCCCCCTCCTGTTGTCAAGGCGTTAGCGACGGCACACGACATGCTATTCTTCATGGCAGACGAAGTGGCGCGCAACGGGGCATCTTGGAAAATACTTCGGCCAGAGGTCTTTCCGAGTGCCCCTTTGCCTTTACTCCGTTGGTCGACCAAGGTGCACTCCGCTTGGCTTCCCCGGCCCTCCCCCGAGAGTCCTCCCTATACATGAGGATTAGCTGGGAAACAGGCGGAGTGCCGCTCGACCCCTCTTCAACCTCTCGCCAAAGCTCTCAGGCCAGAACCATTTCGCCCTGCACGTCGATCCCGGCCTGGCGCAGCAACCTAGCCACAGCGTCGCCCTTCATTCGTGAGGCGTCGAACCGTACCCGCACCGTCCGC
The DNA here is from genome assembly GCA_049697355.1 of Terriglobales bacterium. Taxonomy (GTDB): domain Bacteria; phylum Acidobacteriota; class Terriglobia; order Terriglobales; family Acidobacteriaceae; genus Acidiflorens. The sequence continues at coordinate 4,823 of JBAVVP010000325.1, forward strand.
TGTTGGTCGTTAAACTGAATGCGCTGAATGCCATAGACCTCGCGGACACTGTCGATGGCCCGCAACTCAGATTCTCCGGGCGGAGTCTGATAGCGGTAGACGGCTTCGAGATACGTCATTTCCTTATCTCCCAAAGATGAAAGTTCGAGGATTGCTCTTTGAGTATCTATCAAGGTCTGGATTCCGCCAAGCGCGATCTGGCAACTCGAGTCGATTCAGCTTGTGTGGGGACGGGCGACCTCGCCCGTCCAAGCCGAGCAAAGCTTGGCAGTTGCCTGCTCCCGCAGCAACCCTAAATTCGCTATAGACTGAAAGCACCACGCTATGGACCATCCCCACCCCGCCGACACCCCGAACGAAGCATCGTCCCCCGCCAAGCAGAAAGACCCCGTCTGCGGGATGGACGTGAATCCAGCGACCGCCCGCTTCAAGACGCTGCACAACGAAGAAGAATATTTCTTCTGTTGCGCCGGCTGCATGGCGAAGTTCCAGGCGAATCCGGAGAAGATTTTGTCCGCTCCGCCCAGGCCCATGTCAATGACCAAGCCGGCGACGATAACGTCGGGATTGGTGTCGCTTGGAGCTCCCGTGAGTGCTTCGAAACCGATCATGCCAGCAGCGATCACGCCGGCGAGGAGCCAGCCGGGCGTGCCTGCAAAAGACACCCGAGCGTACGTTTGTCCCATGTGCCCGGAGGTGCGTCAGATAGGGCCAGGCCCCTGTCCCAAGTGTGGTATGGCGCTCGATCCCGAGTCGCCCGCGCTCCCCGCGAGCAAGATTGAATACACCTGCCCCATGCATCCGGAAATCGTGCGCTCCGAGCCGGGGAGTTGTCCGATCTGCGGCATGGCGCTCGAGCCGCGCACGGTTACCATCGAAGAAGACAATCCCGAACTGCGCGACATGACGCGGCGCTTCTGGATCAGCCTGGCCCTGACCGCGCCCCTGTTGGCGATTGCCATGGGCAGCATGTTGAGCCCGCACAGGTTCATGGCATCGCCATGGAACTGGGGATTGCCGTGGCTGGAGCTGCTGCTTGCGACGCCGGTAGTGCTCTGGGGCGGCTGGCCGTTTTTCCAGCGCGGATGGGCATCCGTGGTGAACCGCAGTACCAACATGTTCACACTGATTGCCATGGGCACGGGGGTCGCGTACCTGTTCAGCGTGGTAGCAACGTTGTTCCCGCAGATCTTTCCGGCGTCATTCCGCAGCATGGGCGACCGACCCGATGTTTACTACGAGGCCGCTGCGGCGATCGTCACGCTCGTCCTGCTGGGTCAAGTGCTGGAACTGCGCGCCCGCAGCCGCACCTCGAGCGCAATTCGAGCCTTGCTCGATTTGAGCCCGAAGATGGCACGCGCAATGAGTGACGACGGATCGGAGCACGACATTCCGCTCGAACAGGTGAAGCCGGGAGACCGCCTCCGTGTGCGTCCGGGAGAAAAGATTCCCGTCGATGGCGTCGTGCTCGATGGCTCGAGCACGGTCGACGAGTCGATGATCACGGGTGAATCCGTCCCCGTGCAAAAGTCGGCGGCCTCGCGTGTGATCGGCGCGACCGTAAACGGGAACGGATCTCTGGTCCTGCGAGCCCAGCGCGTCGGGAGCGAGACGATGCTGGCGCAGATCGTGCAAATGGTGAGCCAGGCACAGCGCACCCGTGCCCCCATCCAACGCCTGGCGGACAAAGTTGCCGGTTGGTTCGTTCCGGCCGTGATCGCGATTGCGGTAGTGACGTTCATCGCCTGGGTAAGCTTCGGGCCAGAGCCGCGTTTCGCGCATGCCATCGTAAACGCCGTGGCCGTGCTGATCATCGCGTGCCCCTGTGCGCTGGGCCTGGCAACGCCGATGGCGATCATGGTCGGCACCGGCCGCGGCGCTCATGCGGGCGTGCTCCTCAGAAATGCCGAGGCGCTCGAGACGCTCGAAAAGGTCGACACCATCGTCTTCGACAAGACCGGGACGCTGACCGAGGGAAAACCGAAAGTGGTGGCAATGTCGACCGCGGGAATTTCACCCGGCATCTCGGAAGACGAACTTCTGCGCCTGGCGGCGAGTCTGGAGCGCGCCAGCGAACATCCGCTGGGTGCGGCGATCGTCCTAAAGGCGAAGGAACTGAAGCTGAGCTTGAACGAGCCCGCCAATTTCCAATCAATAACGGGCCAAGGCATACGTGGGACCGTAGAAGGGAAGAGCGTAGCGGTTGGAAACATGACGCTAATGAGCGCGGTTGGAGCTTTCGGGAGCAAGGAAGCAGTTTTTGGCGGCCGGGCCGCCGCATCCACCGCCGTTTATGTAGCGGTCGACGGCAAGTACGCCGGCAACATTGCCGTCGCGGACCCGGTGAAGGAATCCACCCCCAGGGCACTGCGCGAGTTGCAAGCCCAGGGAATCAGGCTGGTCATGCTCACCGGCGACAATGAGGCGACGGCACGGGAGATTGCGCGGAGCCTCGAAATCGCGGACTTCAAAGCCGAGGTTCTACCCGCGCAAAAAGCCGAGATCGTCAAGAGCCTGCAGAACGAAGGCCGAGTGGTTGCGATGGCCGGCGACGGCATCAACGACGCCCCCGCGCTGGCGCAAGCCCACGTCGGAATCGCCATGGGGACGGGAACCGACATCGCGATGGAAAGTGGCGGCATCACCCTTCTTAAAGGAGACCTTGAAGGTATCCTGCGCGCCCGCAAACTAAGCCAGGCGACCATGCGCAACATCCGCCAGAACCTGTTCTTCGCATTTCTCTACAACTCGATCGGAGTGCCGATCGCCGCGGGCGTGCTGTATCCACTTTTCGGATTGCTGCTGAGCCCGATTCTGGCCGCCGCCGCGATGAGCTTCAGTTCGGTCTCGGTAATCACGAACTCGCTGCGCTTGCGGAATGCGAAGCTGTAGTTAATTGTCCGCTCCTAACCCGTGTTTCTGCCGGCACACCTTGCACTCCGTAGGTGGTTCAGAGTTGTCCACCCGATGCTTCACGGGTTTCAAAGTGCGCAAGTAGGCAAATATCGCTTTCAAGTCATTGTCGGTCAGGTTGGCGTAAACCATGACCGGCATTATCGGGCTCAGGGGACGCGCTTTGACGTATCCGCTATGCATCACCTGCAGGAAAAGGGCTTCGTCGTAATAAAGAATTCCTGACGGATCCGGCGTTAGGTTGGCGCTCGCGACATTTCCCCACGGACCCGAAAAGATCCCGCCGCCTGCGAACTCCATGCCCGGTAGGCTCTTGCCCTCCAGTTGCGGCGTGTGACAGTCACTGCAACCCGCCAGGTTGACGAGACGTGCTCCACGCTTGACCAGATCGGATGGCTCCGCAGCATCGTTGGCGGGCGATGTCACCGGTTCCGGGACGCTGCGGATCAGGTACTTTACCGGGAAGATGATCTCTGTCTTCGGCAGTTCATGCCGCACCGCAGGCAAGGATCGCAAGTAAACGATAACCGACGCCAGATCCTCGTCCGACATTTCCCGGTAATGGGTGTAGGGCATTATGGGAAAAAGTGCCCGGCCGTCGTGTCCGACCCCCTCGCGAATAGCGCGTGCAAGTTGGTCGTCCGTCCAATTGCCGGCCCCGGTTTCCCGATCAGGCGTAAGGTTGGGCGCGACGATACGTCCAGGAAGGTCGCTGTAGGGCAGAACTTCCCCTCCGCCCTCCAGGCCCGGCGTGATGAGTGTTCCCGGCGCCGACCAATCATGTTGGGAATGGCAATAGATGCAGCCACACAGGGCGGTTGCGATATATCGCCCGCGCTCCAGGCGCTGTGGCGTGCGTTCAAAAGTTCGGCTCGTGAGAGGGCGCGCCTTCGGCCCGACAAAAGGACGCCACCCGATGGTTATAGTGACCCCAATCGTCAGCGCCCCCGCCAGCACGATAACGCCAATCAGCAACCATTTCCCCAGTCGCCCCACTGCAATTCCTCCCCGCAGTTTGCGAAAAACGACGCGCGCGCTTTCCGGCGGCCGCGTGCTGCTGCATAAGTTTTAAGCTGACCACGCGAAATAATCTACAACTTGCTCAGGTAGTCTGTCACTTCCGGACTATTCCAATCGACCGGCCCGATAAACTTGCGGCGAATGACTCCGCCGCGGTCGATCACGTAAGTCTCCGGCCAGCCAAACGTGCCATAGAGCGTAGCCGCCTTCTTCGCTTCATCGCGCACCGTGACCATGTTGACGCTGTAATCCTTGAGGAACTTGTGGTACGCCGCGTCGTCGGCGTCGATACTGACTGCCACTACCACGACGCCCTTATCTTTGAGCCGCGCCTGCATCTGCACCAGCGACGGCGTTTCTTCAATGCACGGCGGACACCAAGTCGCCCAGAAATTCAGCACCACCACCTGCCCGCGAAACTGGCTGAGCGTGATCTTGTGGTCGGAATCCTGCAGCGTGAAGTCCGGGGCGTTCGAACCGATGCGCGCCGGATGACTTCCGCTGTAGCATCCGATCAGGGCGGACAGCAATCCAATGGCTAGCAGCGTGAAAAGCGGCGTGGAAAGATGCGTTCGTCTCACCCCGCTATAATAGCGAAAAACCGATGGAGAGTTCACACCCCGCCGCGCCGCCGCAATCTCCGCACCCCGAGGCTTCGATCCCCGAGGTCTCGATCATCATACCCGCCCGGAACGAAGAGGCCAGCCTCGGCGACTGTCTGCAATCGTTGACGGCCCAGACCGGCGTGGCATTTGAGATCATCGTGGTCGACGACGGCTCGACCGACCGCACACGCGCGATCGCGCAGAGTTTTGCCGGAGTGCGGGTGATTTCCCCGGGTCCTCTGCGCGAGAACTCCGCAGGGTGGACGGGCAAGAATTGGACAGGAAAGAATAATGCGGTGATTGCCGGCACCAAAGAAGCGCGTGCCAAGTGGCTGTTGTTCACCGATGCTGACACCGTGCATCAGCCGGGATCGCTGGCGCGGGCTTTGGACGAAGCCAAGAAAGAGCGAGCCGATTTGTTGTCATACTCGCCTGAGCAAGTGGCCGTCACTTTCTCCGAAAGAGCCGTGATGCCCATAGCCTTCGCGGAACTGGCGGCGCAGTATCCGCCCCAGAAAGTGCGCGAGCAAAATTCGGGAATCGTCGCCGCAAACGGTCAGTATATTTTGGCCCGCCGCGCCGCCTACGACGACATCGGCGGCCACACCGCTGTTGCGGCGGAAATACTCGAGGACGTAGCCCTCGCCCGTCTATTCCACAAAGCCGGCCACCGCATCTACTTCCGGTATGGCGGAGACGCCGTCCGCACCCGCATGTACCGCAATTGGACGCAGCTTCGCGAAGGATGGGCGAAAAATCTGGTACTGTTGTTCCCCCGTCCCGAACGGCGTGCGGCCCAGAGTATGTTCTTGTGGCTCTTGGCGTGGGCAGCTCTTATCGTCGCCGCGTCTGGTGCAGCCACTAGACATTTTGCGTGGATTGCATTCGCCGCGCTTTGGCTGTTCATATATTGGAGAATTCGCCGCGCCCATTTTTCGCCCGCGAATAACCTGATCGCCATTGCTTTCGGATTGCCGATGTTCGCCTATCTGCTGCTGCGTTCGAAGAAAGCCCACGCAAGTGTGCAAGTATCGTGGAAGGGCCGTGCCTACAGCGTAGGAACGCGAACTGAAAACATGCCGGGGACCATGCAACCGGCAAAACCACTTCAAGAATTGAGAAGCAAAAACTGAGAACTGAAAGCTGAGAACTGATTCTTATGGTCTATCTCACACGCAAAGCGGAATTTTCCGCCTCGCATTACTACCACAACCCGGAATTCACTCCGGAAGAGAACCAGCGTATCTTCGGCAAGTGCAATAACCCCAACGGGCACGGCCACAACTACACTCTAGAAGTCACCGTGAAGGGAGCGGTCGATCCGAAATCCGGCTTCGTCGTCGACCTGA
>JBAVVP010000326.1:0-30834 GCA_049697355.1 Terriglobales bacterium
GTTCCGGGAGACAACGGCAATGTGTAGAACTGCGCTGCCGTTCCCGAGGTGCTGGTGAGGACGGGATTGGCGTTGGAGAAACTGCCTCCGGCGCCGCCATCGTCAAAGGTAACACCGACGCTGGGAACGGGATTGCCGTACTGGTCGGTCACCAGCACGGTGAGAGCCAGAGACAATTGCGCCCCGGCGGGGGCGGACTGATTATTGCCGCCGGTGACGGCGATGCTCGAAGCGGGTCCGGCAACCGAGTATTCGACGAAGGAAATGTTCCTGAAACCGGTGGAACTGCCGGTGACGGTAATCTTGGCGACGGTGGTGGGCAACTGCAGAGCCGTACTAGCCAAGCCTGTGGCGCCAGTGACCGCGGAGGGCGGATTGGGGACGGCGCCGTGGTTGGCGGTGAAGTTGACGGTCACACCGGCGACGCCGTTATTGTAGGCGTCCTCGGCTTTGGCGACGATGGGTTTGGCAAGAGTGGAACCGGCGGTGCCGGTCTGCTGACCTCCGCCCCAGGCAACGATCTTTGCCGCGGGGCCGGGGGTAGCGGTGGCAGTGGTGGTGGCGTTGGCTAAACCAGTGCCAGAGACGGTCAGGGTGTAGGTGCCAGATTTTTTCGGAAGGGTATAGAAGGTGGAGACGTTGCCGCTGGAGTCGGTGACAACTGAGGGGGTGGGACTGAACGAACCACCTTTGCCGCCGTCACTGAAGTTGACGGTGAGGCCGACGTCGGGTTGTCCGGTGTACGGATCGACGACCTGAACCTGAATGGGAAGGGGAAGCTGGGTAGCAACGGTAGCGGTCTGGGAGTTGCCCCCGGTGATGGTGGCGGGGTGAAACAGTCCGTAAGCTTCGAGAGTAGTTCGGGTGCCGACATAGACCCTGCCGTTGGCGACGGTCTGAGTGGCAAAGTTGCCGAGGGCGGGCAAAGCGTCTCGTTTATTGGGGGCCTGAGCCGTGCCGTAGAGCACTTTGAGAGAAACGGCGTCAAAGGCTAGGAGTTGACCTCCGGAAATGACCCACAGAATTCCGTTGGCGTTACCGTTGGAGGAGATAGATGGGGAGTGGGCGCCGGAATATTTCGCGGGAGTTTTCAGCGGAGTGCCGAGCAATCCGGCCGACAGCGGATAAGCCAGGAGCGGAGAGCCATTGGGGGCGAAGTACACGGTGTTGTTCCAGTAGGCAGGAGAACTCATCAGGACGTCGATGGGATTCGTGGGGCTCTGTGGGACGAGAACGACTTCCTGAAGGGCAGCACTATCTCCCGCGGAGTACATTCCCAGGTTGTCTCGATTGAGAACGAAGGCGACGCCATATTTGCCGCTGACGACGAGTTCATGGGCCCAGGGGCCGTCTTGATCGGGGAGAACCATCGGCCCAGAGGAACTCAAGTCCATATCGTGGGAGTTGAGGAAGGCCACGTTCCACGGGGTGAAATAATCGGCAGGATCGACCGGGAGATCGGGAGCGAGCTTCAAGGCGGTCATGCAGTACGTCTGGCCACCCGAGGGAACATCGAAGCCGTTGCCTCCGGCTTCGGCGGTGGAGGCGAAGATGTTAGGGGCTGTTACATAGGCGTCATCGGCGGCGAGACCGTTGCCGCTCTGCCAGATGGAAGTTAATCCGTAGTCGGGTGAGGTGTTGAAGACTCCGAGTTGCGTCAGGCTGGCAGCGTCATAAGAAAGTACCCAGCCGCTGTTGGAGTCGTTGCAGCCGTTCGAGCCAAAGCCCAGGTAAAGAACGCCGTTGAGCAGCAAGAGGCCGGGGCGGTTTTTCTGGTGGAGGCTGTTGAAGTGGGTGACGTGTCCCTTTCTGCTGGTGCTGGTAGCGGTGATCAACACCGGGCTGCCCGGCTGCTCATTGCCGGTGGTGATGTCGAGGGCGTGGAGATGGTGACGTACGGTGGTGTTAAGAACAGTTTTGGCCACCAGATAGATGGTGTTGGTGGAGGGATCGATAACGGGGGTTCCGATGATGCCTTCCTGCGAGAAACCGCCAAGGGTGCCGCAGGGAAGATAAGTACCGCTGGCGGTCGTGCCGCCGTTCAGCATGCTGGCGTACCAGAGCTGGGTGCCGGTGTCAGCGTCAATCGCGTAGACCGAATCCGCCTGGGTGGCGACGTAGATGACGTTGTGAGTGCCCTGACCGGGAATGTTCACGTTCGGCACGTAGAGGGGCTGGGACATCACGAAATAGTCGACAGGAACGCTGAAGAGGCGGCCGAAGTGGCTCATGTTGACATTGGCTGGAGTGAGCAGCGTCTCGTTGGTGTTGGCGCCGTCGCGGGCGTTATCGCCGCGGCTGGTCAGAAGCGGCGCCTGTGCGAACGAAAACGACGACAAAGCAAGGCAGACGACGGCGAGCATCAGGCCAATTGGGGGGGCAGCCGGCGCGCGGAACATCGAATGATTCGTGGACCGGGAACACGTACCGGAATGGATGTTCCCACCATTCTCCGACAGAAAGTGGCCCATCGCCTTATTTCCTCCAAAATGTAGTGGCCAGGGGTCCCCGCCGTTAAGTAGCACTTGGAGCGCCGGGAAAGGGTTTAAGCGAAAAGCGAGAGCTTAGCAGAACCGTAACCAGTATGAGGGTTTATACAACTGAAGCCGGTGGGATTGCAATCCCACTATTTGGCTAGGTGCAAACCGTTGCACATTTTTGCGCTTTCTTCTTCGGGCTGCCGGCGATTTCATGCGGCACTGGATGGGTTCGCGATCAAGATGCGGTAAGCCTTCCAGGAGGCGCTCACGTTTTGCCTTGCCAGAGAGCGCATGGTCCCGATGTCAGCACTTCCGACGCATAAGGACTGAGGACCGTACTCCTGTTGTCCAAGAACCCACAAACGACGGCGTAATGAAAATTCTGAAACGTCGAGCGAACGAGGTCGTCCGTCAGTCGTCCCGGTAACTCAGGCGCCTTTGGATAAGGGTGGAGAAACCAGATTGGCTGCTGAAAGGACAGGGCAATGTAGTTCGACGAGATGGCGCCCGATCGCGCCAGCCCATAATCTCCGGCGTGAAGATTCTGCCGGAGAATACGCTGGCTCTCGCAAACCATCCAGAATCGTGCCCCCGAAGGCACGCGATCAACCAACTGCACGACGTTTTCCGTGACTAACGAAGCGCGACGGAACATTTCGAACTGATATACGAGTCTCATGCCCAGAACGACGAGGATGGCAAGTCCAAAAAGCCTGGCGCGGCGCGAATCCGGAAATCGCAGCGCCATAAGGCAGAGCAGCAAACTCGGGATGGCGAGGCGCACATCGGCGCCACCACTGTCCACCAAGAACTTGCGCGGCATGATTAAGAACATAAAATACAGGAACAAGCCCGCCCTCAAGATGGCCTTCGCATGACCTTCTCGATATCGAATCGCTAATAGCGCAACCCCGAACAACATCAGCAAAACTAACGCATCGAGAGCAGTACTGCCGGAGCGGAACAGGGTAAAACCAGCGGCCACCTTCTCAAACGGTGTCGACGCTCCGATAACTCCAAAATTCAATTTCACCCCGTGGCCGTGCGGAAGCGAAATCCAAATCAGGGCAGCGGGAAGAAACGCCGCTGCTTCCAAAAGCGCTCGTCGAGGAAGGTGCCGGCGCTCAAATATTTCGCACATCCAGAAAAGACCCATGACGAGCACAGCAAACCCGAAGCCCGCCAGATGAGAAACGAACAGCGCCGTTAAAAGCGCAGACAGGCAAAGAAGAGAGGAGATCTTCCAGGCGTCGCGCTGGCTGTACCACAGCGCCAGGCAAAGCAACAGCAGCGCAACCGAAAAGGTGTAGTTCACGAAACCATACTGATATGCGCCGTGAAATACCAGCAGGGCACAGCCCAGCGAGGTCCATGAGGATGCGCCATGAATCGCGCGGCCAAAAAAGTGGCACCCCAAATTGAACAAAATCACCAGCAAACTGAGGAAGACCTTGCCGGCGGCGACAAGGCCAAGCGCCGGGACTAATGGCGTCGCCAAATAGTCGATGGCCATGTTGGGATTCGGCAGAACTGATTTTTCGAAAAGCTCCCGATAAAGCGGAGAAGAGTCATAGTAGGCCAGGATATGCGCGCGGACAATATGAACCGGGTAGTCTGTCATCGCGTTATAGGAAGGGAGCCAAACCACTAAGAGTTCTAGAGCCAGAGCGAGAAGCAGGGCGCCACGGTAATACTTGGAGCTCCCGGCGGAAACGAACATGCGAGGGAGGATAGCACCCTGCGGCGCGCAGCAGCAAGACACGGTCTTACCAGGGTAGGCAAAAGCATTTTCACTTGCGCCCCGCAATTGATGCAACACAGCATCAATAATCGAAGCGGAGGCGGAGAGAGAAGGTACGGGGAGCAGCGATTGCAGTTCCCGAGAAGACGCTGGCGAAGTCGATCACGTTGAGGCGGTCGTTGAGATTGCGAATATCGCCCTGCAGGCGCACGGTGCGCGACTCTTTTTTGTAGAGGTCGACGGCGGCAGAGAGATCGACCGACAGGGATGGGCGCACGCGTCCGGCAATAAGGTTGACGCGGTCGACTACGGCCTGGCCGAATTCGTCGACGAGGGTTGCGGTCGACTCGCCGTTCAGCTCGACCGGAAGACCGGTGCCATAGGAGGCGCCGGCGGAGGTCCAGAAGCGCGACCAGGGCTGGTAACGGAGCTGTCCGTGCACGGTGTGGCGCTGGTCCTGGGAGACCCAGATGCGGGAATTGGAATTGAGCAGGCCGGAAGCGTCCTCGCCCAGAAATAATCCGCCGACGACGGGAAGACGCGCGGAAGCCACCATATAGGAGTAGTTCAGCCAAGCGGACCACGGGCCCCACTGCGGGAGCGCGAGTTGGCTTTCGGCGCCGTAGACGTGGGCGGAACTGAGCGCGACGGGAAAGCTCACGCCCGTGTCGAGGAGAACATTGTCGTCGGCGAAGTTGCGCGTCGCGCGCTGGAAGAGGTTGGCGGAGAGGTGAGCTTTACGGAAGAGTTCCTTGGTGGCGCCGAGTTCGTAGTAGTTGGCGCGTGACGGGCGCAGTGTAAGCTGAGCAACGTTGGCGTCGAGGGTCCGCACTTTGGCGGAAGTGCTGAGGAGCAGGTTCTCGATCGCAGGAGTGCCGAAGGCGCGATCGTAGGATCCGCGGAACACGACGCCGAGCTTGGGAACGTACCAGGCGAAACCGAAGCGCGGACTCCAGGCGGACTCGGTGACGCGCACGCTGTAGTGGTCGAAGCGAATTCCGCCGCTTAGGCTCAGGTTGCCGAAATGCGCGTTGTCTTGAACGAAGAACGCCTGCTCGCGGTCGTGCCCGGATTGCTGGAAGAAGAAATCGGGTGGCGTGGAAGGATCGAAGATGGGCTGGCCGTTAATCTCGGTGGCGGTGATGTGGTAGGAAAATTGTTCGTGAACGAAGCTGTAGATGGAGTCGGCTCCAACTTTGATTTCGTGGTGATTGAAGTTGGCGGCAACGGCAGCGCTGACATAGCCTTCGCGGACACCACGGTCTTGCATCGGCCGAATGGGCCAGGAAGATGCATTGGCCGTGAGGCCGGCTTCGTCGTCGCGCACGCGACCCTGCACGGTGCCCAGGACGCTGGAAGAAAAAGTGTGCTGATACGAGACCTGGCCTGAGACTTCCTGATTGCTGCGATCCTCTCGTTGCAAGTTCTGCTGCTGGATAAGTTCGTTCGGAACCAGAAAACCAGCGCGATCGAAGCTGAGCGAAAGGCGGAGGCGATCTTTCTGCGTGAGGTCGCGTTCGAAGCTGCCTTTGACCCCAGCGAGGGTGGCACGATTGGTGAAGTTTTCGAGTACCGGGGGATCGAGAAAGCGGCCGGTGCGAGCCGCGTCCATGGAGAGGCCGAAAACGTTGCGGCCGTCGAAATAACTGGCGCCGAGGTAAGCGTTCTCGGTATCGAAACTGCCTCCGCCGAGGATGGCGGTGCCGTGCACGCCGCGGGCCGGATTGCGGTCGGTCACAGTTTCGACCACACCTCCAACCTTGCGGCCGAATTCTGGCGGGATTCCGGAGGTGTAGGTCTTGACCGACTGCACATCGTCGAGATCGTCGGAGGGAGAGAAGGCGGGTGAGCGGTTGTTAAGGATGGGAAGTCCGTCGACGACATACTGTGTGTCGTACTCGGAGCCGCGCGGATGGACAACCCCGTTGGCCTCCAGCACCCAGCCCGGTTGCGACTGGACGACGTCGATCGCCTGGCGTCCGGGAATGGTGGCGGCCCAATCGCGCAGCGTGGCCGCGCCGAGTTGGTACGTGTTGCCGGGGTTCGTGGTGTCGAGAAGCGTGTCGGAATCCTTCACTTCGACGGTTTGAGCGACGGTAGCAACGGAGAGGACAACCGAAATTTTCTGCGGCAACTCGGAGCGAATCTCGACCAGCGAATTGTAAGCGGCGAATCCGGCGTGCTCGAGGGTCAGATGATAGGTGCCCAGAGGCAACTCCCTGGCGACATATTCACCGGTTAGCGCGGTGTCAAAGGCGAGTTCGAAATGGCTGGCCTGGCTAACGAGAAGTCCGTGGGCGGGCAAGACGGCGCCGTCGGAATCGGTGACGGAGAGGCGGAGTTCGCCGGAGCGGTCCTGCGCGCGGGCCGGCGGGGTGACCAGAAGGAAAACAATCGCGACGCTGATCAGGGCGGCATTGATCAGAACACGTGGCAGACGGATTCTCCGAGATCGATGGCGGGGGATGCCTTCGCGATATTTTACAGCGATCACGGGCGAAGGCTGTTGGACAGGAGCGCTACAACTTCAGTGCGTGGAGCCGGGTGCCCTTGACCAGCGGGCTGCTAGAAGCGGTGATGGCGGTCACGGCTATTTGTGAGATTCGAATTCCCATTCCTGGCCCCGGAGAACGCCGCCAAGCCGATGGAGAGCTTTCAGGGCTGAAAAGACTGGTAAAGTAGGAATCGGCACACCGACGAGCCGGGGTGCAAATGGAAATTCTCAGGGAGAAGGCTCGCTATGCGCATCGCGGTGGTTGGGTCCGGATATGTAGGGCTGGTGACGGGGGCGTGCTTTGCGGATCTGGGGCACGTGGTTGTGGTGGTCGATAACGACGAAAAGAAGATCGCGGCGCTCACGAACGGCGAAGTGCCGATTCACGAACGATTTCTGCCCGAGTTGCTGACGCGGCACCGAGGAGGGCGCATCAAGTTTTCTTGCGACCTGCAGGCCGCCACGCGGGAGAGCGAGGTAGTGTTTATCGCGGTCGGGACACCGCCGACCGAAAGCGGCGATGCCGATATGTCGTACGTGGAGTCGGTGGCGCGGGAAATCGCCGGCGGAGTGAACGGATACAAGGTAGTGGTGGAGAAGAGCACGGTTCCGGTGTACACGAGCCAGTGGATCCGGACCATCATCACCAGGAACGGGGCCGATCCCGCGCATTTCGATGTGGCTTCGAATCCCGAATTTCTGCGTGAGGGGACGGCGGTTACGGATTTTCTTTATCCCGACCGCATCGTGGTGGGAGTGGAAAGCGAGCGGGCGGCGGAGGTCATGCGCCAGCTTTACGGGCCGCTGACCAGCGGATGGTATTACGGGCGAGGGGAGGCGATTCCGCGTCCGGATACGGCTGCGGGCAAAGCGCCGCCGCGGCTGATCGTCACCAGCACCAAAAGCGCGGAACTGATCAAGCACGCTTCCAACGCATTTCTGGCGATGAAGATTTCCTTCATCAATGCCGTGGCATCGATCTGCGAATCGGTGGGGGCGAATGTGCAGCAGGTGTGCGACGGGATCGGGACGGATTCGCGGATCGGGCCGCGCTTCATGAATCCGGGAATCGGCTACGGAGGCTCGTGCTTTCCGAAAGACCTCATGGCGTTCCGGGCAGTCGCCAAAGAAAGCGGATACGACTTCCGGCTGCTGGAGGAAGTCATCCGCATCAATGAAGAGCAGCGCCACCGGTTCTTGCGCAAGGTGCGGGGTGTGCTCTGGACTTTCCGCGGCAAGCGGCTGGGCGTGCTCGGCCTCGCGTTCAAGGGCGGAACCGACGATATACGGGAGTCTCCGGCGATGTTGCTGGTGCAGGAACTGCTGCGCGAGGGCTGCTGCGTTTGCGCGTACGATCCGGCGGCGATGGAGCGGGCGAAAGAAGTGCTGAAATCGGGTGTCGAGTGGGCCTCGGATGCGTATGAGGCCGCGAAGGGCGCCGATGCGCTGCTCATCCTGACGGAGTGGGAAGAGTTCGCGGCGCTCGATCTGGAGCGCCTCCGCGCGCTGGTGAAATATCCGATCGTGCTGGATGGGCGAAATCTGTATGATCCAGCGCTGATGCTGGAGCACGGATTCTCTTACTACAGCGTGGGCCGTCCGGCGGCGTTGGCCGAGGAGTCGCCGGCAAGGGCGCTCCCAAAGAAAAAGGAGCGTGCCTGACCATCGTGAATGCCCAACCCATGAACACCCATCCCACCATCTCGCGAGCCGCGAACCACCCCCGCGCGCTGGTGACAGGAGGAGCGGGATTTCTGGGATCGCATTTGTGCGATGCGCTGCTGGGCGAAGGAAATCGGGTGGTGGCGGCGGACAATCTGTTGACCGGGCGCCTCGCCAATATCGAGCATCTGCGGAATGATTCGCGTTTTGAGTTTGTAGAGAAAGATGTTTGCGAGCCCGGCGAGTGGGGCGCGCTTGATTATGTGTTTCACTTCGCCAGTCCGGCGAGCCCGGTCGACTATGCCGCGCACGGGATCGAAACGCTGCGCGTGGGATCGTATGGCACGTTTGAAGCGCTGGAGACGGCGCGGCGGTGCGGCGCGAAGTTCATGATGGCGTCGACGTCGGAGTGCTACGGGGATCCGATGGTGCATCCTCAGCCCGAGACGTATTGGGGGAATGTGAATCCGGTCGGGCCGCGGTCGGTGTACGACGAAGCCAAGCGGTTTTCGGAAGCGGTAACGATGGCCTATCGCCGCTATCACCAGGTAGACACCCGCATTCTGCGCATCTTCAATACCTACGGGCCGCGTATGCAGATCAACGACGGGCGGGTGATTCCGAATTTCATGTGGCAGGCGCTGCGGGGAGAAGATCTTACGGTGTATGGCGACGGCAGCCAGACGCGCAGCTTCTGCTATGTGAGCGATGAAGTGGATGGAATTCTGCGCCTGGCGCGATCCGCGGAACACGAACCCGTGAATGTTGGCAATCCCATCGAGTTCACGATTCTGGAGTGCGCGCGGCAAGTGATTGCGACGACGGGGTCGAAGAGCCAGATCAAATTCGAAGCGCTGCCGCAGGACGATCCGAAGCAGCGGCGTCCGGATATTTCGAAAGCGAAGCGGCTGTTGGGATGGGAGCCGAAAGTCGAGTTGGAGAGCGGCCTGCGACTTTCGCTGGAATATTTTCGCCGGGCCGTGGCGGAGAAGGCGCAGTTGGCCTAGCGGTGTTGTTCGTCGAGCGACGGACCGGTGGCAAGAACCGCGAGCAGGCGCATGACTTCTTCGCGCTCGACGGAATCCCGGAACATGAAACGCACGCCCATGCCGAAACCAGGATGGGTGGCCAGCACCTGCCCCCGGATTCTCAATTTCACGTCGGCGGTGCGGACCAGAATCTCCACGCCCGACTGTGCGGAAAGCGGGGATGGCATTTCGACGTAGCAACCGCCTTCGCTGATATCGGACAACGTGCAGCGATTGGGGACCTTGTCCCCGAGACGATAGACTTCCGCTCCGAGTTTGCAGGCGAGGCGAAACTCTCCGCGGCGGTTACCGGCGTTGGAGAGGAGGGTTGCGTCTTTTGACTCGGCGGTTTTTTCGCGCTGGGGGCGAGCGCTTGCCGGTGGCTGGGCGGGCAATTCGCCAGCCGGAAGGCCATCACCGTGCTGCAGCCAGGTCTGGATGAGGCGGCGCGAAGACTGCGGCACGTCGAGAAAACGGATGCCGGTGCGTCCGCTCGCGTCCTGCCAGGCCACCTCTCCCGACAAGCGGACCAGTTGCTTCTGGCCGGGAAGAGCGAACTCGAAATAAACCTTGCATGCGGGTGGAATCCGGCTGGCGGTGACGAGAGCGGTTCCGCCGTCGCTAAGGTCGGTCAGAGCCGCGTTCAGTTCGGGCGCCCCAGGATAGGCGACGTTGGCGGTTGAACTGACAGGCTTGCGAGGAGAGCGGCGGCGTTCGCGGCGCATCAGGCTGCGGGCGGCACGCAGGCTCATGCGGGTACGCTCGGACGAAAGCGGGCGATAGAGAACAAAATTAGCGCCGAGCCCGAACACGGGGCGGGCATTGAACGCGCCATCCACAATCGCAATCAACATGCTGGAGCGGTTCTTCGAGGACTGACGCAGGCGCGTCAGGAATTCCTCGGAACTCCTGTCGGCGCGATAGTCGAGGACGATGGCGTCAAAGTGCCGAGTGTCAAGCAGTTCCAGCCCGCAGGAGATCGAGGTCGTGTGCTCGGCCTCCATCCCCAGTTCGGACTGCATGAGTGCGAGCAGGTTGGCCGAGTCCTGATCCGGGCACACCACAAGGGCGCGTAGATCCATAATTGTCGATGGTAAGAGAGGCGGGTACCAACGACAAGTTACCTGTGTCACTCTGGTGGTAAGAGTTGGAAGCCTCTTTTGGCCATCGGCTTGCCTCTTGCCCGCCGAGCATGTTCTTAACGTCTTCTGGAGATGTTATCCTCAACTCCTTCGAGCCCACTGGGGCGTGGGCCGCCGATGGCAATGAATCCTGGGGTAATGGCTTCGCATGGCAAATCGATCTGAAAATCGCGGATTATGGCTGCTGTTGGGGCTGCTGGCGGCCCTTTCCCTGAGCCTGTTTCTGATCCCGGCGTTCGTCATCCGGCCATTCCGCCACCAGTCGGAGAGCGCGTTAGCTCTGGCGATCATGGTGAAGCGGATTGCGCCCGCGCTCTCCCTGGTCGCTCTGGCGGGCACGGTCGAGCTGGGGTGGTGTCTCTGGCGGAGCTCGTCGAAGTTGTTGCGGTCCGGCATTGCCTTGGCGCTGCTGCTCACCGTGGCGTCGGCGGTGATGGTGCGGCAGAACTACTTTGAATGGATGTTCCATCCCATCACAGCCGCGGGGTTCGTCACGGCTAACGATGCCCGCCTTAGCGACAAGGAAATGGTGATGGCAGTGCAGGTCGGCCCCGAAGCGCGCGCTTACCCGATCGTGCAGATGGCCTACCATCACATCTTGAACGACACGGTGGCCGGGGTGCCGATCGCCGTTACTTATTGAACGCTCTGTCACACCGGTCTGGTGTGGAAGCGAACGGCGCGGGGACGCGAGCTCCATTTCTATCTGGCGGGAATCAATAACCAGAATTTTCTGATGCGTGATCGCGAGACGGGCTCGTGGTGGCAGCAGGTCACGGGGCGCGCAATCGCAGGCGAACTGGCAGGCAGCGCGCTCGAATTGATGCCGAATGACGAACTCACATTCGGCTTGTGGAAGGCGGAGACGCCGCAGGGACATCGACTAGTGCTGGCGCCGGTCCCCGGACGCGAAGGAGATTACGACAAAGAGTGGGAAAAAGAGGTCGCGAAGTATCCGGTGCCGCTGACTTTTCCCGGGCAAGGGCTGAAAGATCGCGACGTGGTTCTGGGTATCGAGATCGGCGGGCAGGCGCGGGCTTTTCCTTTAGCGAAGGTACGCGGCGAGACCCCGGTCGAGGACAAGATCGGCGGCGTTCCGGTGGTGCTGGTGACGGGCCCCGACGGCGAATCGGTGCGCGTATTCCGCTCGCAGTGGAATGGATTGAACATCGAGCTCTATCGCGATGCACAGAGTAACGGGAAAAGTGATGGGCAAAGTCCGGAGTGGCGGCTGCTCGATTCTCAAGGCAACACGCGGAATTTTGCCGGATGCGCGACCAGCGGGCCCGCGGTGGGCCAGTGTCTGCAGAAGGTCAATTTCTTGAAGGACTACTGGTTCGACTGGAAGAACTATAACCCTCGGACCACGGTGTACAGCCACTAGTTATAACCCACGCCCCCTCGGCCGGGAGTTCGCATCCTTTCGTTCCTTAACCTCCGCCCATAAACGCGGTATACGTTAGCCATGAAAGGGCAAGGCAGCAGTGCGGCTGTAGTCACGCTGGTGGCAGTTGCAGTGTTTTTCACCGCATGCAATCGAGTTCCGGGAGTGAAGTCTTCCCCAGTGGTGACGGGGGTTGTGACGCAGTCTGCGCCGCAGAAGGCGCAACCATCCGCAGCCGCACAAACGGCGCCGGGGATACCAAGCGCCGCCACGGCTTCCTCTGCTTCGTCTTCCCTGCCAGTTGCCGCGCCGAAGTCCGACGCGCCTACTCCGAAGGTGGTGGTTTCAGACCGCAGCCAGACTCTGACCATCGCGCAGCAAACGTTCCGCTTTGTGACTCACGTGCAGAGCATTGAAAGCACCAACGAAGAGACGGTGGAATGGTGGGAGTTGCGCGATGTGAAAGAGCACGTAGTGTATCGCGAGTCGTACGGGGTGGCTTTTGAGAATGGCGGGTTCGAGAGCACGGTTTGGATCAGTGCCAAGTCGTTCACCACCAAGCTGGGCAGCGGCATATTGGTTGCCGGAATGGAGTTGCCCTCGGCTCCGGACAGCGGAGGCTGGGTGCAGGTTTTCGGGTTCAAGTACGGTCGCGATAAATATGGCGCGGACGAAAGCCTCTTCGGCCCTTTTGGCCCGCCAATATATATCGATGGAGAGTTTCTCGAGGTCGGCACCGATCCGCTGCGCCCCACCCCAACTTCTTTTGGAGGGGTAACGACGACGGTGATGAATGATGTTCTGAAGTTCCGCGTGTGGACGGGAAACTTCAACATTGTTTATCCAGTGCTGATCAATTGGATCACCGGCAGCCTGCAACCGGCCTGGCGCTGCCTGGAGTCGACATCGAAGGGGCAGGTGGAACGCTGTTCGTATCCGATCACGATTGAAGCGCACCGCGATAATCAACCCACGTTTGTGCGCCTCTTTCCCGAAGCCGATGACGGCTTCACGCCTAAACACGTTATCGTGCAGCCGCAGAGCAAGGTCGAGTACCTCGAAGCGCGGACGCCCGTGGCCTGGAATGAGGACGCCAAAGCGATCTCCTTCAGCGTCAATGGGGATGTATGGATCAAGGTCCGCATCGACGGCGTGGAGGGCTGGATCCACAGCCAAGAGGACTTTGACGCCGTGGGCCTGCCACAGTCGGGCTAGACTCGGGGCGGCCTCTCGGATTCCGCCCGTTGTCGCGGGTGATTCGGGACCGATCCCCTGCCACGCCCGTCCCTCCTTTGACACGCATCCAAATGGTTGTAGGGGCGGCTTTGTGATTTAGAATCAACCAGCAACCCGCACCTTGGCTCCAAAATCAGGGTTCGGACCGCGAATTGCACTGTGCACTGATAAACAGCTCTCTTCATGGCCATTAGGCTGAAAATCCCGAAGGCTGGAAACCGCGGCGAAAGCGGGAAAACCCGCGCAAGAACCGGGAGGGTCGCTCGCGATCCCCTGGTACGGATGGCCCTGCTTGCGTTTCTTTCGGTGTCGCTGGTGGTGGTCGGCGTTTTTGCCTACTGGTATGTAAAGTATGACCGCATCATCGAGCAGCGTTTCCGCGGTCCGGTATTTGCCAGTTCGGCCAAGATTTTCGCATCTCCTCACGTGGTGAGGGTCGGAACAAAGGTGACCGTCTCCGCGATTGCGGCGGAGTTGCGTCATGCCGGCTATGCCGAAAAGGACGGCGAATCGCAACTTGGGAGCTACCGCACACACGGCGGCTCGATTGAAGTTCTGCCCGGTCCCGAGTCGTATCACAGCCCCGAACCGGCCACCATCGCGGTCACCGACGGGGCGGTTTCGGCCATCAACAGCCGCACTTCCGGAGACCTCGAGGCCTATGAACTCGAGCCCCAGATGCTGGCTTCGCTGTTCGACGCCGAGCAGCGCTCCAAGCGCCAACTGGTGAAGTACGACGACATTCCCAAAGTCGTGGTAGAAGCGGTGACCGCCATCGAAGACCGCCGCTTCTTTCAGCATGGCGGCGTCAATTTCATGCGACTGGTGGAGGCCGCCTGGATCGACTTCACCCATCAGCGCCATCAGCAGGGCGGTTCGACGATCACCATGCAGCTCTCGCGCGCATTTTTTCTCACCCCGGAGAAAACTTTCAAACGCAAGCTGATCGAAATGCTGATCGCGGTCGAACTGGAGCAGAAGTTTTCCAAGCAGCAGATTTTTGAGTTCTACGCCAACCGCGTCGATCTGGGACAGCGCGGGTCGTTCACCATCTCGGGACTGGCCGAAGGCTCCCGTTCCTATTTCAACAAAGACCTGAAAGACATCACTCTGCCGGAAGCCGCGCTGCTCGCCGGATTGATCCAGGCGCCCAGTTATCTTTCGCCCTATCGCCATCCCGAGCGCGCTCTCGAACGGCGCAATACCGTGATTGAGGCCATGGTCGAGACCGGCGCCATCACCCGCGCGGACGCCAATAAAGCCAAGGCCATGCCGCTGAAGCTGGCGCCGCCGAACGTTGAGGCCAGCGATGCGCCGTACTTTGTGGACATGGTTCGCGACACCGTTCTCGGCAAACTGAGCGAGCGCGAGGTCAACGAACAGGAGTTTCGCATTTACACGACGCTCGATCCCGACCTGCAACGGGCAGCCGCGCAGGCGGTCGAAACCGGCATCAAGCTGGTGGACGACCAGGTCACGAAGATGCGCACCAAGAAGACGAAGGTGGGCAAGAACAAGTTTGAAACCACGGTTGCGCCCGGCCCGCAGGCGCAAGTGGCGCTGGTCGCCATGGACCCGCATACCGGGGAAATCAAGGCGCTGGTGGGCGGACGAAACTACGGAACCAGCCAGTTGAATCACGCGCTCGCCAAGCGGCCCACGGGCTCCATCTTCAAACCTTTTGTGTACGCCGCCGCCGTGAATACTGCGCTCGACGGCTCGACCACTGTCATCACTCCGGCCTCGACGGTGGCCGATCAGCCTTCGACCTTCACCTACGGCGACCAGATTTACGAGCCGCGAAACTATAAAGAGGAGTACCACGGCGACGTGACCCTCCGCTACGCGCTGGCGCTTTCGCTCAACAACGCGACCGTCAAAGTGGCGGAAGAAGTCGGCTATGACAAAGTTGCGGATCTGGCTAAGTCTGCTGGAATCACATCGGTGAAAGCGACGCCGGCCATGGCGCTGGGCGCTTACGATGCCACACCCGTCGATATGACGGCCGCTTACACAAGTTTCGCCAACGGCGGCCTGCGGCTTTCACCGGTCTTTGTAAATTCCGTGCGCAATGCCAAGGGCGACGTCATCGTCAACTTCGAAACCGAGAAGAAACAGGTTCTCGACCCGCGCATCGCGTTTGTCATGACCAACATGCTGGAAGGAGTCATGAACTTCGGCACGGCCTATGGCGTGCGCTCGCGCGGATTCAGCGCCCCGGCGGCCGGCAAAACTGGCACTTCGCATGACGGCTGGTTCGCCGGATACACCAGCAACCTGTTGTGCATCGTCTGGGTGGGATACGACGACTACAGCGACATTCGGCTAAGCGGGGCGCAGACAGCCGCTCCCATCTGGGCCGAGTTCATGAAAAAGGCGGTCACTCTGCCCCAGTATGCCAACGTCAAGGACTTCACCCAGCCCGAAGGCGTGGTCGATGTGCAACTCGACAAGATCACCAACCGGCTGGCAACCCCGTCGTGTCCCGACGATTACACGATTGCCTTCGTGGCCGGTACCGAGCCTCACGATACCTGCGACCAGGGCGGCGGTGTGCAGGGTTTTTTCTCCCGCATTTTCGGCGGAAATTCCGTGAAGCCTCTGCCTCCGCCTACCAGCGGCGGGAACCCGCAGCCTGCCGCCGGTGTCCAATCCTCATCAGGGGACGGGGCCAGTAAGAAGAAGAGCTTGTTCGGCAGGATTGCTGGCGTGTTCAAGGGAGACAACGGCTCCCAAAAAAGCAGTGACAAAAACACTCCGGCGGCGTCTAAGCCGCAGTGATAAGGGTCAGAGGTATGAGGTCAGATTGCAGAGGTGAAACCGATTGGTTTTACTTCCGCAATCTGACCTCTGACCTCTGCAATGGTTTTCGCGGCCTTAAACTTGCTGGGGATTTGACAAAGTACGCTGAAATGGCCTGAAACTCTGAACTTTTGTAGGTTCGGGCGGGGGTGGAATATGCTTTCCTGGATCCGCTTCAGCTGTGCGTCGCTTCTCTTCTGTGCGCTTCTGGTTCTTCCATCGCTCCCCTTGCAGGCTCAGAGCACCGAACAGCTGCAAGTCGGCCCTCCGCCCATGCATCGCGCCGATCCGCCAGCTCCCGGAGCATCGCCCGACGACCTCGAAAAACGTGGCGACGAACTACGGACGGACAAAGACTTCCTCGACGCGATCGACTTCTACCGGGCTGCCCTGAAAGGCGAGCCGGGCAGCGCCTCTGTGTACAACAAGATCGGTATCTGCCAACTCATGATGCAACGCTACAAGGAAGGCAAGAAAAGTTTCGAACGCGCCATCAAGGCCGATCGCAAACATGCCGATGCCTACAACAATCTCGGCGTCATTGAGTACGAGGCGCACAACTACAACGCGGCGATCCGGAACTATCAGAAAGCGATCGCGTTGAGGGACGATGCCGCCTCCTACTACAGCAACATGGGCGCGGCCTACTTCGGCAAGAGACAGTTCGACAAAGCCATCGCAAACTATTCCAAGGCGATGGAGCTCGATCCCGATATTTTCGAGCGAACCTCGCGCGGCGGAGTGCTGGCCCAGCTTCCTTCTCCCGAAGACCGCGCCCACTACGATTATGTGCTCGCCAAACTGTACGCCAGCACGGGCGAGCCCGACCGTTCTTTGCACTATTTGAAGAAGGCGATGGAAGAGGGCTACAAGAACATCAAGGACGTCTACAAAGACAACGAGTTCAGCAACCTGCGCAAAGATCCGCGCTTTGCCGAACTGATGGCGGCGAAGACCACCGCCATTTCCGACTAGATCAGCGATACTTTGTTGCCTGGAAATGAGTTAGGAAATATCCGGGAAACTGGAGGGCCTCCGAAACTTTCCTGGCAAAGCCGGGTTTTCAGAATCATCGCTCCTGAAAACAACAGGGTGAGTAGGGAGTACAACACCCACCGGTTGCTAACCCGAGCACGCCCCAAGCAAGCAACCGGTGGGTGGTTGGAACGGAACATTGAAAGGTGAGAGCCGACGGTTTACTCGTTCAGCTTCGCTCCGAAATATATTCCTCTACCGCTCGCTTCCATTTCCCCTGCGCTTTCAAGATGTATTCGACTGCATCTCGTGCCGCGCCATCCCCCCCGATATGCGACGTGGTCCAGTGGGCTTCGGCTTTAACCTCGGGACGCGCATTCTTCACCGCGATCGCCAGCCCGCATTGGCGCATGGCCGGCAGATCGATCACATCGTCGCCCACGAAAGCGGCCTCGGCGCCGGTGATCCCGTCTTTTTCGAGAATCTGCGCCAACACGGATGCCTTGTCCTGAACGCCCTGATGCACGTAGTCCATTTTCAGATCACGCACGCGAAGGGCAACCGTCTCGGAGATGCGCTTGGTGATGACCCCGGTCTTGATTCCCGCCAGGCGGGCCAACGAAATGGCGGTGCCGTCGTGGGCGTGGAAGCCCTTGGCTTCGATCAGGCTGGTACTGTGGAGGCCGAATCCTCCCTGTCCACCATGCTCCGCGGACTTTTCGAGAATGCTTTGCTGAACTCCGGGTTGCGGGCCTCCGGGCGCCGGGAAGATCCAGATTTTGCCGTCGGTAAGAACGCCGTCGACGTCGAAGAGAATAAGTCTAATTTTGCGGGCGCGAGCAGTAGCGGATGTTTTAGGCATCGCCGCGATTCTAGCAGGCCGAACTCGCGTAGGGACAGCCGCCCCCGGCTGTCCAGCGGAGCGAACCGGGGCCCCGTCAAGCCCGGTGTTGGCTTGACGGGGTGGAGAAGCTGCGCCGCCTGACGACTCCACGACCGCCCATTCCCGCCCACGATTTCGACAAATGCCCAATGAGCGCACCCGCGCCCGTTCGTTCTGTGTCTTACTGGGCAAAAAACGCGCGATTGAGTTCTTCGATGCGCCCGTTCGATAACGCTCCAGAGTGAATCATGCGCTTGAGGAAAACAGTAAAGGCCTCGTGGCCATCGGCAAAGTGCTGCTGCTTCATCAAGCTGTAGAGCGCCACTGCCAGCACGTGGATGCCGTCATCCTGCTCCTTCCAATAGCGGCGAGGGTCGCCTCCCATTCCCAAGGGTTCGGCAAGAATCTGTTCCAGCGCCTGCACGCAATCCTCTTCCTCCAAACCTTCCAGCGTGTTGTACCCGAAAGACGGGTTATGGTGCTCGACTTTGCCAATCAGGAACGCGTCGGAGCGCAAGGACTGCAGCAGCGCACGCAGGTCGGCATCGTGAGCCAAATCGTACGGTGGGTGCATCATCTCGTGAATCGCGTTGCGCAGCACGATTCGAAACGGATAGGAATAGTGAGTGAGAAAGCGCGTGCCCGTGATCTTGATGCCGTGCGGCTCGGAGTAGTGGAGCAGGTACACGGTGATTCTGTTGGAGGGACAGGGCGAGTCCAGCGCCGATTCAATCTTGGGTATCACGTTGTAGTTCGGCAGATCTTGCGCAATACCCGCGCGCGCCTTTTCGACGCGGGGCCTGACTTGTTTTTCCCAATCCGCTTCGAAGTGAATGCGCTTCAGCGCCTTGAAAGCAGCTTCGAGATCGCCGCGGCTCTCGTCATAAACCTTCCAACCGTCATCGCTGTAGTATGAGGTCGCCTTCAGGCCTCGCTCCATTGCCGAACTGTCTCTCACCACGCGAATCATGTCATCGAGCGATTCCGCATCGGTGACGGAGAAGTACAGGGCGAGTTGCGCCGAGATAATCCCTCCATTCTGATCTTTGATCCGGCGCTTCAGGCTGACGAAAGCGGCACGTTCCTCGGGACGCAGCCTCGGGAAAAGGCGATCATAGTCGGCCTGATAGAACTTCAAGTAATACGGATCTCCGCTGAGGAAATTCAGCGCGCACAGAGTATCGAACATGAACGAGGGCCGAAGATCCCAGTCGGTGGTGGCGTGGAAGGCCGGATGTGGCTCCTGAGCGAACAGCGGCGTGGCCAGGCCAGCGAGCACCGCGAAAACTGCGAGAAGAATGCAGCAGCGTTTCTCCATAAGCATTTGGACGGCGGTGAGGGGCGAACGTTAGAAGAGTAGTGCTGCCAGTGCGCCTGCATCGGCCTCAGCATCGCGAGAGAGCCCTAGCCCTGATCTGTCAGATATCAGTTAGTGATTAACGACCCTGACCTAGCTTTCGGCTCCTCGCTCGGTCGTCCCGTTTGTGGTCACGTTCGCGTATCGCCACCAGCGAGTCCGTACCCTTGCACGATCCGCGAAGGGCCTCGATGAGCGCGTGGGTGGACAAGGTATCCAACGAAAGATCGCGCGGCTTGCGCGCGGAAGCTTCCGCTTGCTCCTTGTCGTCGTACCCTACGCGACGGGATCGGCTCTGTCTCTTGACGGTCTTCCTAGATTTCATGGCTTTTCCCTCTGGATGCAGATGCACTGCAAAACCTAACTGGAAAGTTTCGCAGCGCGGGCGACAGTGCCAGAGCCTCTGGCAATTCTACTCTTCGAGGCACCCCAAAGGCGAACATTTTACGAAACTACAATTTCCGGCTACAATACATTCCCATGCCGTCCGCAGTCTCTCCTTCCCTTGCCTGGGCTCATCCGCTGGTGCAGGAGTGGTTCACCGCGCGCTTTTCGACTCCGACCGAACCGCAGGAGCAGGGCTGGCCCCACATCCTCGCCGGACACACCACGCTGATCTCGGCTCCCACCGGATCGGGCAAAACGCTGGCGGCTTTCCTCGCCTGTATTGATCGCCTCGTGTGCAAGGCTCTGGCGGGCGAACTGCGCGACCGCACCGAAGTTCTCTACGTCTCCCCGCTCAAGGCGCTGGGCAACGACATCCAGAAGAATCTCGAAATCCCGTTGGGAGAGATTCTGCAGATGGCCGGCGATCGCGGCCTGCTCATGCCGGAGATCCGGACGGCGGTACGCACGGGCGACACGTTGATGAAAGACCGGCGGCTGATGCTGAAACGCCCGCCGCACATTCTGGTGACGACGCCCGAGTCGTTCTACATTCTGCTGACAGCGGAGAAGAGCCGCGCCATCCTGCGCGATGTCGAGACCGTGATTGTCGACGAAATTCACGCGGTAGCCGATGACAAGCGCGGTGTGCATCTGGCGCTCTCGCTGGAGCGGCTGGAAGCTCTCACCGAGCGCCCGCCGGTGCGCATCGGGCTTTCCGCGACGCAGAAGCCGATTGAAGAGGTCGCGCACTTCCTTGCGGGCAGCGGCAGGCCCGATCCCGTCATCGTCAACGTCGGACACAAACGCACGCTTGACCTCGGGGTTGAGGTTCCGTCCTCAGAACTAGGCCCGGTCGCTTCGAACGAGATGTGGGATGAGATTTACGAGCGCATCGTGCAATTGGTGAATGCGCACCGCTCGACGCTGGTCTTCGTGAACACGCGGCGGCTGGCCGAGCGTATCTCCCATCAACTCGGCGAGCGGCTGGGTGAAGAAAACGTGGCCGCGCATCACGGAAGTCTATCGCGCAAGCTGCGTCTGGAGGCGGAGCGCAAGCTGAAAGAAGGCCAGATCAAGGTGCTGGTCGCGACCGCATCGCTCGAACTTGGCATTGACGTGGGAACGGTGGACCTGGTGTGCCACATCAGTTCGCCGCGTTCGATTGCGGTTGCCTTGCAACGCGTGGGGCGGTCGGGCCACTGGCGCGGCGCGGTCCCCAAAGGACGATTTTTTGTCACCACCCGCGACGATCTGGCGGAATGCGCGGTGCTGGTGCGGGCAATCCATCGCGGCGAACTCGACCGCCTGATCTTTCCCGAAGCTTCACTGGATGTGCTGGCGCAGCAGATTGTGGCTTGCTGTGCGGCCTCCGGCAGCGCTGCCACCGCTAACAAGTCGGGCGATCAATCGGCCGTTAACTCGGATGACGGATGGGACGAAGATGAATTATTCGCGCTCGTAAAGCGGGCCTACCCCTATCGCAATCTCACGCGCGAGACGTTCGACGCCGTCCTCACGATGCTATCGGAAGGAATCGCTTCCCAGCGAGGCCGCTACGGCGCCTACCTGCATCACGACCGCATCAATCACAAGCTGCGAGCGCGGCGCGGTGCGCGACTGGCGGCGATTACCAGCGGCGGCGCCATTCCCGACAATGCCCTGTTCACCGTGGTTGCCGAGCCGGAAGGCGTGGTCGTGGGAACGGTGGATGAAGACTTCGCGGTCGAAAGCATGGCAGGAGAGGTCATGCTGCTCGGGAACACGTCGTGGCGGATTCGCCGCATCGAAGGCAAGTCGTCGCGCATCCTCGTGGAAAGCGCGCACGGCGCTCCGCCCGGAATCCCGTTCTGGCGCGGGGAAGCTCCGGCGCGAACAGCCGAGCTCTCCGCGCAGTTGGGCGATCTGCGAAAAGAAATCAGCGATCGGCTGCCCGGCGTGATTCCGGTCGAGGGTTGGCGCAGTCTTTCCATCGTCGCGGATGCCGTGAGCTGGCTGCGCGAAGAATGCGGGCTCGATCTCTCCGGCGCCGAGCAACTGATCCAATACACGCTTGAAGGCCGCGCCGTGCTCGGCGATGTGCCCACGCAGCAGACCATTATCGCCGAGAGGTTCTTTGACGAGGGCGGCGGGATGCAGTTGATCATCCACGCCCCCTTTGGCGGACGCATCAACAAAGCCTGGGGGCTGGCATTGCGCAAGCGCTTTTGCCGCGGCTTCAATTTCGAATTGCAGGCGGCGGCCACCGACAACGGGCTGAACATCGCGCTTGCCGAGCAGCACAGTTTTCCTCTCGTCGATGTCTTTCAATTCCTGGCTTCCGAAAGCATGCCGCCGATCCTGGAACAGGCGGCGCTGGCCTCTCCGATATTTCAAACGCGCTGGCGGTGGGACGCGACACGAGCCCTGGCCCTGCTGCGTTTTCAGGGAGGCAAGAAAGTTCCGCCGCAGATTCAGCGTATACGCTCCGACGATTTGCTGGCTTCGGTATTCCCCGATGTGGCGGCGTGCTTCGAGAACATCGAAGGGGACATCAAGATTCCCGACCATCCACTCGTCGCCGAGGTGATGAAAGACGTGCTCACCGAGGCGCTCGATATTGACGGACTCCGCGAGGTGTTGCGCGGAATCGAGCAGGGACGGATTCGCTGCCTGGCGGTGGACACGCCGGTGCCATCGCAATTTTCGCACGAGATTCTCAATGCGAATCCGTATGCCTACCTGGACGATGCGCCGCTCGAAGAGCGCCGGGCGCGGGCCGTCGAAATGCGGCGCGTGTTGCCGGCGTCGGTGCTCGAAGAAGTCGGCGCGCTCGATCCCGCCGCCATCGCGCAGGTGCAGCAAGAAGCATGGCCGGATGTTCGCGACGCGGATGAACTGCACGATGTGCTGCATACGCTGGTGATGGTGCCGGTGGAAAGCATTCAGCATTCAGCAATCAGCAATCAGTTTGAGGCTCATGGCACGAGGCTGATCGCCAACTGGAATGAATTCTTCGAGCGGTTGCAGCGCGAGGGTCGCGCCGTCGCCGCGGAGGCCGCGGGCAAGCAATATTGGGTAGCCGCCGAGCGGCTCGATTTGTTCCGCGCAATCCATTCTGTAGAGACGGGGCTTGCCCCGTCTCCCGCTGCTAACCAAAGACCTGGCGGTACGGGCGGAGACGCGGCAAGCCGCGTCTCTACAGTGAATTGTGACGATGCGGTGCTGACCGCGGTGCAGGGATGGACGGCACATCTTGGCCCTACCACAGCTTCAGAGATTGGCGAACTGCTCGGACTGCCGGCTTCTGAGGTTGAGAAGGCTCTGCTCCGCATTGAAGCTAGCGGTGCGATTCTGCGCGGCATGTTCCGACCCGCCAATTCGCGAGATGGGCTCGCTTCGCTCGCCCGGATCGCCGAGGGCGGCCATCCCCACATTGAAGCCGAAACTGAATGGTGCGAGCGGCGTCTCCTGGCCCGCATCCATCGCCTCACGGTGGCGACGCTGCGCAAGCAGATTGAGCCGGTCACCCCAACCGAGTTCATGAATTGGCTTTTTCGCTGGCAGCACGTCGCTCCGGGTACGCAGGTGCGGGGCGAGCATGGGACGCTTGAAGTCATCCGGCAGTTGCAGGGGTTTGAAATTCCCGCGAGCGCGTGGGAACGGTTTGTGCTCGCGCGCAGAATCGCGGACTACGATCCGGCGCACCTCGATCAGCTTTGCCTGGCAGGCGTGGTGGGATGGGGCCGCCTGTCGCCGCATCCCGCGACCCTCGAAGCCACACAAGACGGCGAGAGCCGGCGGCGCGTAATTCCGACGCGAGTCGCGCCCATTGCCTTCTTCGTGCGCGAAGATGCGGATTGGATGCGAGCCCATCATCCTGGGGCGGAAGATTCTGCTACTTCGTTCCTGAGTCCGGTGGCGCAGGCGGTGCTCGAACTTTTGAAACAACGAGGTGCGCTGTTCTTCCCCGATATGGTGCGAGCCACGGGCCGGCTCAAAGCAGAAATCGAAACCGGGCTATGGGAACTGGTCGCCGCCGGCTTGGTGACCGCCGATGGGTTCGAGAACCTGCGTGCGCTGGTGACACCGAAAGGCGCCCTGGGCAGCGGCTTGGGGAGAACGATGGGCAAAGCGCGTCGCCCGCGCAATGCGCCAGGGCGCTGGTCGCTATTACACACCGAGGGCGCCGAGCGCGACCGCAGCGTCGAATCCTGCTGCTGGATGTTGTTGCGGCGCTATGGCGTAGTCTTCCGCGACCTGTTGGCGCGGGAAACGAATCTGCCACGATGGCGGGAATTGCAGATCGGTTACCGCCGCTTGGAAGACCGCGGCGAAGTGCGCGGCGGGCGCTTCGTCGATGGATTTCTAGGAGAGCAGTTCGCGCTCCCGGTGGCAGTTGAAAGTTTGCGCGCCCACCGCAAGCTGCTGCAGAACACGCAGGGGGAGCGTGTCGTTATTGCTGCCGCGGATCCGCTGAACCTGGTGGGGATCATTGTTCCCGGCGAGCGCATTCCCGCTATCTCAGGGCGGAGCGTTACGTTTCGCGGCGGCCTGTGGGAAGCGGATGACGCGCCGATGGCTTCCGGGTACTAGGGACTCGGCTGTTTGCTCTTGGCTTTTAGCTCTTAGCTCTTAGCTTTCAGCACAACACCCAGTGGTCATCCTGAGCGAAGCAGGACGATTCGCGAAGCGGATCGTTCTGCGTAGTCGAAGGACCCCTACACCACGACGGTCTCTTCCGCGGTCGCAAAGCACTCGTCCCGGACCGCTGTTGTCGCTCACGGCAAACTTAGCTGCAGCAGCACTTGCGGATTCAAATACACGCCCTGCCAGCGCACGGCCAGATGCAGGTGCGGCCCGGTAGCGCGGCCCGTGCCTCCGCTCAGTCCGATCGGCTCCCCTTTACTCACCTCGTCGCCTTCTTTGATTAAGAACTTCGACAAATGGAGGTAGAGCGTCAGCAGCCCCTGCCCATGATCGATCACCACCCAATTCCCCTCAAAGAACATCGCCCGCGCCAGGATGACGCGTCCGCTGTTGACGGCTGCGACCTCGGTTCCACTGGGCACGCGGAAATCAAGCCCCTGATGCGTGCTTTGGACCGATCCGTTGAAGACGCGATCGACTCCAAACACGCCGGAGATCTCGGCATCCACCGGAGCCGCGAACGAGCCGTTCCATTCGCGCTCGGCGCTAACGGTTCTAAGAATCTCGGTTTTTGCTTCCTTGTCCAGTTCGATCTGCCGCAAGTCTTCGGGGCTGGGGGCGGTATAGCGATCGGGAACCTTCAGCAGCACGCGGGGATAACGTTGGCGTTGCACTCGAATTTTCTTTTCGAACGAGATTGCCTGCCCGGCGGATTGTCCCGCCAAAGTTTCGGCGTGCAACTGGAGAGGATAGGCTCCCGGCTTCGTTTCCAGACTGACCCCGGCAAGCGCGAACCATGACTTCCGACTCGCGTCGAAACTAAATGCAATCTCGTGACCCAGCCAACTGCCCGAAAGTGTGCGTACCGGCTTGGGCGTAGTGACACGAAAGTACACCGGGCTTCCGTTGACCAGGCGGGCTGGCTGATTGACGACACTCCAATGGCCGGCAGTTGCGGCCGATGAGCTCGCGGCCAGGGCAAACAACACGCGCGCAATGAGGGCAGCGGGATGGAGAACGCGTTTGCGCATTCAGGTTTTAGGCTAGCATTTCAAACGAACAAATAGAAGATGACCAACATGGTCATATTTGCTACAATGGCAACATGCGCACCGTCAATATCGGCGATCTGAAGGCCCGGCTTAGCGCCCACATACGGATCGTGCGGGGTGGCGAAGAGGTGCTGGTCTGCGATCGTAACAAACCGGTGGCACGAATCGTGCCCTGCCCCCTGGAGAATCTCTCCGAGCAGGAACAGCGACTGGTCGCTCGCGGCATTCTCACCCCACCCTTAAAGAAACGACCGGTCCCGGCATCATGGCCGGAACCGCCAGGCAATGTTTCCGATAAGGCCATGGAGCAGGTGTGGCGGGAAGAGCGGGAGGGCCGCTAGTGCGGACCCTGGCCTTCTGGGATACCAGCGCTCTCGTTCCTCTCTGCGTGCGGCAGGGCGCCACGCCTCGAGCGATCGCCCTGCATAAGATCCATGCCGCTGCGGTCTGGTGGGCCGCGCCGGTCGAGATTGCGAGTGCCCTTGCCCGTCTTGTGCGGATGAAACAACTCGATTCCAGCGACTGGAGCAAAGCTCGTAAACTTGCCAGGAGACTTGCTGATTCGTGGTCCGTGATTCAGCCCACGAACGCTTTGCGCGCGAAGGCGATACAACTGGTGGAGCGCTACGACTTGCGGGCTGCCGACTCGTTCCAATTAGCGGCAGCTTTGGAGTGGTGCGAAGACGCTCCTCAAGGGCGCGTGTTTTTGACAACCGATCAAAAGTTAAGGGAAGCGGCCTTGCTCAGCGGCTTCGATGCCAAGCCGCTGTGATCGCTGCGGCAGTTAGCGATCGTAAAGCGCGACCAAGCTTCGAAGTCTCGCGCTCAACTCGGCATGCAAGGCGCCCGGACGATAGCGCCATTTCCAATTTCCGCTGACTTTGCCGGGAAGATTCATGCGCGCTTCGCTGCCCAGGCCCAGCACATCCTGCAGCGGGATGATGGCAACGTCCGCGACCGACGCCATTACCGCCCGGATCATGACCCAGTTAATTTCGGAATCGTCATTGGATTGGAAATTGAGATAGGCGCGTGCGAAGTCGTGTTCCTTGCGAACATCGTCCGGAGTGCGCGTGCTGTCGCCGGCTCCGGAACTCGCCCACCAGCCCACGGTCGTGTCATTGTCATGGCCGCCGGTGTAGGCGACGAGGTCGCGGCTGTAATTATGCGGACGAAACGATGGACCCTGCGGATCGGTGCCGAACGCGAATTGCAAAAGGCTCATGCCCGGCAAACCGAACTGGTGTCGCAACTTTTCGACCGGCGGCGTGATGACGCCCAGGTTTTCCGCGACGATGGGCAGGCCGCCGAATGCGTTCTGCAGCGCCAGTAGAAAATCTTCTCCCGGCCCTTTCACCCAGCGTCCGTGAATGGCGGTGGCCTCGCCGGCGGGAATCTCCCAGTACGATTCAAAGCCGCGGAAATGATCGAGCCGCACCATATCGAACAGCGCGAGCGAGGCGCGGAAGCGCTCGATCCACCACTGGTATCCGCCGGCGGCGAGCAGGTCCCAGCGATAGATAGGATTCCCCCAAAGCTGTCCGGTGGCGCTGAAATAATCGGGGGGCACGCCAGAGACTACGGTCGGGCCGCCCCGATCGTCGAGGTAGTAGAGATCGGGATGAGCCCATACGTCAGCGCTGTCGTGCGCCACATAGATCGGGATGTCGCCCATGAAGCGGATGCCGCGCTGCTGGCAATAGGCCTTGAGTTGCTCCCACTGCCGGAAGAATTCGAATTGCCAATACTTGTAGGCCATCAGTTCCGGCGCCAGCTTTCTGGACCACTCGCTCACCGCCCGTGCGTCTCGCTGTCGGATCGGCGCATCCCATGAGGTCCAGATCGTTCCGTGGTGCGCATCTTTGCAGGCCATGAAGAGCGCGTAGTCTTCGAGCCATGGGCTGGCGCTCTCGCAAAAGCGGTCGAAGGCGGCACGGTCGGCGCGGGAAGCGTCGGCAAAGAAAACCTGCGCCGCCCGCCGCAAAGCTGCCATCTTGAAATCGATCACCGGCCCATAGTCCACGAAGTCTTCGGGAAATGACGGGGCATCGGCAAGATTCGAAGCCTGAAGCAGGCCCCGGTCGCGCAGACGTTCCAGGCTGAGCAGCATGGGATTGCCGGCAAAGGCGGAGAAGCACTGGTAGGGAGAATCGCCGTATCCGGTGGGATTCAGCGGCAGCACTTGCCACAATTTCTGCCCGGCGGCAGAGAGGAAGTCGGCAAATTCATAGGCGCAGGGCCCGAGATCTCCGATGCCGAAGCGGCCGGGCAGAGACGTAAGGTGAAGCAGGATTCCACTGCAGCGCGGGAATTTCACTTTGTAACGATACCGAGGTTGGCGGCGCTAGGGCAAGGCGCCAGAACTCCGCTCATCATGGCCTCACCTCCGCAATCAGCAGTCCGTAGGGTTCGAGCGCAACTTCATTCCCTTTTGCCGACGCCTCGGGCGAGGCGATCAGGGTCTTCAGCGAAGCCTGGCCGAATCCCTGTGACGAAAGGTTGAAGGTCGCTTTTTGCGGGGAGGCCGACATGTTCAGCGCCACCAGCACGGCTTTTCCCTTGTAGCTGCGCAGGTAAGACATCACGTTAGGGTCGTCTTCATTGAGAGCGATGTAACTGCCTTCGAGTAAGGCTTGGTTCGTGTGGCGCAGCGCCAGTACCTTCTTGTAGAGGTGCAAAATCGAGTCAGGATCTTTCGACTCCGTGGCCACGTTGTGGGTCTGGTAGCTCGGCGGCACGGGCAGCCACGGATCCTTCGTGCTGAATCCGGCGTTGGGCGCGGTGTTCCATTGCATGGGCGTGCGCTCGCCGTCGCGGCCTTTTTCCGCCGGCCATCCGGTGCGCCCGATCGGATCTTTTACGTCTTCCCGGCGCGCGGGGGTGTTGTTCTCCATGCCAATTTCTTCGCCGTAATACAGGATGGGCGTGCCGCGCAGCGTCAGGTAAAAAGCGCCCATTAGCTTGGCGATGGCGTCGTTGTTCTTGCCGTCTCCGTAGCGGTTGTAGGAGCGGACGATATCGTGATTGCTGATCACGAACACGGGCCAACCGTGGGCGCCGTCGACGGCCGCGATCTGGCGCCGGAATTCGGGTGGGGAAAGCTTGTTGACCGTGGTGAACATGAAGTCCATGGGCATCTGGAGTTCATTGCCGCCCTGGCCGTAGTACTGATTGAGTTGCTCGACATTGGAAGTCCAAGTTTCGCCAATGAGCACGGATTGGGATTCGTCGGCGACCTTGCGCAACTTCTGGAGCACGTCGTGAACCTCGGGCAGGTTGGTGTTGAATTTGTTCTGAGTGATGGGATCGCCCTGCTTGTTCGTACCGGGAAGGACGGGATCGTCATGCAG
Organism: Terriglobales bacterium; assembly: GCA_049697355.1. GTDB lineage: Bacteria > Acidobacteriota > Terriglobia > Terriglobales > Acidobacteriaceae > Acidiflorens. Next base: position 28,600 of record JBAVVP010000326.1, read on the forward strand.
GTCGGGATCTTCGAACAGAGTGTCAACGGCATCGAGGCGGAATCCGGAAACGCCGCGCTGGTACCACCAGCGGGTGGTGTCGAGCATCACTTTTTCGACCGCGGGATTGCGCCAGTTGAGATCCGGTTGTTGGGCGTAGAAGAAGTGGTAATAGTACTGATTGGTGGTGGGGTCGAACTTCCACGCCGAGCCGCCAAAAAGAGAGATCCAGTTGTTGGGCGGCTGTCCCGGCGCTTTGCCGTCGCGCCAAATGTACCAGTCGCGCCTCGCAGAGGTACGCGAAGACTTCGAATCCAAAAACCACGGATGCTGGTCGGAGGTGTGGTTCAGCACAAAATCCATAATGATGCGGACATGATGTTTCTTGCCATTGGCAACCATGCGATCGAAGTCGGCGAGGCTTCCATACATGGGGTCGATGTTCTCGTAATTGGAAACGTCATAGCCGAAGTCGACTTGGGGCGAGGGATAACAGGGCGTGATCCAGATAGCGTCCACGCCCAGTTCATGCAGGTAACCCATTTTGGAGTTGATGCCGTTGAGGTCGCCGATGCCGTCGTTGTTGCTGTCGGCAAAACTGCGCGGATAGATTTCGTAGAACACGGCGTGCTGCCACCATTGATGTCCTTCCGCATCGACGGGTTTGGCCTGAGCCGCGGCGAAAAGGGAACAAAACAACACCGGCAACAGCGCCAAGATTGGCAAGGTGAGCGACGAACGCCTGGACATGTGTTTTTCTCTCCTCCGGAAAACATAAAGCGGACGCGGGAAGTTAGCAAATGGACGGCAAGACAGGTTATGGGAAGGGCACGACTTCCCATGCCGCGGACAAAGTCAGTCTCGCACTTGATTTTGGGTGGTGCAGCGGTTTACCGCTGCGGTAAGTCCGTCGCTTTGCCGGCTAGACGACCGCCTCTTTTTCCTTCGCCGCGTAGTGCGACTCGACGTAGTCGTCAAGAATCTTGACGAACTCGGTGACGATCTTGTCGCCTTTCAGGGTAGTGAACAGGCGGCCATCCACGTAGACCGGCGCCTTCGGTTCTTCGAATGTTCCGGGCAGAGAGATTCCCAGGCTGGCGTGCTTGGATTCGCCGGGCCCATTGACAATGCAGCCCATCACGGCAACTTTCATTTCTTCCACGCCCGTGTAGCGGTCCTTCCAGACAGGCATCTGCTCGCGCAGGTAGGTTTGGATCTGTTCGGCCATTTCCTGGAAGAACGTGCTGGTCGTGCGGCCGCATCCGGGGCAAGCGGTGACCTGCGGCGTGAAGCTGCGAATGCCGAGCGACTGCAGGATCTGCTGTGCCACTCGGACTTCTTCGGTGCGATCGCCGCCCGGAGCGGGCGTGAGCGAAACGCGGATAGTGTCGCCAATGCCTTCCTGCAGCAGCACCGCCATGGCTGCGCTCGAAGCCACGATGCCTTTCGCGCCCATGCCGGCTTCGGTGAGTCCCAGATGCAGCGGATACTCGCAGCGCGAGGCCAACATGCGATACACATCAATCAGATCCTGCACGCCGCTGACTTTCGCGCTGAGGATGATCTGGTCGGGGCGTAATCCGTGCTGCTCGGCCAGTTTCGCCGAACTGAGCGCGCTGACCACAATCGCTTCCATGGTCACTTCGCGCGCCTCTTTCGGCTCCGGCAGGCGCGAGTTCTCGTCCATCATCTTGGTCAGCAGCGACTGATCCAGAGATCCCCAGTTCACGCCAATACGCACCGGCTTCTGGTGCTTCACGGCAACCTCGATCATGGTGCGGAAGTTGTCGTCGTTCTTCCGTCCGATGCTGGCATTGCCGGGATTGATGCGGTACTTGGCCAGACCCTCGGCGCACCCGGGATACTTGGTCAGCAGGAGGTGTCCGTTGTAATGGAAGTCGCCGATAATCGGCACGCGCAAGCCCTGCTTCTCAAGCCCTTCGACGATGTGGGGGATAGCCTTGGCGGCATCGTCATTATTGACCGTGACGCGGACGACTTCGCTGCCGGCACGCGCCAGCGCTGCGACCTGTTTGACGGTGCCGGGGATGTCCGCAGTATCGGTGTTGGTCATGGACTGCACCATAACCGGTGCGTTGCTGCCCACGCGGACTGCGCCGATGGTCGCGGTAAAGGTTTTTCTACGGTGAATTTCTGCCATGTTGAGACTCTATTTTAAACTAGGCAGTGGATAAGAGCGAGGCCGGTCGGGTCAGGCCTAATACCCGAATTGTATACGCCCTACCTATCCTGGGC
>JBAVVP010000327.1:0-5955 GCA_049697355.1 Terriglobales bacterium
CGGCGGCGGATTCCCGCTGGCGGCCTTCGGTACGCACAAGCGGGTCATGAAGTTGATCTCGGACCATAAGGTGTTCCACGGCGGCACTTACAACACGAACCCGATTTCGATGGCGGCCGGCCTCGCAACGTTCCGCGAAGTGCTTACTCGAGCGAACTACTCGCACATCGATAAGCTCAGCGATAAGTTAGTGGCCGGTTATAAGAAGACTATCGCGAAAGTCGGCTTGCAGGGTTACATCGCGAGCGCGGGCGCGAACGGCGTGCTGATGTTGTATCCGAAAGAGGTTCTCAATTATCGCGACTGGCTGCCGATTGACGTGGACCTGTGGAGGCACTACTGGTTCGGCATGGTGAATCGCGGCGTCCTGTGCCAGCCTTACTGGTGGGACGAGCAGTGGACGATTTCGGTGCAGCATACCGAGGCGGATATCGACAAGCACCTGGCGGCATTCGCCGACATCGCCGAATCGCTCGCCGCCGCGCAGCACGAGCGGCTGGGAGCGGTCGCGGCACACTAGGTCAGAGCGGGTCATCTCACCATCGGGTCATCGGGCCATCTGAAACCGATCACCCGATGGCCCGATGACCCGATCACCCGATTCTTCTATGTCCACTACCGACGACAATCAGCCGCACCTAAAGCGCGTGCTCGGACGCTTTGACCTGGTGTTGCTGTTCGTCGTTGCTGTGTTCAACCTGAACGTTGTCCCCAGCATCGCCGCCAACGGGGGCGTGACCGTCTGGCTGTGGCTTATATCGCTGCTGCTGTTTTTCTGGCCGCAGGGGATCGCGGTGATCGAGCTTGCGCATCGCTATCCCGGCGAAGGTGGTGTGTACTTGTGGGCGAAGGAAGTGTTTGGCGACGCGCACGGCTTCCTCTCGGGCTGGTGTTACTGGACGAATAACATGCTGTATGTTCCGACGGTGATGTTGTATTTCGTCGGAGTTACTGTGTTTGCGATGGGTCCGGGGCACGCGGCGCTGGCCGACAACAAGAATTTCGCAATGGTCACATCCGTGTTGTTGTTGCTGCTGCTGACGGTGGTGAACATTGTTGGGCTGGGAGTGGGAAAGTGGCTTAACAATGCGGGCGCGATTGGAACGTTTGTCGCGGCGGCGGTGCTGATCGGGTTGGGAGCGACGGTCTTGTCGCGCTTCGGCACGACGGTGACGGCCGCTGATTTTCGGATTCCAGCGGACCCCCGCTTTGTTCTGAATTCGTTCGGCGTGATTTGCTTTGGCTTGGTTGGGCTTGAACTGGCTTCAGTGATGGGTGACGAGATCCGAGATCCGCGAAAGACGTTGCCGGGCGCGGTGGCGTGGGGCGGCCTGTTTTCTGGCTTGCTTTATATCGGGGCGACACTGACGCTGTTGGTCGCGATCGGCAAGAACGACATCAGCGTGTTGCAGGGCATTGTGCAGGCGGTGAGCCATATGGCCGCCAGAGTCGGCGTGGCGTGGATTATCACTCCATTCGCGGTGATGCTGAGTCTGTCGATCGCGGGGATTGGGTCTGCGTGGATGGGCGGGTCGGCGCGCATTCCGTTTGTCGCCGGCCTCGATTCCTACATGCCCTCCTGGCTCGGCAAAGTTCACCCTAAATATAGGACGCCCCACGCGGCGCTGATCGTGCAGGCGGTGGTCTCGCTTATATTGATCGTCATCAATTTTTATGCGTCGGGCGGCGTGCAGGAAGCGTTCCAGACCATGCTTTCGCTGGCGGTGGTTCTGCAACTGGTGCCGTTCCTGTATGTGTTTGCGGCGTTGCTGAAGTTTGGCTTTGGCGGCGACATGGCCGGGGCACGCTACAGCCGCGGGACCCTGATTGTTTCGGGGTTTTGCGGCTTCGTGACTACGGCGCTGGGAATCGCATTGGCGTTCTTTCCGGCGAAGCAGATTACCTCGGTGTGGAGGTACGAAGCGAAGATGTTCGGCTTCACATTGTTTTTCCTGGTGTTGGCTGCGTTTTTCTTCTTCGTGTACGGGCGGCTGAAGACGTCGCGCGCGGCCGTGGTCGAGCCGAAGAATTTGGGAACTGTCAGACCTGCGTAGGACAGGACGAGTGTGCGGGAAAACTCGGTCGTCCCTACGGGGCTAGGTTGTTAGGCATTTGCAGAGATTTTGATAAGGAGGCTTGCTATGCCAAGCGGAGTTACGTCGGAGGTTCGTACTTATCAGATGTACATCAATGGCGAGTGGGTGGACAGCGCGTCCGGAAAGACTTCTGCCATCCTCGATCCTTCCACCGAGGAAGTGATCGCGCAGGTGCCGGCGGGAAACGTGGAGGACGTAAACCGCGCGGTGGCGGCGGCGAAGGCCGCTTTTGAAACTGGCCCGTGGGCTACGACCACTCCGCAGGAACGCGGGCGGATCTTGTTCCGGCTGACGGAAAAAATTCGCGAGAACTTGCCCAAGCTGGCGGAAATCGAAGCGCGCAACTGCGGCAAGCCGATCGTGGAGGCGGAATACGATATCGGCGACGCCGCTACCTGCTTTGAATATTACGGCGGGATGGCCACGAAGATTTTGGGGACGGTCAATCCGGTTCCGGACAATGCCGTCAGTCTGACCATGAAGGAACCGATGGGCGTGGCCGCCATGATCACGCCGTGGAATTATCCGCTGCTGATGGCGACGTGGAAGATGGCGCCGGCGCTGGCTGCGGGGTGCACTTGCATTCTGAAACCACCGGGGGTCACGCCGCTGACGGCGCTGGAGCTGACGAAATGGCTGCCGGAAGTAGGGCTGCCGCCGGGCGTGCTGAACGTGGTTACGGGGTCGGGATCGGTTTGCGGCACCGCGCTGGTGCGGCATCCCGATGTGAACAAGATTGCCTTCACCGGGAGCAATTCCGTCGGCAAAACCATCATCAAAGAAGCGGCGGATACCTTGAAGCGCGTGACCATGGAGTTGGGCGGCAAGTCTCCCAACATCTTTTTCGCCGATGCCGACTTCGAAAATGCCATTGACGGGGCGCTCTTTGGCGTCTTCATCAATCAAGGCGAAGTGTGTTCGGCGGGCAGCCGCATCCTGGTCGAGCGCTCCATCTACAAGAAGTTCGTCGAGGCTATGACGGAGAAGGCGAAGACTATTCGCCTCGGACCGCCGCTCGAACGCGAAACCAAGATGGGTCCGATGGTGAGCCAGGATCAGTACGACACGGTCCGGTCTTATCAGGAACTTGGAAAGAAAGAAGCCAAGATGTCGATTGGTGGCGGGCGAGCGGCTAAGTTCGCCAAGGGCTATTACATTGAACCCACGATTTTCTATGACGTGGATAACAGCGCCCGCATTGCACAAGAAGAGATCTTTGGGCCGGTGGCGACTGTGATTCCGTTTGACGATGAAAAGGACGCGATTCGGATCGCCAACGATACGCCCTTTGGCTTGGCGGGAGCGGTTTGGACGCGCGATCTGTTCAAGGCCTTCCGTACCATCAAGGCGTTGCGCGCCGGGATCATCTGGATCAACCACATGCAGCCCACTTATGTGGAAGCTCCGTGGGGCGGCTATAAGCAGTCCGGCTACGGCCGCGAGTTGGGGCCGTGGGGAATCGAAGAGTATCTGGAAAGTAAGCAGGTGCATATCAACCTTAACGAGCAGCCGATCGGGTGGTACTGAGAGGCAGGTGCCAGTGGCCAGTGGTCAGTTGCCAGTCGAACGGCTCTGACCCTGGCAGACTTAACTGACACCTGAGAACTGAGAACTGAATTATGCCTACCATTCAACTACGCACGCCAATTCCTGGCCCGCGTTCGCAAGCCCTTATGAAGCGGCGCAATGCCGCCGTGGTGCAGGCGGTGTATCACTCCACGCCGGTTTTCGTTGCCAAGGCTGATGGGGCCGTCGTCGAAGATGTTGACGGCAACCGCCTGATTGATTTTGCCGGCGGCATCGGCTGTCTCAACACCGGGCACCGCGCACCCGCGGTGGTCGACGCCGTGCGCAGCCAACTTGATCGCTTTCTCCACACCAGCATCAACGTGTTGCCTTACGAAAGCTACATCGCTGTCTGCGAGAAGCTGAACGCTCTCGTGCCGGGGAAGGGACCGAAAAAGACCTTGCTGGTGAACACCGGCGCGGAAGCGGTCGAGAATGCCATCAAGATCGCGCGCAGTTACACGAAGCGGCAGGCAATCCTCTGTTTCGAGGACGGGTTCCACGGCCGTACCTATATGGCCATGGCCGTGACAAGTAAGACGCATCCTTACAAAGCGGGATTCGAGCCGTTCCCGGGGGAGGTGTACCGCATTCCGTACGCATATTGCTACCGCTGCTCGTACTCGATGAAGTATCCGTCGTGCGACGTACACTGCGCGCGGCACATTGAGGACACGTTCAAGCGAGTGGTGGCGGCGGAATCGGTGGCGGCGGTAATCGTCGAGCCGATTCTCGGCGAAGGCGGATTTGTTACTCCGCCGGCGGAGTTCTATCCAACGCTTGGCGCGATCTGCCGGAAACACGGCATTTTGCTGATTGCCGACGAAGTGCAGACTGGGTTCGCGCGCACCGGCGCGATGTTAGCCAGCGAGCGCCTGGGACTCGAACCCGATCTGGTCACGATGGCCAAGTCACTGACGGGCGGCTTGCCCATGGCGGCGGTCACGGGACGCGCCGACATTATGGACGCTCCTGGCGCCGGCCAGCTTGGCGGCACGTTTGCTGGAAATCCCGTGGCTTGCGAAGCGGCGCTGGCGGTGCTCGATATCATCGAGAAAGAAGATCTCTGCGCGCGCGCCAACGTATTGGGCGAACGCTTTCGCAAGCGTGCGGCGAAGTGGCAGGCGCAGTGGGACCTGGTCGGTGAGGTTCGGGGACTGGGCGCCATGCAGGCGCTGGAACTGGTGCGCGCGAAGACCACGCGCCAGCCCGCTGACGAAGAGACCAAACAAGTGGCACAATACTGTTACGAGCATGGCCTGGTGACGATCACCGCGGGGTCGTACAGCAATGTCATTCGCCTGCTGATGCCGTTGGTCATCACTGATGCGCAGATGGATGAAGCTATGGACGTGCTCGAAGCCGCGCTGGCTCATGTTGCCGAGGGTTGTGTGGGGGCGGGCGCCCTCGCCCGCCCAGGCCGAGAATAACTCGGCGGAAAGCCTTGATCTGTGCTCAATGACCGAAGCCGGGCTTTGCCCGGCTGGACAGCCGAGGGCGGCTGTCCCTACGTGGTTCTTTAATCTTCGCGATTGCGAAAGGCAGTTTCCCATGTCAACCGTAGCTGCACCTCCTGCCAGCAAAATCCCTCAATTCATTAACGGCCAGTGGATCGAATCGCAGGCCACCGAGTGGCAAGACGTCGTCAATCCGGCGACGGCTGAGATTCTTGGCCGCGTTCCGATTTCCGATGCCGCTGAGGTTGCGCGCGCCATTAACGCAGCGCAAGCCGCCTATCCCGAATGGCGGCGCACTCCCGCCGAAGACCGCATCCAGCCGTTGTTTAAGCTGAAGACGCTGCTCGAAGAGCACCTCGACGATATTGCTCGCGTCATCACGCGGGAAAATGGCAAGACGTTCGGCGAGGCGAAAGGGGAGATGCGGCGGGCCATCGAAAACGTCGAAGTGGCTTGCGGCATTCCCATGATGATGCAGGGCCATCATCTGGAAGATGTGGCGCGCGGGATTGATGAGACCATGATTCGCCAGCCGCTGGGCGTGGTGGCGGCGATCGCGCCCTTTAATTTTCCGGGCATGATTCCGTTCTGGTTTCTACCGTACGCGATTGCCTGCGGGAACACGCTGATCATCAAGCCCTCGGAACGCGTGCCTCTGACCATGAAGATCGCTTTTGAGTTGCTGGAAAAGATTGGGCTTCCGAAGGGAGTCGTCAACCTGGTGAATGGCGGCAAGGTTGCCGTCGATACGCTGCTCGATCATCCGGCGGTGCGTGCCGTCAGCTTTGTCGGTTCGACTCCGGTTGCGCGGTACATTTATGCGCGCGCGGGTGCGA
>JBAVVP010000328.1:0-2980 GCA_049697355.1 Terriglobales bacterium
GCGCGCAGCGATTCTTCGTTCGCGTTGTAGGCCGGAGAAAGGGCGGCCTGTTTCAGCAGCGCTCCCAGGTCGCGAACTTCTTTATGCGGCTGCGAGAGCAGGTGGGCGACCTGGCTTTCCAGCGTGCGGGCGTTGACGATCTCTCCCAGGGAAGTGTTGGTCGCGAGCGGCAACAGATAGCGCGAGACGTCGAAGGCGCGGGCCCGCAACGTGCGCTCGTAAGCGTCCGGCTTCATTTCGGCGGGACGGGGTGTGATGCGGGCGAGATATTCGAACGTCCGCTGCGAAACTGTTTCGTAAGTTGCAAACAAGCACTCGATGGTTTCGCGATAGAGAGCGCGGGTGGACGAAACGCTCGCATCTTCATTCCCAAAACTGGGCGTAAAGTAGCCGCTCTTCCTGAAATCCTGGTAGCGGGTCGAGCGTTCCTGGCCATCCCAGCGTTGCTCGTCGGCCACGACGATGGCGGCGAGAATGGAAAGCTTTTCGATGGCAAGCGCGATGTGGGCAAGATCGGCGATGGAGCGGTGCCCGTACTGAAAGTAGAAAGTGTTGAGAAACTTCTCCGCCTTCTGCAGCGTAATTTCCTTCAGCGCCTCTTTCATGGAGAGCGACGAGCGCGAATACCTGGCCATGGCATAGGCCTGAATCTCGGGCTCAACGCCATAAACGGCGAACACCTCGACGGCAGGTTCGGAGCCAGGGTTAGAAACGGGATGCCTGGAATCGGGACGCGAGGGAGTGGGCTTGGCTGAAATTACTTCAGACATGGGAGTGGGGAAATCTTAATCGTCCGCACGTCCGGACGCAATCCGCGATCTACCAGATCAAACTTCACAACTGATACACTACCGAAAGCAACTTCACCAAAAGGCCCAAAAGACTCCGCTAGCCCATCCTTATGCCCCAGTCCGTCAAAGAGCGCGTTGCCAGATTGCGACAAGAAATCGCGGAAATCAGTGAAGCCAACCGCCTCTACCTGCAAGGTGGCAAGAAAATGGTAGGTGCGTCCGATCAGGAACGTCGGCTGCAACGATTGCAGGAAATCATGGACGAACTCATGTCCTTGACCGACTGGAAAAAAACCTGACCCGAGCGGATCGGAAGCGCCGGCTTCAGTCGGAAGCTTCTACCTGCATGGTCTCGGTAATCCAGAGCTGTGACGGAGCGCCTTTCGTGGTGCGAGTGGCAGTCGCACGAAAGCTGCTCGAAGTGGTTTCGACATCGTAGACGTACGGAGGTCGCTCGGCCTTCATCGTTATGTAGTTGCCTGCCTTCAGTTCATCCAGCGAAGCGTATTTTCCTTCTGTAGCCAGGTATCCACGCTCGGCGTTGGCGATGCCGATCAGATCGTTCTTCACGCCGGTGATGGTAACGACGTCTCCAGAATTGCCGCCCGCAGCGCCCGGAGTCAGGGTTTTAACCTGCAAAGAGTAGATGTACATGCCGATCGCCAGCGTAACGACCGTGCCCACAAACCCAATAAGACGTCCCATAATTAGCTAATTGCAACGCAAAACAGAAACGGCGGCAAGTAACCAGAGTGCAGGCGTTGGACGCGATGCGGAGCCTGCTCAGAGTACGCCTGGCAGGGATGGCAGACTACCGGCTTGTCGAAATGGCGACCCCGGAGGGAATCGAACCCCCAACCCTCAGTTCCGAAGACTGATGCTCTATCCAGTTGAGCTACGGGGCCGTGCGCCGTCGTCGATTCTACACCGCCGCAACTTTTGCCGGCATCGAATCAGAGTTCGCGCGTTGTACCTCTGCAATCTGACCTCTGACCTCGAACCTCCCCGCGTTGTACCATGAAGCCGATGTCCTTCGTCCCGAATCCAGTGACCCACACCAGCTCGCGCCTGCTTGAGTTCGAGACGCTGCGCGACTTGCTGGGCGGCTACGCCTCCTCGCCTCTGGGCCAGCGCCGCATCGCGGAACTGCTGCCTTCGCTCGATCATGCCTGGATTGAAACGCAGCAACAACTCACCACGGAAATCCGCGAGTATCGGCGGGTTGGCGGACGTTTCGAATTCGCCGGGCTGCCCGAAGTCGGAAAGCTGATCGAGAAGTCGCGCATTGGCGGCGCTGCTCTAGAGACCACCGAGATTCGCGACATTGTGCTGGTCGCCGACCGCGGAGCCGAATGGCGTGAAATTGTGCGCCAGCCTCCCGCGGCGATGCGCTCCGAGTGGGCCGCCGTGGCCGCGCTTTCCGCCGGCATCCAGGACTTCACCGGCTTCCTGCGCGCTTTTCGCAATAAGATATTGCCTGACGGCACGCTCGACGATCGCGCGTCGCCCGAGCTGAGCCGCATTCGCCGTGAGATCGAGCGGCAGAAGCGGCAGATCCAGGAATCGCTGCGCGGCTACCTGCGGAAACTCGCCGAAGGCGGCACGGTGCAGGACGAACTGATTACCATTCGGGGCGAGCGTTTTGTAATCCCGGTAAAAGTGGAGCAGAAGCGGCGCGTTCAGGGTGTGGTGCACGGCGCCAGTTCCAGCGGACAGACCGTCTTTATCGAGCCGCTCGAGACCATCGAGCAAAACAACGAACTGGTGCGCCTGCTGGATGAAGAACAGGCCGAGGTTCATCGCGTCCTGCTCGAAATGACGCGCCAGATCGGCGAAAACGCGGATGCGATTCTGGCGGCCGCCGACATCCTCGCCGAACTCGAACTCCAGTTCGCCAAAGCCCGCTTCGCCGAAGACTACAACTGCGTAGCGGTGAGCCTATCGGGCAATGAGAGCTCGTGTGGGGACGGGCGACCTCGCCCGTCCGAAGCGAGCGAAGCTCGCCTCCTCCTCCACCGCGCCAGGCATCCGCTCCTCGAGCGCAACCTAAAACTAAAAAACGCGAAGATCGTTCCCATCACCATCGAGCTCGAAGGCGACCATCGCCAGCTCGTGATCACCGGACCCAACACCGGCGGCAAGACCGTCTCTCTGAAAACGCTGGGCCTGCTCGCGCTGATGGCGCAATC
>JBAVVP010000329.1:0-3673 GCA_049697355.1 Terriglobales bacterium
CGAAAGTTTCCTCTCCCAGTTTCTTGCGGAGACCAACGAGTTTGTCCGCATCTTGCGCTCGTTGTTCAGGTGTTCGCTGTCGACTGCTTGCCGTCTCCATCTCCGCCAGCCGCGGCTTGATCAGTTCGAGGTACCAGTCGCAAAACTCGCCCCAGAAGAAATCGTAGATGCGAGTAGCCGCCTCATCGAAGCGATAAGTCGCAAGCGACTCATTTACGTCGCGAGCCGCACGATTGAAGCGTGAGAGAATCCAGCGATCTTCCAGCGTCTGGGTGCTGAACCCGGCAACGCCCACGTAGGGGCGGACGCATTCGTCCGACCCGGGCCGCAGGCCCGCGTCGATCCGGTCCACGTTCATGAACATGAAGCGCGCCGCATTCCATACCTTATTAGCAAAATTCCGGTACCCCGCCGTGCGGCTCTCGCTAAACGCGATATCGGTCCCCGGCGCCGCCATCGCCGCCAGGGTAAAGCGCGTCGCATCCGTTCCGTACTTCCCGATGACTTCAATCGGGTCGAGCACGTTCCCCTTCGTCTTCGACATTTTCTGCCGGTCCGCATCCCGTACCAGCGCGTGGATATAAACTTCGCGAAAGGGAACGCTCGCGCGCAGCGCATCTTCTTCCGACCCCAAACTTGTCTCAGAACGCTGGCCCGGCTTGTGCGGCGGTTTCATGAACCAGCATCCCAGCATGATCATGCGCGCCACCCAGAAAAACAGAATGTCAAAGCCGGTGATCATCAGCGAATTAGGATAAAAAACGTCCTCGTCGCGAGTAGCCGCAGGCCAGCCCAAAGTAGTGAACGGCAGCAACCCCGAAGAAAACCAAGTGTCAAGCACGTCCGCATCCTGCTCCAGTTCCGTGCTGCCGCACTTGCAAGCCGAAGGAGCCTCACGCGCCACGATCACTTCTTTGCAAGCGCCGCAATACCAGGCGGGAATCCGGTGTCCCCACCACAACTGCCGCGAGATGCACCAGTCGTGGATGTTCCGCATCCAGTTCAAATAAATCTGCCCGTAATTCTCCGGCGTGAACCGGATGTATCCCTTCTCGACAACCTCAATCGCCCGCTGCGCCAGCGGCGCAATCTTGACGAACCACTGCGTAGAAAGCCGCGGCTCGACAATCGTGCCCGAGCGATCGCACTTGCCCAAAGCAATCGTGTAATCCTTAGCACCCACCAGGAACCCTTGCTCCGCCAGGTCTTCCACCACATGCGCGCGCGCCGCAAAGCGATCCAGCCCCGCGTAGGGACCGGCATTCGCATTCATCTTCGAGTGCTCGTCAATCACTTCGATCTGCGGCAGGTTGTGCCGCAGTCCGGCCAGGAAGTCGTTGGGATCATGCGCCGGCGTGACCTTCACCGCGCCCGTGCCAAACTCCGGCTGCGCCAGTTCGTCGGCGATGATCGGAATCTCCCGATTCATCAGCGGCAGCATCACATGCTTACCCAGCAGATGCGTGTAGCGTTCGTCTTTAGCATTGACCGCGACCGCCGTGTCGCCCAGCATCGTCTCCGGACGCGTGGTCGCCACGACAATATATTCCTGTTCTCCAGCTTGTGTGGTGACGGGGCTCTGCCCCGTCCGAACCACCGGATACCGTATCTCATACAGCTTGCCCGCAACATCCTCGTGCTTCACTTCGAGGTCCGAGATCGCCGTGCCGCAGTCGGAACACCAGTTCACGATGTACTTCCCGCGATAGATCAGCCCTTCCTCATACAGCCGCACGAACACTTCCTTCACCGCGTGCGACAGTTTGTCGTCCATGGTGAAGTATTCCCGGCTCCAATCGACCGACGCCCCCAGCCGTTTCATCTGATCGAGAATCGCGCCGCCGTACTCGCGCCGCCATTCCCAGACGCGCTCCAGAAACTTCTCGCGCCCCATCTCGCGCCGCTTCTTGCCTTCTTTCAAAAGCTGGCGCTCCACCAGCATCTGGGTCGCGATGCCGGCGTGGTCGGTCCCCGGCAGCCAGAGCGAGACGAAGCCGCGCATGCGCTGCCAGCGCACCATGACGTCCATCTGCGTCTGTTCCATCATGTGCCCCATGTGCAGCCGCCCAGTCACATTGGGAGGAGGCAACAACAGCGTGAACACAGGACGCGCATCTCGTTCGGACGAACTGGCCGGAGGCGTCTCCACCTGAAACAGTTTTTCCCGGACCCAGTACTCGGCCCAGCGCGCTTCAATCGCGCCCGGTTCGTAAGCTTTCGGCAATTCGTGCGGCATCTTCTGTGGCTCACGTGGGGACGGACGCATTCGTCCGTCCCAGCCAGGCACAGCCTGGCAGATTTTCCCGGCACCATGAGGGAATCTTTGATCTTACAGTCGCAAGAAAAGAAGGGTCAAACGCGCGAGGGGGTGGAAGGAGAGGACGGCAAAACTGCCACACCCCCATACCGGATTTGGTCCGTGGGGCCGGGGAGTGCGTGCATGCGAGGGGCGCAATGGCGCGCAAGGCTAGCGAGGCTGGGTGGAACAAGCGGGCGGGTGTAGGGAAGCAGGCTCGCGTTTTTGTTTAGGGGGTGCGCATAGTCAGTCTCAATTCACTTTACTTCGCGCAGCGGGCCTATAGGGTTTTTGTTGATCGCTTCAACGGCATACTTAATGTCATACGCGATAATGAAGCCCGAGTTTAGATTTACTGTTTGTTTCGCGTGCGCCGCTGTCTTCTTTGGTTCGCTGGACTTTTTTACGGGAAGTTTTTTGGCTGTGGCCGAGGAAACTACCTCGGTGGGTTCCAGACGGTAACTCGAAATCACAGCCATGATTTTCTGTTCTGAACCTGTCCGGAATATCACTGGGCCGCCCGAAAAACCCTCGTTGTTTATTCCATCCAGAACCCATATTCTCGGTTCCATAGTCGCCATTGCCGACACCGTGCAATGCTTCACAAACGGCATCCAGAACGATTGGCCATTGTCGAAGTTTGCTCGCCATCCGCCCCCGTAGGGGAAACCAAGAAACTCACAATCACCCCCCATAATTACTCCTGCCGAACCCGCAGGCACGCTGGGAACCGAAGTGCCGAGGATTAGGTTTGAAGCCGCAAGCACAACAATGTCGATGTCATTTCCGGGATCAATCACATGGAAATTCACTGGTAGCCACTGCTCACCCTCAGCGCTGGGATTCAGAATCTTTAGGGGAACTGACTTACTGGGGATAGAGCCGTAGGGAGGATGCTTTGCGCCGGTGAGGATGTGTTTCGCAGTGATCCAATATTCATGGTGATCCACATCAATCGAAAAGATCGTACCTCGGTAATAGCGGGATTCAACCATAAGCACCCGCCCTAGGACGTTACCGGTCGGCGGGGCCTGTTGGGCCAGTGCTGTAAACGCGAAAAGGGTCGAATATGTGAATAGTGCTGCCCACGTCCGGGAGAATTGCACGTTTTTTATCCTCCGTTTTCCCTATGAACGCGTGACTTTGCAATAGCTTGCACAGAATTAGTTAGAAACCTCGCGCATAATGTCAGTTCAAAGGGGCGCTAATGTTAAAGCCCGAGCCGGAGTGCGGTTGAAGAACTTTCTGCTCAAAATGGTCGCGGGGCTTGAGGGTGACGTGTCCGCTGAGGTATCGGGATCCAGAACGCGCACCGAGCAGTCCACAACTGTGCAGCCGATAGAAGAGAAACTGGCGCAGGTGGGCCGACAATGAGGC
>JBAVVP010000330.1:0-2512 GCA_049697355.1 Terriglobales bacterium
CCAATATCTGCAAAAGCATCCGCACGTGGAGTCCGTTACAGAACCCCCTAGCAACGAGGGCGGCGGGGGTGCCACGGTGGTGGAGCTGCGAGTTTAGGGGGTAAACTGTTTTATATGATTAGTTTACATTATCCTATAGCGAGGAGACATATTATCAGATAAAGTATCATCCAATAGGGGGATGCCATGGGTACGGTCCCAAGATTAGCGCGTCAGAAGATTTCGACCACCATCTCCCCAGTGACGCTGTCACATCTTCAGCGGCTGATCGAAAGGGGAGAAGCCCAGAATCTCGCCGAGGCGATTGACTTGGCGATTGATCGCCTCCTGGTTTTTGAGAATCGTGAGCGCTTAGAACGAGACACGGCCGCATATTTCGATAACCTGTCGCCTGAGCAAAGCGCCGAAGAAGAGCGATTGGCCGCGGCGCTATCACAAGCAGCGCGAGGCGTGGACTTTGACCGCGAACCCTAGTCCCCGTCGCGGGGAGATCTGGACGGCATATCTCGAGGACCTTTCGCAACGGCATTGGGTTGTGATTGTTTCGCTCGACAGCCGCAACCTGAGTGATCGTGCTTCGTCGGTGCTGATCGTTCCCTTCGGCAGCCATGGAATGCGCGGGCCGACCGTCGAAGAGTTCCCACCCGGCGAATCTGGCCTGCCGGGTGTTTCTTACCTCAAAGCGCACTTTATTCAGGTTCTTCCCAAAGCCAAGCTGATTGAGCGCCAGCGGCGCACCTTATCATCAACCCGCATGAAGGAATTGGTGCAAATGATCCGCCGTGCGGTGGATCCGGATGCGCCTTGGGACGGCTCCACTGGGCTCCGCCGATGACGTGGTGGCGGATCGCGAGGAGCCATTTTTCCTCCGTCCTCAACGAACTAACGTTGTCTTCCACACCTTTCCCACAGCAATCGCGCCCCTGCTATATTCCCCTTAGCCCCTTCCACCCTCATAATCACTACGGGACCCGTGTGCGCCCACAATGACTTCGACTTTGACCTCTTCCGACAACTTCAAAGAGACCCTCAAGCAGCAGGCGGATATCGTCCGCATTGTCGGCGACTACGTCAAGCTGAAGAAGGCTGGAGCGCAGAACTTTTCGGGGCTGTGTCCGTTTCATGCCGAGAAGACGCCTTCGTTTTCGGTTCATGCCACGCGGCAGTTTTACCACTGCTTTGGCTGCGGCGAGTCGGGAGACGTCTTCGCCTTCATCCAGAAAGTCGAGAATATTACTTTCCCGGAAGCCGTCCGGCTGCTGGCTCAGAAGCTGGGCGTGCCCATGCCCAAGGTCACCTTTTCCAGTCCGGAGGAGGCTCGCAACGCCCACCTCCGCATGGAGCTGCTCGACGTACATGTGCGCGCGACCGCGTTTTTTCAGGATTGTCTGCGGCGTCCTGAAGGGGCCAATGCCCGCGAGTACCTGAAAGGGCGCGGGCTCGACGATGAGACGATTGCCCGCTTTCGCATCGGGTATGCGCCGGATTCCGGATTCCTGCTGCGGGACGCGCTGCGGCGGGAATTTGGTGAAGAGTTGTTGCGCGAGAGTGGGCTGTTTTCGTGGAAGGACGACAGCGGTCAGCACTCAGCCCTCAGCACTCAGCCACAGCAGGTCCTTCGCTCCGCTCAGGATGACAATCCAGTTGAGGGATCGGGCGCGACCGACGAACAGCGACCGACGAACGGCGACCGCCCCAAGCCAGCAGCCAGCAGCCAGCAGACAATAGCCATCTATTCCAAATTCCGCAACCGCGTGATGTTCCCGATCTGCAACGACCAGGGCAAAGTGATCGCCTTCACCGGGCGCACGCTGTCGACCGACGAGAAGGCCGGTCCGAAATACCTGAACTCTCCCGAGACTGCGATTTACTCGAAGTCGCGCGTGCTGTTCAACCTGGACAACGCGAAAGAAGCAATTCGCAAGCTCGATTACTCGATTCTGGTTGAAGGGCAGATGGATTGCATTTCGGTGTATGCGGCCGGGTTCCACAACGTGATTGCCAGCTCGGGGACGGCGTTCACGGAACTGCAGGCGAAATTACTGGGGCGATTCTCGAAAAATATAGTCGTCAACTTCGACCCCGACACCGCGGGAGCCCGCGCCACCGAGCGCACCCTCGGCTTGCTGGTGGAAGAAGAATTCAACATTCGGGTGCTCACCCTGGAGACTGGATTCGACCCCGACTTGTTCCTGCGGCGCAAAGGCAAAGATGCTTATGGCGCGGCGCTCAAGCACTCGCAGAAGTATTTCGACTATCTGATCGACCGGGCGCGTGCGCAGTTTCCGGGGCGCAACGCGGACAGCAAGGTCAAGGCCGTCAACCATCTCCTGCCGCACATTCAGCGGGTGCCGAGCCGGATCGTGCGCGATGAACTGGCGCTGGAGATTTCGCAGAAGCTGGGAATTGACTCCGCGGTGTTGCGGCAGGAACTGAAGCATGCCGCCACCAATCGCTCGGCGACGCAGGTCAAGGCTACGGCTGAGGCGCAGATCACCGGCGCGGAACGCGT
>JBAVVP010000331.1:0-1739 GCA_049697355.1 Terriglobales bacterium
CGCGTTGAGCGTGCCTGTGGCCGTGACACTCGTTTGTACCAGTCCGCGTTCCAGCGGTACTGTCTCATAGGTAATCGCGTTCTGCGAATGCATCCGCCACAGTTCGCCGACTCCGGCAAGCGCGATGATCAATCCAATCGCCAATGCCCACTTGGTCCAGTTATGTCGACGGTGCGCTCGGATTGATACTGAAGGAGTGGAAACGAGTGGGAATGTGATCGGTTCTGTACGGACTGGATCCACTGCCGTGGCCATGAGTCACGATTCCTCTTCTGCCCAAGGAGCAGCCGGGCGCAGATCTCAAGTGGAGGCTAGTGACCTGACCGGCATTTTTTGTACCAGAGGAAATGAGAGAAAATCTGGTACGAAGGAGCTGGAGCATGGCTGGGAAGAAACACACGGCGGAGCAGATCGTTGGCACGTTGCGGCAAATTGAAGTCTCCATCGGCAACGGCAGAACGACCCCACAAGCTTGTCGCGAGGCGGGCATCACCGTACAGACGTTCTATCGCTGGCGCAAGGAGTTCGGCGGACTGAAGCTGGACCAGGCGCGGCGCATGAAAGAGCTAGAGAAAGAAAACTCGCGACTGAAGCGGGTGGTGGCAGAGTTGTCGCTGGAGAAGCAAATCCTGAAGGACGTAGCAGAGGGAAACTTCTAAGCCCCGAACGGCGGCGTTGCGCGGTGGAGCATGCGCGGAAGCAGTATCCGGTTTCGGAACGGCATGCTTGCCGGCTGTTGGGGCAGTGGCGCGGGACGCAGCGATACATCACGACGCAGCGCGACGATGAAGACCGGTTGACGCGGGCCGTCATCGAGATGGCCAGCCAGTACGGCCGCTACGGATACCGGCGGGTCACCGTCCTGCTGCAAGAGACGGGCTGGAATGTGGGACGGGATCGGGTGCAGCGGATCTGGCGGCGGGAGGGGCTGAAGGTACCGCAGAAGCAGAAGCCGCGGGGACGCTTGTGGCTGAATGACGGCTCCTGTGTGCGTTTGCGGCCGGAGCGCGAGAACCACGTGTGGAGCTACGACTTCGTGTCGGGGAGAACGCACGACGGACGCACCCTTCGGCTGTTGAACATAATCGACGAGCACACCCGGGAATGCGTAGCGATCCGGGTGGCGCGCCGGCTTAACAGCTTCGACGTGATCGAGACCCTGGCCGATGCCATGCTTCTGCATGGCATCCCCGAACACATCCGCTCCGACAACGGATCGGAGTTCATCGCGAAGAAGCTGCGGAAGTGGTTATCGGATCTCGGGGCCAAAACACTGTATATCGAACCAGGCAGTCCATGGGAAAACGGGTACTGTGAGAGCTTCAACGGGAAGTTGCAGGACGAGTGTTTGAAGGGGGAGATTTTCTACTCTTTGAAGGAGGCCAGGATCGTGATCGAACAATGGCGAGTGCATTACAACACGCGGCGTCCGCACTCGTCGCTGGGCTATCGGCCACCGGCACCGGAAGCTATCCTGCCCACGAAGCAGGAGGGGCATGGAGATATGGAAAACGCTGCGCGTTTCCCACATCTCCACACCCCCGGCGGCGACTACGGACAAATGACAAACAAGGCGCTACACTAACAAACCGAATGGTACAAAAGATCGGGCAGGCCAGACTGGCCTGAGTGTAACGGCGATCTCTCAACAGTTAATCCGCATGAGCCCGACGTTCAGAGCGGACGGCCTTGTTCGCCGCCCGCTTCCTCGCCAGTATCAATGCTGTGTTGCATAGCCG
>JBAVVP010000332.1:0-11306 GCA_049697355.1 Terriglobales bacterium
TCGCCGGACCGCATACACATCGAGTAACTGGAGACGAGTCGCCTCCAGCCGATCCACCATGATTTGGCCGAAGCGCTTCAAGACTTCGTAGCCGAGGTCATGGTTCTCTTCGCACTTGGTGCGCAAACACTTACCGTCGAGAGCCAGGGCGCGCACATCGGCGACCGCGCGGGCGTGGAATTTCCACTGAAAAGGCGGCAGCAGCCACGACCACCCCAGGACTTCTCCTACTTCGAGCGTTTGTACGATGATCGGCCGGCTTTGGGGCGCGACGACTTCCACTGCCACCTTGCCGGAACGAATCAGGTAGAAGGTGTCAGCCTGGCTGCCTTCTTTCAAGATGTAGGTGCCGGCCTTGAAATGAACGTTGGAGGCGCAGCCCACCAGCAGGGACATGAACTGCTTATCGAGACCAGCGAAAAAAGAATGCTCGGCGATGATGCGCTCAAGGTTTTCCATGAGTGTTCTCCTTCCCCCGTATGGCCCGGACTTCCTCCGTGATGTCGATTCCCACCGGGCACCAGGTAATGCAGCGTCCGCACCCCACACATCCCGAAGTGCCGAACTGGTCGATCCACGAAGCCAGCGTGTGGGTCATCCCCTGGCGGTAACGGGATTTGCTGGAAGTGCGGACGCTGCCTCCGTGGATGTAGGAATAACTCTGCGTGAAGCACGAATCCAAACGGCGCCAGCGCTCGGCATGGTCGCCGGTGACATCGGTTACGTCTTCGACCACGGTGCAAAAACAGGTGGGGCAGACCATGGTGCAGTTGGCGCAGGTCAGGCAGCGGGCGGCAACGTTGTCCCAGCGGGGATGCTCGAAGTTCTGGTAGAGCAGATCTTTGATGCCTTGAGTGTCGATGCTCCGCACCTGCTGCCTTACCGCCCCGTCCAGCGCCGCTTCTGCCTCATGCCGATCCGCGTCCGTTGCGGAAGCGGTCTGCAATTCGGCTAACACTTCGGCGCCGCGCTTGCTTCCCGTCTCAACTACGAAGCGGTGGCCTCCCGGCCCGACCAGCTCCGTCAGGGCCAGGTCAAAGCCGTTTTGCGCTCTCGGTCCCGTTCCCATGGACGCACAAAAACAAGTTGCCGCCGCCTGGGTGCATTGCACCGCAACGACAAACGTGCGCGAACGCCGCTCCTCATAGATGGGATCGCGATACTTATCCTCGAGCAGCACGCGGTCCTGGATGGCGATAGCCGCCAACTCACAGGCGCGCACTCCCAGGAACGCATAGGGGCGCTTGGGCTTCGTCTCGTTGTTTAGAATTCGGAACGTTCCACCCTGGCGCTCGGCCGACCATAACTGCGCCGTGGCTGGATGCAGATACTTTTTCCAGCTCTGCGGCCCCACGGCATAGCCGAACATGGCTTGATCCTCGCGCCGCTTGAGCCGATAGCGGCCCGGTTCCTGCTCATCGGTCCAGCCGACGGGCAACTCCTCGGCCGACTCCATGCGGTCGTAAACAATGGCCCCATCGCGCACGGTGGGTCCAAGGATCTCGTAGCCTTTGCGGGATATAACTTCAACGAACTTTCCCAGCTGGTTTGCTCGCAGGATCGCGTGCTGTTTCTGGGCCACCGTGATCACTCCCGACGCCCTCTTGTAACCGAGGCCCCAGAAGTCCTGGGGGCCTTGCCCGCCGCACCTCTCAGGCAACCGCGGGCACGGCTAGTGAAACTGAAGAGGCCCTATGGGGTGGGGCCGAATTGAATAGGAAAGACCGCACGAAATGGATTCTCCTCTACGCATATCTACATTGCAGTGATTCTGGTCACCGCGCAAAGTGACAATTGCAAAGGAAATGCGCTCAGAAATCATAGACATGTGTGATCGCAGATCGTAGACAGAAAACCGTCCAAGCCGGAAAATATAGAAGGGCTGGAAAAGCCTCGGCACGGGGGAAGCGCTTATGAAAAAGGCCATTTCGTTGTTTGTCGTAGTAACCGCGGCATTCGTCATTCTGGCTGCGCAACCAGCGTTCGCACAGGATAAAACGCCAGTCAAAGTGAAAAACTCGGTGGTGGGAAACGGGGTGGTCGTCGTTCACGTTCTGAAGGACGGAAAACCTCTTGACCTGCAATGCAACGAGGGAGCGACCACCTGCAAAGCTCTGCCTGCCGGCAGCTACCTGATGCTGCAGCTTCCCGAGAATCACGGAATGTACGATTGCAAGAATGTGGAGATGTATCGAAGCGATCAAGACAAACCAGAAGCGGAAGCAATCGGTGCCTACTGTCTGGTTGAGAATTGACAGGCGAGAAGTGATCGTCGAGAAATAATTCTGGAGCGTGCTGTGTTCAGATCGCCGCGGTGATTCCGGTCACAGCATTGCGGAGCTCGGCACGCTAGATTGCAGAGTGGCTCACGAGGTTGGACCCGAAGAGGCAGCCGTGGACGGTTCAGTGCACCGCCACGTGAATCCGTGGATCGTCACCATCTCTGTGATGATGGCGACGTTCATGGAATTACTTGACACCACCGTCGTCAACGTCTCGATTCCACATATTGCCGGCAATCTGGCGGCGACGGTTGAAGAAGGCACCTGGGTCGTCACGTCCTACCTGGTTGCGAACGCCATCATTCTTCCCATGTCGGGCTGGCTGGCCCGTTACTTGGGGCGCAAGAAGCTGTTGCTGATCTGCGTTAGCGGCTTCACCGTAACCTCCCTGTTGTGCGGCTTCGCCACCACTCTTCCCAGCCTCATCTTCTTCCGTGTGCTGCAGGGTCTGACAGGCGGAGGACTGCAGCCGCTCGCGCAAGCCATTCTTCTGGAGACGTTCCCCCGAGAAAAGCACGGACAAGCCATGGCCGCCTTCGGCATCGGCATCCTATTCGCACCCATTGTTGGCCCCACGCTGGGCGGGTGGATTACCGACAACTACTCCTGGCGCTGGATCTTCTACCTGAATCTTCCGGTGGGCGTTTTTTCGATCGCGATGATCAGCCGGTTCGTCTCCGATCCGTCCTACATCAAGCGTGGCGCCGGGCGCATCGATCTGTGGGGAATCGGGCTGCTGGCGGTCGGTCTCGGTGCGCTCCAGGTGGTTCTCGATACCGGCCAGAGGAAGGACTGGTTCTCTTCCGATTACATCCGCTTCTTTGCCGTTCTCGCGGTGGCCGGCCTGGTGTCGCTGGTGATTCGGGAATTGATGGTCAAAGATCCGATTGTGGATCTTCGCGCCCTCGCCAATCGCACCTTCAGCGCGGGAGTCTTCCTGATCACCCAGGTCGGGTTTGTGCTCTATGCCAGCCTGGTCCTACTCCCCCTTTATCTCCAGACCTTGCTGGGATATCCCGCCTACAATGCCGGACTCGCTTTGTCTCCGCGCGGCATCGGCTCCCTGGTCACCATGCCCTTGACGGGATACCTGACCAGCAAGATCGACCCGCGCAAGATCATCGTCGCAGGTCTCATCCTGGGCGCGATCACCATGTTTGATTTATCCCACCTGAATCTGAATGCGGGTTACTGGGATATTTTCTGGCCGCAAGTGTTGCAGGGCGTCGCCCTCGCTTTTTTGTTTATTCCGCTCATGACGCTCAGCATGTCCAGCATCCCCAAAGAAAAGATGGGGAACGCCACCAGCATCTTCAATCTGATGCGCAATATCGGGGGCAGCTTCGGCATTGCCATCATGACTACATTTCTCGCCCGTCGCGCTCAGTTCCATCAATCGCGCCTGGTGGCCAACCTCACACCGGGGAACCTGAAAGCGCAAGAGATGATCGCCGGGATGCAGGCGTGGTTTCACTCCCATGGAATTGACGCCGTCTCCGCTCAGCGGAAGGCACTGGCGGCGGCTTACGGAATGCTGCAGGCACACGCGTCCATGCTTTCTTTCGTCGAGGCATTCTGGGTCATGGGGGTCATCTTTCTGGCCATGTTGCCGTTTGTGCTACTCCTGCGGCGCCCGCCACGAACGAGCTTGCGCGAAGCTTCCCTTTCCACCGACGCAGTGCGTGGTCCAGAGCTAGCGTCTGAGATGCAAGAAGACGAGGCACAACATGAGGCAGAACTTGTGATGCACTAAGCTTTGAACAAAACTCAGAAACCCACGCCTGCGCTCCCGGGTCCGTGGATCACGCCCGCCGGTGACCTATGTCCTTCCCAGTTATGAGCGAGCGCGGTACCTTCGATGCGAGAGATTCACTGTCGTTCTAAGAGGGAAAGCCTATGACCGTTGTGCTGGACCATGAACTGTCGAACCAAACGGGAATCAGGCTGGTTTTGGACGGGCATTCGTTGAAGATCGAGGATGTCGCCGCCGTCGCCCGCCATCGCGAGCCCATCCAGTTACACCCCGACGCGGTGGCGCGGATCGACAAGTGCCGGGGCCTTCTCGAGCGCAAGATCCGGGCCGGCGAAATCATGTATGGGGTCAATACCGGCATTGGGTGAACTGGCCGAGGTGGTGCTGACTCCGGAGCAGGTCGAAAAATTCCAGAGATACCTGCTCTACTCTCACGCCGCTGGTTGCGGAGAACCCTGCAAGGAAGAAGATGTGCGCGCGGGCATGCTTTCACGCCTGAACACGCACTGCTGGGGTCATTCCGGGATTCGCCGCGAGGTCGTGGAAATACAAATCGAGATGCTCAACCGTGGCGTCACTCCGGTGGTTTGCCAAAAAGGCTCGGTGGGCGCGTGCGGAGATCTTTCCCCGATGGCGCAAGTGGCTATCACGCTCATGGGCGAGGGCGAGGTGTTCTACCAGGGCAGTCGATTGCCGGCGAAACAGGGCCTGGCAGCCGCTGGCATTTCGCCGATTACATTCCGCGAGCGCGATGGCTTGGCTACCATCAATGGCTCCGACCTCACCACCGGAATGGGATGCCTGGAACTCTACGATGCGGAGCGCTGGCTCAAGACCCAGGAAGTCGCGCTGGCCATGACCCTCGAATCGCTCAACGCCAACATGGTCGCCTACGATCCGCGAATTCACACCGTGCGCGGGTATCCGGGAGCACAGGCCTGCGCCGAAAACGTCCGCAGGCTGACCACAGGCTCCGAACTCCTCCAGAGGCCCGGCAAGAAAGTGCAGGACGCCTATTCGCTCCGTTCCAGCCCGCAAGTCATCGGCGCTGCCAAAGATGCCTTCCAGTGGAGCCGGCACATGCTGGAAATCGAACTCAATCATGCCGCCGACAACCCGGTGTTCTTCCCCGATGAAGATCTCGTACTCACCGGCGCCAACTTCCAGGGCACTCCGTTGGCGTTCGCGCTCGAACTGGTGGGTATGTCGGTAACCACGGTGGCGGCGCTTTCCGAGCGCAGACTGAATCGGCTCATGAATCCTCATTTGTCGATGGGGTTGCCGGCTTTTCTGACCAAAGGCGCCGGAATGTTTTCGGGTCTCATGCTCACGCAGTACACCGCCGGAGCGTTGGTTTGCGAGAACCGTGTACTGAGTCACCCGGCCGCGACCGGATCGATTCCCGCCGCCGCCGACCAGGAGGACTTTGTCTCCATGAGCATGACGACCGCGATCAAGACCCGGCAGATTCTGGAGAACGCATGGCACGTCGCCGCGATCGAGTTGATGGCGGCTGCTCAGGCCTTCGATCTGCGGGCCCCGATCAAACCCTCGCCTGCCTCGGAGGCGGCGTACCAGGTTGTCCGCAGTCATGTGAAGAGGCTCGATGAAGACCGGCCCCTGTTCGACGACATCAACGCCCTCGCTCGGGTGGCCAAGGACGGCAAGATACTGGAGGCTGCAGAAAGGGCCGTCGGAAGCCTCAATTGAACAGGAAAGGCAATCGACCTGTGGCGATGCTCCTCTCCCCAATGCAGCGCCTAAAGGCGCGCTCATAGTGCGGCGCATGCGGTATGCCTGAAGGCATACCCTGATACGAACCGTTTTTCTCTACGGGTGGTAAAGACGCAATGGTTCGTCAGCGTCCGGCCTCGAACCGGTAGCCAATGCCGCGCAGTGTTTTCAAGTAGCGGGGATGCCGTGGGTCCGGCTCGATTTTCTCCCGCAGCCGACGCACAAAGACATCAATCGAGCGCGGGGTGACGAAGGAGCCTTCTTTCCACACCGCGTCAAGCAATTGATCGCGGGTAAAAACGCGTCCCCGGTGCCGGGCCAGGTATTCCAGCAGCCGGAACTCGCGGACCGTGGTGAGAACGGTCGCGCCCTGCACGCGGACGGTCATCGAAGCGATATCGATTTCCAAATCTCCCAACTGAATGATTTCGTGATTGGGCGCGTCCGGCGGCACGCGGAGAACGTTGCGGATTCGCGCAATCAGCTCGCGAGGGCTGAAAGGTTTGGTGATGTATCCGTCGCCGCCGACGTCGAAAGCCTGGAGGCGATCCGGTTCCTGAGTCTTGGCGGAAAGAAAAATGACGGGCGTCTTGCCCAGCCGTTCATGCTGGCGGATCTGGCGGCAAAGATCGAAGCCGCTGATCCCCGGCAACATGATATCGAGAAGAAACAGCGCCGGTTGTGCCATGGCTGCCACGGGAACCACTGTTGCACCGGAGAAAAATGTGGAGACGTCGTAGCCAGCGTTTCGCAAGTTGTGCTCGATCAGGCGAGACACGTCGGGATCGTCTTCCACGACGTAAATTAGATCGCTGGAGCGCGGTTTGTCGGTAAGCTCCAAATGTTCCATGCCAGAACGAGGGCTTCGGGCGCTCTTAAAGACTTCCCGACAAAGAGAACTTCGCCTCGATGGTTCCACTCGAACACCCACCCGAACACTAGAGGGACCGTGTTGCAGCAATGTTGCGTCAGTGTTAAAGGAGAGTTAATTTGCCGAATCGCGCGGCGGACCGCCCATTCTGGCCAGGCCCAACATGTAGACGAAGACGGACGGACCACCTTCCCATCCTCGACATCCCTTTGCGGCCAACATTGTTCCTTTAGTTTCAATAAATTGTGGATAAGGCACAGAATTCTCTTGACAAGTAGTACCAATGAGTCGTAACGTAACGCTGTTAAGTTAACGACGTTAATCAACGGACCAACGTTATGGGCGTGAAGGAGAGACGCGAGCGCGAGAAGTCCGAAACCCGCGACAAGATTCTGGACGCGGCTCGTGAATTGTTCCTCAGCGAAGGCTACGAAGGCGTTTCCATGCGCCGGGTGGCGGAGAAGATCGAGTACTCGCCCACGGCCATCTACGTCCACTTCGCCGACAAAAATGAACTCTTCCGCGAACTCTGTCACCAGGACTACGCCCGTTTGGCGGAAGTGTTTCAAGGTTCGGCCGTGCCGCTCGATCCCGTCGAGCGTCTCAAGCAGATCGGACGCACCTATATCGAGTTCGGCATGCATTATCCCAACCACTACAAGTTCATGTTCATGGCGCCGCATCCTCCGGTCGAACTGGATGACGAGATGCGGGAAGAGAGGGGCAATCCGGAAGTCGATTCGTATGCGTTTCTGAAGTGGGCTGTCCAGGAAGTAATCGACGCCGGACGTTTTCGGGAAGAACTCGCCGATGCCGAACTGGTTTCCCAGACGGTATGGGCGGCGGTGCACGGCGTGATCTCGCTGAACATTGCCAAGTGCAAAGACGCATGGGTCGATTGGCGTCCAGTGCAAGATCGCGCCGAGACCATGCTCGATGTCATCATGCGCGGGCTGCTGAGAGAGGCGAAGTAGCGATGCCTCCTCTGGCGCAGCGGAATCTTTTTCACGACAAGGTCCGGCTCACCGTTACGCTCACGGGAATTGTGTTCGCCGTGGTGCTGATCGTAGTGGAATTAGGGCTGTTCTTCGGTTTCACCGTCACCACTTCGAACCTGATCGATCATGCGGGCGCCGATTTGTGGGTCACGTCGCCCAGGGTTCCGTATGTCGAAATGGGCGTGCCGTTCAGCGAGCGCAAGCTGAACCAGATTCGCGCCGTGCCGGGCGTCGGCGACGCGGAGAAGCTGGTGGCGCAATGGACGCAGTGGAAACTGCACAACGGCTCGCAGGAGTCGGTGCAGATCATTGGGGCCAATCCCGATTCGCAACTCGGGCGTCCCTGGAATCTGGTCGAAGGCCGCGCCGAGGACCTGAAGGACCCAGACGCCGTGATCCTCGATGAGATCTACAAAAAGAAACTGGGAGTTACCGGCGTGGGTGAGGTCTTCGAGGTGCGGGGTCACCGTGCCCGCGTCGTGGGCTTTACGCGCGGAATTCGCTCGTTTACCACCTCGCCTTACGTGTTCTCCACCTTCAAGCATGGGCAGGACTTTGCCGGAATGAAGGAAGGCCAGACCACGTACATCCTGGTGAAAGCCGCGCCCGGAGCGGATCTTGAGCAAGTGCGCCGCGGCATTCTCGCGCAGGTGAAGAATGTTGACGTCTATACCACGGCCGAATTCAGCCGCATGACGCGCTTTTACTGGATGTTCACCACCGGCGCGGGCGTGGCCGTACTGACCGCCGCCGTGCTCGGCCTGGTGGTTGGCTTCGTCGTGGTCGCGCAGACCATTTACGCCACCACCATGGATCACATCCGCGAGTTCGGGACACTGAAAGCGATCGGGGCTCCCAACAGTTATGTCTACAAAGTAATTATGAAACAAGCGGGGATCAGCGCCGTCATCGGTTACGTCCTGGGGATGATTGGCAGTTTCTTTGTTGTGCAAGCCAGCCAGAAAGGCGGGGCGGCGATCCTGATGCCGATGCCCATGGCGGCCGGCATGTTTTTTCTGACGCTCGCGATGTGTGTAGGCGCGGCGCTGGTTTCAATCAACAAAGTTATGCACATCGATCCCGCAATGGTTTTCAAAGGTTAAAAGCTCGCGCAGGGACGGACGCATTCGTTCGTCCCAGCGAAGCGCAGCTCGGCAGTTGTCTGAGGAAGCGCAGGTTTAGCGTTGCCGAATTGACAGCCGCGCAAGAGTTTCGTAACGGAGAATATTAATGCGACCCGCGATTGCAGTCCGCCAGCTCACCAAGACCTACACCGAGGGCAGCACGGGAACTCTCGCATTGAGCGGAGTCGATCTCGACGTTCGCTCCGGCGAACTGCTGATGCTGGTGGGCCCGTCGGGGAGCGGCAAGACAACGCTACTCTCGATCATGGGCTGCATTCTCTCGGCGACGGCGGGCAGCGTGCGGATTGCGGGCAGGGAAGTCACCACCCTGCACGAAAAAGATCTTCCGGCG
The DNA here is from genome assembly GCA_049697355.1 of Terriglobales bacterium. Lineage (GTDB taxonomy): Bacteria > Acidobacteriota > Terriglobia > Terriglobales > Acidobacteriaceae > Acidiflorens. The sequence goes on from JBAVVP010000332.1 coordinate 9,115, forward strand.
ATCCGCCTCGAGCACATCGGATTTGTTTTTCAAGGGTTCAATCTTTTTCCCACGCTGACCGCGGGCGAGAATGTGGAACTGATGCTCGACCTGAAGAAGACTCCCACGGGGAAAGCGAAGCACCGTGCTCACGAACTCCTAGAGCAGATCGGACTCGCCGACAAGTACGACGCATTCCCCGCCGATTTGAGCGGCGGTCAGAAGCAGCGCGTGGCGATTGCCCGCGCTCTCGCCGGAGATCCCGGAATCATCCTCGCCGATGAGCCCACCGCCGCCCTCGATTCGCGCACTGGACGCAACGTGATGCAGCAGGTGGCCGAACTGGCGCACCAGCGCGGCCGCGCGGTGGTGATTGTCACCCACGACTCGCGCGTGCTCGATTTTGCCGACCGCATCGTGAAGATTGAAGACGGGACCATCGCCGGCAACGACACCGAGGCAACCGCAGAAACGTCCAGCCCTCTGGTACACACCATGATAGGAGCAAGTTTAGAGGCAGCTCTATGAATTGTCCTTTTCAGCGAAGCGAGCAAGATCGAACTAAGCAGGATCGAACTATGAAAGATAGAAGCAAAGAAGATCGAAGCAAGAGAACGGACTATGCGATGCCGGCCGACTTCTGCCGAATGTTTGCCGATGATGTGGACCATCTGTACACCCTCGCATGGTTACTAACCGCAGATCGCCGCAAGGCTGAGCAATGCCTGGTTGCGGGTCTCGAAGATTGTCTGCATGCGAACGCGGTGTTTCGAGAATGGGCGCACTCCTGGGCAAAGCGCATGGTCGTCAAAAATGCCATCCGCATGACCTTTCCCTCGCACTTGCGGAACGAAGCAAAGACTGCTGCCGGGATCCCGGAACCGGACACCCTCGCTGACGCGATCACGAGTCTGAAGCCGTTTGACCGTTTTGTATACGTCTTGTCGGTACTCGAGAAATATTCCGACCGCGAGTGTTCCATGCTGCTGGACGGCACCGTCGAAAAAGTAATGGCTGCACGAACCCAGGCACTCCAGGCCCTTGCTGGTGTCGGTAATCGCAACCTTTCGCCGGAGACGGCACTAACAGGAGTTGTAGAGGGATTGAGACAGGTCTGCGGGGAAGTGTTATGAGTAAGAATCTTTCAATTTCAAATTTCACGAAGAACCGCACCGCGCAGCTGATCGGGCTCGCGGCGTTTCTCCTGATCGCTTCGCTCGTTATCTCGTTGCGGCACGCGCGCGAGAACTCCGTCGCCGTGGCCGCTGCCGCTACCCCGGCCCCCGCGCTGATTGCAGGACCGGGCCAAGTCGAGCCTTACTCGGAAGACATCAAGATCGGCTCCGAACTGAGCGGCCGTCTGAAAGCGGTTTTCGTTGAGGAAGGCGATGTCATCCACCGCTCCCAGGTGCTCGCCGAACTTGAAAACGGGGATTACCGCGCCCAGGTTGAATCGGCAAGAGCGAACGTCGCCGCCAAACAAGCCACGCTGCGAAAAGTGATCAACGGCGCCCGCCATCAGGAGCGCGACGAAGCCTGGTCGTCGGTGAACGAGGCCAAGGCTGTGATGGAGAACTCCGACTCGGAACTGCAGCGCAGGCAACAACTGTATTCCGCCGGCGTAGTCTCGCGCGAAGAAATGGAGCGCTACGCGCGCGAAGCCGACGTCGCCAAGGCGCAATACCGGGCCAAAGTGGAGCAGCATTCCCTGGTCGACGATCACGCGCGCGAAGAAGATCGCTCGCTCGCCGAGGCCGATCTGCAGTTGGCGAAGGCGCAGCTCGAAGAAGCGCAGGCCCGCTACGAAAAGACTTTCATCCGCGCGCCGATCGACGGCGCTGTACTCCGCAAGCACCATCGCAGTGGCGAGAGCGTTTCCAACTCATCGACCGTCCCCGATCCCATCCTGACCATCGGGGATCGCAAGACGCTCCGCGTCCGCGTGGATGTAGACGAAACCGATGTGGGCAAAGTGCGCGTCGGACAAAAGGCCTATGTCACCGCTGACGCGTTCGGCAAACAGAAGTTTTGGGGACACGTAGTGCGAGTCGGCCAGCAACTGGGGCCTAAAAACGTCCGCACCGACGAACCCGCGGAAAAAGTTGACACCAAGATTCTGGAAACCCTCGTGGAACTCGACCCCGGCGCCCAACTGCCGGACGGGCTGCGCGTTGATGCCTTCATCGTCCCAGACGGCGGCGAAGTGGCCTCGG
>JBAVVP010000333.1:0-4086 GCA_049697355.1 Terriglobales bacterium
GCTCTGAGAGACTCCGATTGGTTGTAGTCGGCGCTGACGATTTCGATTCCCGAAGGCGCCGCTGCCGCCTTGCTCGCCGATTGGAAGCCGGCCCGCACTTGGACGCCGGTTTGGGCGATCTGCTTCAGAACTTCTTTGCCGACATTGCCGCTCGCGCCAGTAATCAGAATCATAAACAACCTCCTACGCCACAGTTTGAACCGATGTTTACCGCGAAATGTCATCTCCAGACTGAACCCGCCTGGGCACTTCACGTTCTAATGGGATGTCGCAGGAGTACGTACGGTTGAAAAAATTCCTTGAACTCCAACCCGATTATTCAGGAGTGACAGGTTAGCCGGAGGTTATCAACGCCGCGCAACCACACCGGACAGGAGCGGACTGCATTAGGCAGCGCAGGGCGGACTGAGAGCCCTCATGGTTTCCACACCCCCACATACTCCAGCATCTCGTCTAATTTCGCGTTCCTCAAAATTTCCCCCACCGCCGCGTGATCGATGCGGGGAGCGATCGGCGTTTCGCTTTGCGCGATCGCGTAGGCGGTCACGGCCACAATCGCCTCCCCGGCCTTGAAGTCGAGCCCATCGACTTTGTCGAGCGTGTCGCTCGCTTTGTGATGGATTTCCATGTAGTGCGACATGTCGACCCAAAGATCGAGCGCCGGAATTCCCTGCAACACGAACGGACCGTGGTCGGTATCGTAAGTCGTATCCAGCGAAAGCTCGCCGCCGTTCAAGTCTTTCAGCAGGCTGTCGCTCCAGGGCTGCATCGCCTTTCTCAGATCCTCGCGGCCTTCCAACTTCCATCCCTTCGGATGCCCGGCACCGTTATCGGTATTCAGAACCGCGACGCACTGGTTCAATTCTCCCTGGTGCGCCTGCGTGTAGGCGTAGGACCCGAGCAAGCCTTGTTCTTCTCCTCCCCAAAGCGCCAACCGGACGCTGCGCCGCGGCGCTTTCCCCAGCGCCATCAGAGCGCGGCCGATTTCGAGGACGCTGATCGCGCCCGTGCCGTTGTCCTGCGCGCCCGTACCGAAGTCCCATGAGTCCAGGTGCGCGCCGATCAGGATCCACTCGTCCGGTCGTTCGCTGCCTCGAATCTCCGCGATCACGTTGTTGACCGTCGTCTCGCCCGATGTTTTATTTTCGATGGTCAATTGAATGGTGACCGGCCCGCGCTCCAGTTCACGCTGAATGAGCTTCGCGTCTTCCATGCCAAGCTGGGCCACTGGCAGCGGAAGCAACTTTGCGCCCCATACCCCGTCGTGCGCATTCAAAACGTTGCTCTTCTCGCGGTCCGGCATGACCGCCGCCAACACGCCATCCTTGTGAAACGCGATCCACGCCGCCTCGAGCTTGGGCAAAGCTTTCCCGTAGCCTTCGGCATAGATCCTGCTCGTATCGAGAAATACAATCTTTCCGCGCAGCTCCGCTTCACGAGATTTCAAAGCCCCAGGCGACAAGTCCGCGACGATCGCTATCGTGCCCTGCACTCCGCCCGGCGGCGTCGAGGGCGCCCACCCGAGCGACGCCACGTACAACGGACGCGACAGAGGCGACAGCATCGCTCCGCTCGCCGTGCCGCGCTGCCAACCCGCCGGAATTGTGAATGGCTCCAGCCGCACGTTTTCGATGCCGTAGCTGCGAAACTTCGCCTCGGCCCATTCCGTCGAGCGCACGTAAGCTGGAGACCCCGTCAATCGCCCGCCAATGCCATCCGCGAGATCGCCTAACGTTGTCATCGACGGCCCGTTGTAAATCGAGGCGGCCAGCCGGTCCGTTACCGGCTTCAGTTCTGACGGGGTCTGCGACCAGGTCAGCACAGAAATCGCGGACCACACCGCCAACGCAACTGCTCGACGCAAATTCATTCTTCCTCCGGTTAAACATTTCCACGGATACTTCGCTCAAATCCCACCCTTTCGCAGAAAACGCGCAAGGATGGGGCAACCTCGTCTTCTTCTCCACCAACTTCAGACCTACACCTACTTCGCAAAGGCTTCTTTGTTTACCACGTACGGCATCTTCGTGATGTCGCCGCCGTAGTTCCCTTCCAGCACGTCGATCAAGCCCTGCACGCAGCGTCCGGCCATGCCTTTGTTCGGGTCGGACGACAGGCGGGTGATGCGGGCGGCGCTGGCGAAATGCGGCATCAGGCGGCAGCGGTCGGCGATCGCGGGATCGCGCAGCGGCGAATCGGCGGGCAGCGGTTCCGTTTCGTAAACATCGAGTGCTGCGCCGGCAATCCTTTTCTCGCGTAATGCCCACGCCAGGGCGGCCTCGTCCACCACCGGGCCCCGCGAGGTGTTGATGATCATGGCAGTGCGCTTCATCATGCGCAGCGTAGTTTCGTTGATCAGGTGATAGGTCGGCGTCGAACTCTCTCCCTCGCGCAGCAGCGGAACGTGCAGGCTGATGAAATCCGCGCTGCTCAAGGCTTCGTGCAAGGTGGTGTAGCGGATGGTGGCTCGCTCGCGGCACATCACGTGCTTGAAGCGCAGATCCTTGACCTCTTGTACGGCGCGGATGTATTCGTGATTCTCATACGCGGGATCGAAGCACAGGATGTTCATATCGAATCCCGCGCACTTCTTGATCATGGCGAGGCCGATGCGCCCGGTGCCGATGACGGCAACGGTCTTTCCCGTGACTTCGTCGCCCAGAAACGGCAGGTAGGGATGCCAATAACTCCAACGATTTTCCCGGGTCAGATGTTCGGCCGCCCACAGTTTGCGCGCGAGCGCTCCCATCAGGAAGAAGGCAAATTCGGCGGTCGCCTCGGTCAGGACGTCGGCGGTATGCGTGAACGGAATTTTGTACTGGTTGGCATCGGCGCGGTTGATGTTGTCAAATCCGACGGCGTACTGCGCCACCACTTTCAGGGTGCCATCGCCGGCGGCGAAAATCTCGGCGTCGATCGGATCACGCAGGGTGGTGATCAGGCCGGCGATGCCCGACCTCACCTTTTCGAGGATCAAACTTTTCGGCGGAGCTTCGGGATGGGGATAGACTTCCAGGTCGTATCCCTTGTGGTCGAGAAGGTTGAGGGCTTCTCCAATGTCGCAGGTGGCAAAAACGCGGATTCTCTGGCTCATGCTGAGTGTGATCGCCTGGGCAGGGGATGAGTACCCACTTCCTCGTCCCTGGGCGTCAACCAGTGTACCGCACCGGGCCTGGAAGCCAGTAGAGTGGCAAGCGGGTAAAGCTACACGCGAACGGCGACTCTACTTCATCGACGAGGTGGCGAACTCGCTCTTTAACAACGAATACAGCTTGACATCGCGAAACGTGCCTCGCACCTTCACATCCTGACGCAAGGTGCCTTCGAATTGCCAACCAGCGCGCCTCAGCACGAGAGTCGTCTTCATGTTATCGGGGTCCACCTTCGCCCAGATACGATTCAACTCCAGCGGTCCGAATCCAAACCCGAGCACCGCTTTCAGCGCCTCGGCCATCAAGCCGCCGCCCCAATGCTCCTTGGCCATGGCAAAGGCCAGCTCGCCCCGGCAATGGTCGGCCGAGACCGATACCATCCCGCATGTACCGATTACCTTCTTGTCCGCCTTCAGTTCCATCGCGAGTTCGGTATTCTCTCCTCGCTGATACGCGGCGATCGTTTCCTCAATGAATCTGCGGCTGTCCTCTAGCGTGCGATGCGCCTCCCAGGTGGTGTACTGCGTGACTTCCGGGTCGTGCGCATAGTGGAAGATATCGCTCGCATCTTCCGGCCGCAGTAGACGCAGCACCAGCCTCGGGGTCATTAGCGGGGTCTGAGCATGAAGGACACGGCTAAGCTCCTGTGGTTTCATCCTGTCCCCTCGGAACGGCTGCATTATAGCTCGGGGAGAATTGGGCGGCGATGTCGTTGCGTTGTTTGCGCGCGCACCTAGAGGGGATGGCTAAGAACTGGGTCGTCCCTCCGGGACTTTGCTCAGTCGTCTAACTCGTCCCAGCGCTGAAGAACCCGCGGAAAAAGTTGACACCAAGATTCTGGAAACCCTCGTGGAACTCGACCCCGGCGCCCAACTGCCGGACGGGCTGCGCGTTGATGCCTTCATCGTCCCAGACGGCGGCGAAGTGGCCTCGG
>JBAVVP010000334.1:0-6755 GCA_049697355.1 Terriglobales bacterium
CGCCCCGAGCACGAAGAACACTACCGACACGGCGAGCAGCGACACGATCAGGTAAAGCAGCGCATGAACAAGGTTCAGCCGCGTCAACATAAGGACCGTCGAGATAACCGCGACTGCACCCGCAATGTAAAAAGTTGCTTCCATATTGACCTCACGGCAACAGCGAACGCACATCGACGGGCGGTGATTCATGTGCCGCCTCGCCCTTATTCTTTCCGCCGATCTGGACTCCGGCTACGCGCCAGAAGTTATAGCCCGGATACTTCCCCGGCCCATCGATCAGAAGATCCTGTTTCTCGTAGACCAGGTTCTGCCGGTGAAACTCGCCCATCTCAAAATCTGGCGTTAGTTGGATCGCATACGTCGGGCAGGCTTCTTCGCAAAGGCCGCAGAAGATGCAGCGCGAAAAGTTGATGCGGAAGAAGTCCGGATACCGCCGCCCGTTTTCGTCCTCCGTCGCCTGCAGCGCAATGCAGCCGACCGGACAGACGGCCGCGCAAAGGTTGCATGCCACGCAGCGCTCGCCGCCATCCGGATCGCGAGACAAGACGATCCTGCCGCGGTAACGTGGCGCGAGATACGGCTTCTCCTCCGGATATTGAATCGTTACCCTCTTTTGGAAGGCGTGGAGGAACACGTACCAGATCGATCGAAGCATGCTGAACATGGACTAACTCCGCAATAGGACCGCCGCGCCGGCCAGCAGCACATTAGCTAGAGCCAGGGGCAACATCACTTTCCAGCCCCAGGACATAAGTTGATCAAATCGCGGGCGCGGCAAAGCCGCCCGCACCAGAATGAATAAGGAAATAAAAACGAAGGTCTTGATCAGAAACCAGACGAGTCCGGGCAGAACCGGGCCCAGCCAGCCCCCGAAAAAGAGAACCGAAATCATGCCCGAAATCAGGGTGACTCCCATATACTCGCCGACAAAAAACATACCGAATTTCATACCGGAGTATTCGGAGTGATAGCCGGCCACGAGTTCGCTTTCGGCCTCCGACAGATCGAAGGGAATGCGGCGTGTTTCGGCGAATCCGGCGATCAGAAACAGAACAAAGCCCGGAAATTGCGGGATCACAAACCACAGGTGCCGCTGCGCTTCGACAATGGCCGGCAGGCTGAACGACCCCGCCAGGATCACAACTCCCATGAGCGAAAGGCCCATGAAGACTTCGTAGCTCAGCATCTGAGCCGCGGCCCGCATCCCGCCCAGCAGAGCGTACTTATTGTCGGAGGACCATCCCGCGAGCACGACGCTGTAAACTCCCAGCGACGACATGGCGAGGAAGAACAGCAGCCCGATATTCAGGTCGGCAACGATGATTCCGGGCGCCACTGGAAGCACCGCAAAAGACATGAGCACAGTCGCGAAGATGACGGCGGGGGCCAGAATGAAGACAGGTTTGTCGACGAACGGAGGAACCCAGTCCTCCTTCATGAAGATCTTGATGGAGTCCGCGACGACCTGCAGGAGCCCGAAAGGCCCGGTGCGGTTCGGACCGTAACGGTCCTGCCAGAGAGCCAGCAACCGGCGCTCTACATAAATAAGAGAGGCTGCGATGGTCAAAGCTCCAATGACGAATCCGAGGATCGCAAGGAGAGGGTACGGACTTGTCATTTCGGCCTCTCGATCTTGCCCCACGCGGGCGTTGTGACTCCGCTCAGCGGCGCGATTCCGGCAGACAGACACGCGACGCCTCGCGGAAGGTCAGGTTGGAGACGCACCGGGAGGCGGAACGTACCGCTCGCACAAGTCACTTCGACTTCCGCACCCTCCACCAGATCAGCGCAGTTGACGGCCACGTGCGGCTTCGTTGCCAGTTCCGCAAGTCCTCGCGCCGCCGGACTTAATTCCTCGGAGCCGATGAAGTGATACATGGGCACGAGCAGCCACTCGCCTTCGCGAGGCTCGAACGCGGGCGGGATATCACTGAACCATGTCTGACCGTTGGCGGCAGCGGGTTCGAACATCCGGACCCCGGCATCGCCGCCACGCAAAGGTCCGCCCGGCTCCGTTTGATATGTATTCGTCGCCTGAATGGAATTCCAGCCGGGCGACCAGAAAAAGGGGATCAGAGCCGCGGGAGGTTTGTCCGGTGTTCCTTCCATCGAATACGACAGCGGGGAATCGGGATCCTCGGGCGTCTTCGGTTCGGAAATCGTGATGTTGACGAGCGCGGCAGTCCGGCCGCTCTCGCGGTGCGGCGAGCGCGGAATTTTGGCGCCGGCAATTCGAAACGCGGCTGAGGGTGCGGCATAAGACGCCGGTGCGAGTTCGGGCAGTGCTCTTGACAGAGCCGCTAGCACATCGTCCAGGTTCTGCCACTTGTCCGGCTTCAACCAGCGCCAGCTTGCGAGTACGTCGTTCTGCGGTACAAAAACCTGGAAGAATCTCTGGGCGCGTCCCTCGCTGCTGATGAATGTGCCATCGGATTCGGCGAAGGTCCCGGACGGCAGTTCCAACTCCGCTTTTTCAGTGGTCGGGTTGGCCAGGTGATCGAGGACGATCACGTGTTTGGCGGCACCGAGGAAAGCATCGACTTCGGCGGCGGGCGCGCGTCGATAGAGATCGTTCTCGATGATGATGACTGTGTCCGCGCGTCCATCCTTCACCGCTTCAAAGGCCGCCGTGAGCGGAGATCCGCCAATCAGCGCCGCGCCCACAGTGTTGCATTCGGGGGCGGTCAAGCTGAGCGCCGCGTGAGCCGCCATCGCCACATTGGCGGCCGCTTCCATGACGGCCTGACTGCAGCAGCTCATGCCGGATATCACGAGAGGTTTCTTCGCGGTTTTCAGGGCGCGCGCAATTTCAGCGGCCAGCGGGAAATCCTGGGCCGAGGGCGCCTCCGGATCGAGAGCGTGGCCCACGGCGAAGCCCAGCCGGGCCAGATCATCTGGCGCGCCGCGGAACGTAGCCGTAGCAACCTCGTCGAGACGAGTGGCATACGGCGTCGCAATATACAGCGGACCTTTCGCGTCCTGCAGTGCATCCCGCACTCCGTGATCCATCCACAACGGGATATTCGCTTGCCTGGCAATCTCCATCGGTTGCTGGCGCACCGACTGACGGAGAGCCAGCGCCATTCTGGGGGCGACACTGGTGAGATCTTCGCCCAGAATGAATACCGCGTCACACTCCTCGATTTCGCGTAGTGTGGGCGTCCGCATGGGACCGCGCCGCAGGATCTCGATCATGCGGGCAGCCAGCTTCGCCTGACCATCGGCCATTCCCGAATAGAATTGCTCGGGCCCCACAAGGGTTCGCAGCGCAAAATTGGCCTCGAGTGACGCACGCGGCGAGCCGATACCGATCACTTGGCCGCTGCCAGCCCGTTCCTCCAGATGATGCCGAGCTACCGCAACAGAAACGGGTTTGCCGTTGAGCCGCGGTTCCCGAAGCCGTTGTTCACTGTTAACGAACTCATAGCCAAAACGCCCGCGGTCACACAAGAAGTAGCCGTTCACTTCGTGGTTATAGCGATTGACGACGCGGCGCAGAGTGCCATAGCGCTCACCGGCATCGATGTTGCAGCCCAGAGCACAATGGACGCAAACAGACGGAGCGAATTGCTGGTCCCACTTGCGGGCGTAATGGTGCTTCAGGGTCTTATCCGTGAATACCCCGGTAGGACAAATTTCGACGAGGTTGCCGCTGAACTCATTCTCCAGGACACCGTCTTCGCTCCGGCCGAAGAATACCGTGTTGCGCGAGGCGAACGCGTTCAGATCCTTGCCGCCGGCGTAGTCGCGGTAATAGCGCACGCAGCGGTAACACTGGATGCATCGGTTCGGCTCATGATTCACCAGCGGGCCCAGGTTCTGGTCGCGAAACGTGCGTTTGTCGAATTCGTAACGCCGGTAGTCATGACCGGTCATGACGGTCATATCCTGCAGATGGCACTCTCCGCCTTCATCGCACACCGGGCAGTCATGGGGGTGATTCAGCATGAGTCCTTCAATGACGCCCGCGCGGAAGGCGACAGCTTCGGGATCGGCGATGGAGATGCGCGTGCCCTCCTTGGCTGGCGTCATGCAGGACATTACGATTTTGCCCTGCGAATCGTGCTCGTCCTTGAACTCCTTGACGGCACACTGGCGGCACGCGCCCACCGATCCCAGCGCCGGATGCCAACAGAAGTAGGGCAGATTCAAGCCTTGCGACACGCAGCCGTGGAGTAAATTCTCCTCGGGGTTCATCTCGTAAGGTTTGTTGTCAACGTAGACCTTAGCCATACTTATCTCCAGGGGCAACGGTGCTCAGCGATGTGTCGTTCAAAATCGGGCCGAAAGTATTTCATGGCGGTTTCGAGCGGATCGGCGGCGCCGGGCGCGAGTGCACAAAACGTGTTTCCGGGACTCCACATCTTGGCTTGAGAGGCAAGCTTGTCGAGGTCACCTGGCTTGCCGTGGCCATATTCCATCGAGTGCAGAATCCGTTCCGCCCAACCCAGCCCGCTCCAGCAGGGCGTGCAGAATCCGCAGGATTCACGCGCGAAAAACTTTGTCATGTTCCATGCCATGCCCACCGGACAGGTATGGTCATCGAGCACGATCATGGTGCCTGTCCCCAGGCGGCTGCCGGCTTTCGGCATCTCGGTGAAGTCCATGGGGGTATCCAGGTGCTCTTCGATGATGAACGGTGTCGAACTGCCACCGGGCAGCAATCCACGAAACTTCAGCCCGTCACGCATGCCGCCGGCATGCTCTTCGAGAATCTCGCGGGCGGGTGTCCCCATGGGCAGTTCCCAAAGGCCGGGACGTTTCACTTTCCCGCTGACACCGTAGAGCTTGGTGCCGCCATCTTTCGTCCGGCTCAGGCCGTGGAACCACTCCGCCCCGTTGTTGATGATGTGGGGCACGCAACTGATGGTCTCCACGTTATTCACAACCGTTGGTTTGCCGAACAGGCCCACCACGACAGGGAAGGGCGGCTTCGCTCTCGGATTCGCGCGCTTACCTTCCAGCGCATTGAGTAGCCCGGTCTCATCTCCGCAGATGTAACGGCCAGCGCTGAGATGCAGATGCAACTCCAGGCTGTAGCCGGAACCGAGGATGTTCTTTCCCAGATAATGACGTTCGTAGGCTTCCGTTATGGCGCGGGAAATCCGTTCCGCTGCCAGCGTGTATTCTCCACGCAGAAAGATGTACGCGATGTCAGCTTCGATCGCGAAGCCTGCGATGATTGCGCCCTCGATGAGCTGGTGTGGATTACGCTCCAACAGGAACCTGTCTTTGAATGTGCCCGGCTCCATCTCATCGGCGTTGATCACCAGGTACGTGGGATTGGGCGCGTCCTTGCCCACTGGCACGAAAGACCATTTCAAACCGGTGGAAAATCCTGCTCCGCCCCGGCCGCGCAGATTGGAGTTCTTCACATCTGCGATGACCGCTTTCGGGGTCATGCCGCCCGTCAGCACTCTTCGGATCGCCTGGTAGCCACCTACCTTCTCGTAGGCCGGCAGATCCAGAGCCGATCCATCCAAAGGGACATTTCCGGTCAGCGGTTTTTCGGTGGAGCTTCTCATTTGTAGTTCTCGAGCTTCGTGTCGATTTTCAGCGCATCCAGATCAGTGTGCAGATCGCTGTCCACCATCATTGCCGGAGCATGGTCGCAGCACCCGAGGCAGACGGTCGGCAGCAGAGTAAAACGATTGTCGGCTGTCGTCTCTCCCAGCCCGACGCCCAGGCTTTGCTGGAGATGTTCCCGTGTTTGCTCGCAGCCCATGATCCAGCAGCTCACGCTGTCGCAGACCGAGATGACATGGCGCCCTACGGGCTTGCGATAGATCAGGTTGTAGAACGTGGCAATGCTGTCCAGATCCGTCGGAGACATGCCGATGTGTTCAGCAATGTCGCGAAGACTCTCGTCGGACACCCAGCCGCGGTGTTTCTGGACGATTTTCAGCGCGTCTATGGAAACGGCTTCGCGTTTCGGATAGTGCGCCGCCTCGTTCTCAATCTCGCGAATTTCTTCCGTCGTCAGCATCGCTTCAATCCTCACCGGTCGACATCGGCCAACACAAAGTCAAGGCTGCCCAAAATCACAACCAAATCCGAAATCGTCAATCCCCGCGTCAGGCGCGACAGGGTCTGTATGTGTGCAAACGATGGCGTACGGATCCGCGTGCGATACGAAACGGTGCTTCCGTCGCTCACCAGGTAATAACCGTTGTTCCCCTTGGCGGCTTCAATGGCGCCGAGCGCCTCACCCGGCGGGAGCACCGGTCCCCAGCTCACCCCCAAAAAGTGCGTGATCAGCGTTTCGATGTCATGCATCGTGCGCTCCTTCATGGGCGGGGTAGTCAAGTGGTGGTCCGACTTGTACGGACCCTCGGGCATATTCTTCACGCATTGCTCGATGATCCGGAGGCTTTGCCGCATCTCCTCGACGCGCACCATTGCACGCGCATAGCAATCGCCATTGCTGGCTGTAGGGATGTCGAACGTGAACTGCTCATAGCCGCAGTAGGGCTGCTTTTTGCGGAAATCCCATTCCATCCCGCACGCGCGCAGATTCGCACCGGTCACGCCCCACTCGATTGCCTCATCCACAGTGAATGCACCGATACCCTGAGTGCGCGCTTTGAAGATCGCATTCCGCATAATCGTGCGGTCATACTCGATCAGGCGCGGCGGTAGGTAGCGGATGAAATCGAGGAACATCTTCTGCCAGCCCTTTGGCAGGTCCGCCGCCACTCCACCGATGCGAAACCAGGCTGGGTGCATGCGCGCGCCAGTGATCGCCTCAATCA
>JBAVVP010000335.1:0-4563 GCA_049697355.1 Terriglobales bacterium
GTAGATGACTCTGGTGTCCAGCAGCGAGGACGGTTTGCGGGCGGGACTCATCGGTTGAAATCGTACCGGAAACGGGCGGTGGAATGAATAGCTTCGTGGTGTCCACGTGTGGGGGCACCGGGCGAAAGGCCAGTGGATCTTGCGCCACTTACAGCCCCTCAGGGGCTAAAGCCTGCATTGTTGGCGGTTGTTAGCGGCACGGCTGAAGCCGTGCCCTTCCCAAAACGCGCTCGGATCAAGGTTTCTCCGCTGCCAGCAGCGGCTGAAGCCGGAATCATTTTCGGCGGCTTGCGGTATGCCTAAAGGCCTGCCCTGATACGAACAATCCGTTAGATTGCCCATGATCTCTAGCCTTTTAGCGCAGCCGCGCGCTTCCGGGTCTCGGTCACGAAGCCTTCATCCTTCAGCGAATCAAGGTTGATCTCGACGTTCGCGAGCGCGCCTTCGAGGGCGGCTTTGGCTAGAGCGATTGCAGTTGTTAGATCGGACTTCATGTTTGGACTGGTGATCGGTTTCAGCTTGGTTGCGATCTTCGCCACCTCCGCTACTCTTTCGGCAACGCCCAGAGGGACGCTCGTCGCCTGTTTTAGGGCGGAGCCGATCACGGCGTCGCCGTCGGCGGATTCCTTCGCCGACTTATAGGCCTTCATGACAAGGTTGTAGGATTCGGCGTCGGCGTCGATCGCGGACTTGAGCTCTTCCCGAAGCTGGCTGAGCCGGGCGATGGCTTCGCTGAGTTGCTTTTCGTATTGCAGATAGGCTTTCTTGCCGCGCGACATCGACGCCACCATGCCCGCAAGTCCCGCGGCCATGGCTCCGGTGGCGGCGGCGGCGCTGCCTCCTCCGGGAGTGGCGGTGGGAGCGGCTAGTTGTTCGATGAAGGGCTCGACCCCGGCGCGAAGGCCGCCGACGGCCATCTTGCCGCTCATCACCGCGGCCAGGCGGTTTTCCAGGATTAGCGAGGAATCAAAATGTTCGACTTGCAGAAACCATTCCGCGGCCTGCTCTAAAGCCCGCTTTGGAATCAGGCCTACGATCTCGCTGGAAACCGGGATGACTCCGTAGCGCTGGGCTTCGCGCTTCACGTATTCGAAGACGCGGTGGATGGGAGTCTGCTCGAAGTCGGTGAGGTTCATCGAGACCTGGGCCATGCCGCGCACCAGGAATCCGGCGCCCTTGACGAAGCGCAGTCCGCCGGTCGAAAAGCGCACCGCCTTGGCGATTTTTTTGGCAATACCGACATCGGGCGTATTCAGGAAGACGTTGTAGGCAATCAGAAACTTGCGCGCTCCTACCACCGTTGCGCCGGCCGTGGGATGAACGCGAGGCTCGCCGAAATCGGGCTTGCGCGCGGGATTGGTGGCGATGTCATCGCGGATACCTTCGAACTGGCCGCGGCGAATGTTCTCCAGATTCTGACGTTCGGGCGTGGCTGCGGCGGCTTCGTAGAGATAGACCGGGATCTGGAAGCGCTTCGCGATCTCGGCCCCTACGTGGCGCGCCATGGCTACACAGTCTTCAATTGTTACCCCATCAATCGGGATAAAGGGAATGACATCGGCGGCGCCCATGCGCGGGTGCGCGCCTTGGTGCCTGGTGAGGTCGATCAACTCGGCAGCCTTGCCTACTCCGCGAATGGCGGCCTCCTGAATGGCTTCGCGCTCGCCTACCAGGGTGATGACGCAGCGGTTGTGGTCGGCATCCATCTCCTTGTCGAGAAGATAGACGCCGGGGATTTTCATGGCCTCGATAATGGCATCGACTTTGGCCGGGTCGCGGCCTTCGGAAAAATTAGGAACACATTCAACTAGAGTATTAGGCATGGTGAGAAGGATAACGGGCGGTGGTTGGGTGAGGCAACCGCGGAGCATAAGAGTAGTGCCCTAAAATCGGCTCTATTCCCGGTCGGTGCAGGCCGCGCGTCATGCCGATGTATCATGCGAAATATGACGCGCAAGTTGACTTCATCTCACGCGCCGATGATCGGCGTCTTCGACTCCGGCGTGGGCGGCCTCACCGTACTGCGTGCGCTTGTCGATCGCATCCCCGAGGCCAGCTACCTCTACTTCGGCGACACGGCCCGCCTTCCCTACGGATCGAAGTCAGCGGCCACGGTGGCGCACTACGCCGTTGGAGCGGTGCGCTATTTGCAGGAGCAGGGAGCGGAGCTGCTGGTGATCGCGTGCAACACGGCCACCGCGCTGGCGCTCGACGAGATCAAAGCGGCGGCGGGAGTGGAAGTGATCGGCGTGGTCGAACCGGGAGCGGACGCGGCGGCAGCGGCCAGCCGGAAACGGAATGTGGTCGTGATCGGCACCGACGCGACCATCAGCAGCCATGCCTACCGGCGCGCGCTCGAGGCCCGCAAGGTCGCGGTGCGGGAGAAGGCTTGTCCTCTGTTTGTGCCGCTGGTCGAAGAAGGGTGGGTGGAACATCCGGTAACCGAGCAAGTGGCGAAGATTTATTTGTCGGAAGCGTTTTCACCCGAAGTTCATTCAGCCGACGCGCGCGATGCGGACGTGCTGCTGCTTGGCTGTACCCACTATCCGCTGATCAAGCCCCTGTTGCGGCGAGTGGCGCCGGAGCACGTCGCCATCGTCGACTCGGCCGAATCGACGGCGCTAGACGTGGCGCGCCAACTGCGGATCGAATCACTGTCGTCTTCAGCAGAAAGCCAGAGAAGAGGCGTTCCCCAGCTCAAGTTCTTCGCGACCGATTCGGCGGAGAAATTCAGGAAGATGGGAACGCGGTTCCTGGGGCTTGCGGTGGAAGATGTGGCGCATGTGGATTTGAAGGAATAGGCAGCGGCGTTGCTTTTAATTTGTCATCTCTATCATTTGTCATCCCTATATTTGTCATCTCTTTAAAATAATTTGTCATCCTGAACGAAACGACGCTGGTAATACCCCCAATAGCCACCACCGGCGTTAATCAGTGCCTTTCGCTTCCGAGCGCGCCGGCCATGATTGAGGAGCCAACCTGCGCTTCGGGGCCCAGTTCGATACTGTCGCTACTGTTTCTGAGTCCTTGGCCGGAAATCTTGGCTAGCCACTGGGCCGCTTCCTGGCAATCTCGGGGGAGACCTTTGTTGTTTGAATTGGTAATCGCCCAGTTATGCTGCGCCTCGGGCAGTCTACGGCCAGCAGCTTCGCAATAGAGCTGGGCTGCTTGTGCTAGGTCGCGCGGAACACCCAAGCCATGTTCATAGAGGTAGCCTAGATTGTTCAAGGCCGGCGGGTAGCCGTGTTCTGATGCGGTGCGATTCCACTTTAGCGATTCCGCCAAGTCCTGAGGACGTCCAATCCCGTGTTCATACATCCAGGCAAGCCTGACTTGAGAGTACAGATTACCCTGCTTAGCAGCCTCGAGGTACAGTTCCGCTGCCTTGTCAGGGTCGCGCGGCAAACCCAAGCCCTCCAAGTAAAGCGTCGCCAGGTTCGCCTCGGCACGTGGGTTGTGCCGGACGGCCGCTTTTAAAAACCAGTGAGCCGCCTCGGCATAGTCTCGCTGCAGGCCTCCTTCGCCGTCGAAGTACATGACGCCGAGGTTGGTCTGGCCCGCGGCATCGCCTTCGGCGGCGGCCCGCAAATACCACCTCACCGCTGCCGTTTTGTCCCGCGCCACACCCCTACCTTCAGCATACAAGTTGCCCAGATGGGTTTGAGCCACAACGCTCCCGGCGTCGGCGGCTTTCCCGTACCAGTGAGCCGCCTCGGCGAAGTCCTGTGCGACTCCGTCGCCAGATTCAAAAGCCAGTCCCAACATGAACTGGGCGTTGATGTCTCCTTTGGAGGCACGCTTCAGGAGACGGGACAGGTTCGGAAGACTGGCTGCCATCGACCGACCAAACGAGAACAGCATGACCACAAGCACGCACAGCGGGGCCCACCTACGCATTCTTCACCTCAATCGGGATGAATAATCCGAAAAGATGAAATCGACAGCTCCGCCCGGCAGTACTATCGTTCGCTTGCTAGAAATAAATGGGTCTAACGGATGAGATGTGACTGATCGTGACTAATTGAGTGTGACAATATCGCGAGGACGGCGCGGTGTCAACGAAAATTTGGAGCGCAAATAGTTGTGTTCGAATGATGATTTCGTAATCGTTTCCGCCCCGACCAAGTGAATTTCTCCGGATGCCCCGCGTCGATGCGGCATTCGATGGCGTGTCCGCGATGCACCACCGGCCCCGGCAACACGTCGCAGAGTTTCTCTCCGGCGACGACCATGATTCGGCTCTTGACCAGGTCCCGCACGATGACAAATCGGTGGGGATGACAAATCGTTCAGGATGACAACGCAGCGATGCGCTCCCCTGACAAACAGGCTGCTCAAGAAAAACGGCCGCATTCCTCGCGGCCGTTTCCTGGGCTCCCAAACTTTTTCGCTACTGCCAGCTTCAGTACAAACGGAATTCGACTTCGATGTTGACTGCTACCGAAACCGGCTTGCCATCTTTTTTGCCGGGCTCGAAGCGCCAGGTCTTTACGGCTTCAATCGCCTTCTCGTCCAGTCCCAAGCCCAGGGTTCGGGAAACGCGGATGTCTCGCGTCCTGCCAT
>JBAVVP010000336.1:0-2185 GCA_049697355.1 Terriglobales bacterium
GCAATCGCCAGCAGATGGAGCACGGCGTTGGTCGAGCCGCCGGTCGTCGCTACACTCGCTATGGCATTCTCGAACGCGGCGTGCGTCAGGATATCGCTGGGACGAATTCCCTGCTTCAGAAGATTCATCACTACTTCGCCGCAGCGGAAGGCTACTTCGTCCTTGCGCGGGTCCATGGCGGGAATGCTGTTGAAGCCCATGGGCGAAAGGCCGATCAGCTCCATCACCGTGCTCATCGTATTGGCTGTGTACTGGCCGCCGCATGCTCCCGCACCCGGACACGCCACGTTTTCGAGCGCCAGCAAATCGGCGTCGCTCATCTTGCCCGCGGCATTCGCACCCACGGCTTCGAACACGTCTTGAATGGTGACGTCTTTGCCGTGATACTTGCCCGCGGCAATCGTTCCGCCGTAAAGCACCAGGCCGGGAAGATTCATGCGCGCCAGGGCCATGGCGGCGGCGGGGATGGTCTTGTCGCAACCGACCACGCAGACCGCCGCGTCAAAGAGCTGTCCGCGGCAGACCAGTTCGATGGAGTCGGCAATCACCTCGCGGCTCACGAGCGAGGCCTTCATGCCTTCTGTGCCCATCGTCTCGCCGTCGGAAATGGCGATGGTGTTGAACTCCATCGGCGTGCCGCCGGCCGCGCGAATGCCTTCTTTCACCTTGGCCGAGAGCCGCCGCAGGTGGAAGTTGCAGGGCATGGTCTCAATCCAGGTGTTGGCGACGGCGATCAACGGCTTCGCGAGGTCGTCGTCGGTAAAGCCGATGGCTTTGTACATGGCGCGCGCCGGAGCCTGGTCGCGCCCGTCGGTGATATTGCGACTGCGATGTTTGAGGTCCATGGGAGTGATGGGGACAGTGTAGCTGAAGGGCGAGAGGCGCTACTAGCCACTGGCTTCTAGCTAGTGGCTAGTAGCCAGTAGCTTGTGTTAGGCATTCACTGCTTTCGGCCCGGGCTTAACTGCCTCCGTAGTTTTCTTCTGGTCTGACGGCAGCCACGACATCATGGCACGCAACTGCTCGCCTACCTTTTCAATCGGGTGCTGCTTGGCCGCCTCGCGCAGCTTGGCAAACTCTTGGCCGCCCTTCTTATTCTCTGCAATCCATTCCTTAGCGAACCTGCCATTCTGGATTTGTTTCAACACTTTCTTCATCGCCTTGCGCGTTTGGTCTCCCACAACCTTTTCGCCGCGGGTCAAGTCACCGTATTCTGCGGTGTTTGAAATCGAGTAGCGCATACGGCTCAGCCCGCCTTCGTAGATCAGATCGACGATCAGCTTCATCTCGTGGACGCACTCGAAGTAGGCAATCTCGGGAGCGTAACCGGCCGCCACCAGCGTCTCGAAACCTTTCTGCATCAGCGAAGTCAATCCGCCGCAGAGGACGGCCTGTTCGCCGAACAGGTCGCTTTCGGTTTCTTCTTTGAAGGTGGTCTGCAACACACCGGCGCGGGTCGAACCGATGCCGTGGGCGTAGCAGAGCGCGAGTTCACGCGCGCGTCCGCTGGCATCCTGGTGAATGGCGAGCAACGAAGGCACGCCGCCGCCCTGGGCATAGACGCGGCGCACCAAGTGACCCGGACCCTTGGGTGCGATCATGACCACATCCACATCCTTCGGAGGCTTGATGGTCTTGAAGTGAATGGCGAAGCCGTGCGAGAAGCCGAGAATCTTTCCTTTGTGCAGATAGGGCTTGATGGCCGATTCGTAGAAGTCGGCCTGGGTCTCGTCGGGCGTGAGAATCTGCAGCCAGTCGGCGCGCTGGGCAGCCTCGGCCGGAGCCAGCACGGTCATGCCATCGGCGAGCGCCTGCTGGGCCGAACCGCGGTCGGGATCGAGGCCGATGATGACGTCGTATCCACTGTCACGCAGGTTCTGCGCCTGCGCGTGTCCCTGGGAGCCGTAGCCGAAAACGGCGATGGTTTTGCCCTTTAGGGCGGAAGGATTGGCATCGTTTTGATAAAAGACTGTGGCCACTGGAAAACTCCTTGTCGCTATGGGGATCGTGTTTGAAAACAAAAACCGACCGCTCGGTCGGTTCTAGAGATGCTATCCACTTGGCCCTTCCCCTGTCAACTCGGTGTACTCGTCCAGTAGATGGGTGACACTTTCATTCCTTCCGTTGAGATGAGTTCAGCCTGAGGAACTGGAGCGGGGTTAGATAGCCCAGGGCCTGATGAGGG
>JBAVVP010000337.1:0-6086 GCA_049697355.1 Terriglobales bacterium
ACGTGAGCTGGGAGCAACTGGCGTAGGACACACGCAGTGTAACTGGCGTGTCGGCAGTTCGCCAGGCCACTTCTCGAAACGCGCGAGAAGTGGTGCACCCGGCACTCAGTCGTCGCTGGAATAGTGAAATACGCTTTCGAGGGGCTTGCCGAACACGGCAGAAATTCGGAATGCGGCCTCCAGAGAGGGCGAGTATTTTCCCTGTTCGATCGCGTTCACGGTTTGGCGAGTAAGGTTGATTCTGTCAGCCAACTCCTGTTGCGTCATCTCGCCATGCTCGAAGCGCAATCGTCTGATTTCGTTGCGGATCGCACCCATATCAGGCCCCGCGCCGGTATTGAATGATCTGGCAGGCTGAGCGCATGATCTCGGCGGTCACAAGAATGAACAGCAGCGCGTTGGTGTTGAAGACGATCGGGGGATCGAACGCGCCGAAGAAGCAGGCGAGCGCGACGCTCGTGGCAAGCCCGGCGTAGGCGACCCGCATGGCCCGGAGCTCGATCAGTTTATCGCGCTCGTCGCGAGGCGCCTTCGCTTCGTTGGGCTTGAAGATGGCGACCGCGACGGTCAGCACGACCTGCAAAACCACGAGTGCGATGATCGTCGCCAGCAGTCCGCCGAAGCGAAAGTGGCCGGGCTGCGGCCCAGCATGGATGACCGACCAGAAGTAAAAACCATAAATGCCCGTCATCGACAGCAACGATATCCAGGCGCTTTTTTCGCGGAATGACATGGTATTCGTCCTCACTTCGTCTATGTTTCTTGACTTACTGTATGTTATTTATTACTTAATGTCAACTATATTCGACATTATTTGAAAGTTGTTGGACACGGCACTTTCTGC
Source organism: Terriglobales bacterium (assembly GCA_049697355.1). Classification (GTDB taxonomy): domain Bacteria; phylum Acidobacteriota; class Terriglobia; order Terriglobales; family Acidobacteriaceae; genus Acidiflorens. The sequence goes on from JBAVVP010000337.1 coordinate 845, forward strand.
GGCTGCTGCGCGAGAAGCGGAAAAGTCTTTATTCCCCAAGGACTTAGCGACAATTTTTGCTTCCTCCACTCGCTAACTCATTGATTTTTCAATACCTTACATGCAAGTCCTTATTTCTCAAAGACATGGAAAGTCAATTCCGCTAAGTCTCTGATTCCACAAGACCGACCCAAGGGAGTGTTTCCTGCCGAATCCACCTCAACTGCCAGCCAGCGGTCGAGCGCCCAAATCGCTTACAATTTCCCTTCCTGCGATCCCTAAAGTTATGACAGTCGCGGTTCGTTCCTTTGCGAAGATCAATCTCGGGCTCTACATCGGCGCCGCGCGCGCGGACGGATTTCACGATCTGCGCACGGTTTACGAGACCATTGCGCTGCATGATGTGATCCGGGTTAGCGTTGCGCGAGGCAGCGGAATCGAGATTCTGTGTGACGATACGCGGGTTCCGCTGGATTCGTCGAACACCTGCTATCGCATGGCCGAGCGAGTGATGGCCGAACTCGGCGCGAAGGGCAGAGTCAGCATCGAAATCGAGAAGCGGCTACCAGTACAGGGAGGATTGGGCGCCGCGTCTTCGAACGCTGTGGCAGCGATGCTCGCGCTGGAGCGCGCACTCAAAAAGAAGCTATCCAATACGGCGCGCTTGAGAATTGCTGCTGACATTGGCTCGGACCTGCCGCTGTTCCTGGTAGGCGGGACCACGTTGGGAATTGGTCGTGGCGAGGAGGTTTATCCTTTGCCGGATCTGCTTTCGTTGCCAATCGTCGTGGTGACGCCCGCGGTCGGAGTTTCGACTCCTAAGGCCTTTGCCGATTGGGATGCTCTCGTGCCGCGGGAAAGAGCTGCCGAGCTGCGCTCGGCTGGGCGGCGGACGAATGCGTCCGCCCCTACGCTTGCCTGGACGGGCGAGGGCGCCCGTCCCTCCACCGGCAGTGTGCAATTGACGCAGCCGTTAGCGTCCGATAGACTGTTGGAGGTTGGCTGCGCGCTTTCGGCGTGGCTTTGTGGTTACCCCAACACCGGTGCTTCCGCAAAAGGCGGGAGCCGGGCCGGGAACTTGCTTTCCGACCTTGTCCGTACCGGGATTGAAAACGACTTCGAAAAAGTCGTCTTTCCTCAATATCCCGAATTGCGTGACATAAAAGGTGCGCTGGAGCGCGTGGGGGCTGGTTACGCTTCGCTCTCCGGCTCAGGGTCAACCCTTTACGGGCTGTTCCGGTTGCCGGCCGAGGCCGCGAAAGCGGCAACCCGTCTGCGAAAGCAGGGGCTTACGGCTGTGGCGACAAGTACGTTGACGCGCTTGCAGTATTGGAAAAGAATTCTGGATTGTTGATTTTCGATTGTTGGAAGCCTGCTGTTGAAAGACTGTTGTGAAACGACAGAGGTTGAACGACAATTGACGTGCAATCGGCAAATTGTTTCACTGGGCCGTCGACTAATGGTAGGTCAAGTGCCTTTGGAGCACTTTGTCTAGGTTCGAATCCTAGCGGCCCAGCCAGATCACCAGTTTTCAGTTGCCAGTTCTCAGTTCTCAGTCGAGATCCTGGAGCCCCACAACTGAGAACCGGGAACTGAGAACTGAGAACTCAAAACTATGGCTACAGTGGCGACCACGACTGCCGAAAAAACCACCGCGGAAAAAACGGCCGCGGACAAGAAGCCGGTCATGGACGAGAAGCCGCAAGCGAAGCAGCAGCGCGCCCGGGTCGATGACCGATGCAAGGTCTTCTGTGGTACCGCCAACGAGGCGCTGTGCGATGACGTGTGTAACTTTCTTGGCCTGACGCGCGGCCAGGCTCTGGTCACACGCTTCAAGGACGGCGAGTGCTATGTGCAGATCCAGGAGAATGTGCGCGGAGCCGACGTGTTCGTGATGCAGCCCACCTGCCAGCCGGTGGACATGCACCTGATGGAACTGCTGTTGATGATGGACGCGCTCAAGCGAGCATCGGCGCGACGCATCACGGCGGTGATTCCTTACTACGGCTATGCGCGCCAGGATCGCAAAGACAAGCCGCGGGTGCCGATTTCGTCGAAGCTGGTCGCCGACCTGCTGACCACGGCGGGCGCGGATCGCGCGTTGGTGGTCGACTTGCACGCGCCGCAGTTGCAGGGATTTTTTAACATTCCAGTGGACCACCTGTTCGCGTCGCCGGTGCTGGTGGATCACTTCAAGAAGCTGAACCTGCCGAACCTGACGGTGGTCTCGCCGGACGCGGGTGGCGTGGAACGGGCTCGTTTTTTCGCGAAGAAAGTGGACGCGGCGCTGGCTATCGTCGATAAGCGGCGGGTTGAGATGAACGTCGCGGAAGTGATGCACGTGATCGGCGATGTGGATGGCCGCACCTGTCTCATCATCGACGACCTGATCGACACGGCCGGAACGCTGGTGAAAGTGGCGCAGGCCCTGAAGGAAAGCGGCGCCACCGCCGTGTATGCGTGCTGCACGCACGCGGTCCTTTCCGGGGCGGCGGTGGAAAATCTGGTGAACTCACCGATCACCGAGGTGGTCGTCACCGATACCATCCCGCTGAGCGAAGCGGCGCGGAATACCCCGAAGATCAAAGTGAAATCGATCGCGGGGCTGATTGGGCGGGCGATTCAGTCGATTCACGAAGAATCTTCGGTGAGCAGACTTTTTGTTTAGAAGCGGTCGTTGGTCGCTGGTCGTTAGTCGTTCGCGATTCGCCAGCAGTTGAAAGGTTTTGCCAACGGCCAACGACGAACGACCAACGACGAATTAACGAAGGACGGAAACGGAATTTATGGCGACGGCAACGGATATCAGCATACTGGAAGCGCAGAAGCGCGAACCCGGCACCAAGAACGCCGCCCGGCGCGTGCGGGCGGGCGGAAAGATTCCCGCGGTGGTGTACGGCGCGGGAAAGAATGCGGCTGCGGTCGCGGTAGATCCGCGGCAGGTTCTGCGCATCCTGAAGTCGGAGAGCGGGCACAACACGATTTTCGACCTGGCGCTCGACAGCGATCGCGTCAAGGCGATGATCGTGGACTGGCAGTTCGAACCAATCAAGGGAACCCTGCTGCACGTGGATCTGCAGCGCATCGCCATGGATCAGGAACTGACGGTCACGGTTCCGATCGTGCTCAAAGGCGAGGCCGAGGGTGTGAAGACGGAGGGCGGCATCCTGGAGCAGTTGCTGCGTGAGATCGAGATCGAGTGTCTTCCGGCGGATATTCCGAAGTCGATCGAAGTGGACATCAGCCACCTGGTGTTCGGCGTCGAAGTGCGGGTGAAGGATCTTCCGCGCAATCCCAAGCTGAAATTCCTGACCGAAGAGAACCAGATGATCGCGCATATCACCACAGTGAAGGAAGAAGTGGTGGCGGCTCCTGAGGTGGTGGCGGCGGAGGCGGCGGCTCCGGCTGAGCCCGAAGTCATCAAGAAGGGCAAGCAGGAGGTCGAGGGCGAAGTTGAGGCTGAGGGCGATGCCAAGGCCAAGGCCAAACCTGAGAAGGCTGAGAAGCCTGAGAAGAAAGAGAAAAAATAGCTACTGGCTGCTGGCTTCTAGCTGCTAGCTAAGAGCCAACAGCTAAGAGCCAAGAGCGAATTGCGTGAAACTGATTGTCGGTTTGGGCAACCCCGGAATCGAGTACCAGTTCACGCCGCACAATCTCGGGTTTTTGACGATCGATCGGATCGCCAACGGGCTTGGGATCGAAATCCGGAACCGCCAATGCCGCGCGCTGACGGCGCGGGCAACGATGGCGGGTGAACCGGTGCTCCTGGCTAAACCGGAAACCTACATGAACCTGAGTGGGCTTTCGGTGCGGGAACTGGTGGCGGAACATCAGGTCGATGTGGGGCGTGACCTGATTGTGATTTACGACGAACTGGACTTGCCGCTGGGTACGATTCGCATTCGGCAGCGGGGGAGTTCGGCGGGGCACAACGGGATGGAATCGATCCTGGGCGCTCTGAACACCGACGAGTTTTTGCGGATTCGGCTGGGAATTGCGCCCGACCGCAAAGTTGTGGACGGCGTGAAATATGTGTTGACGCCGTTCCGCAAAGCGCAGTTTCAGCTGGTGGAGGAAGTTCTCGACACGGCAGCGCAGGCGGTCGAGATGATTTTGAAAGAAGGACCGGCGGCGGCGATGAACTGGTTCAATCGCAAGCCTGAAGACAGTGGTCAGTGATCGGTGGCCGGTGGTCAGTCGCTGCGACTGGTATTGCGCTTGGAAAGATTTTGGGCAACTGATCACTGGCCACTGCCCACTGATTTTTGGAGATAACGAATGAATCGCAACTATGAAGTGATGTTCATCGTCCGGCCCGATATGGTGGATGAGGATCTGAACAAGCTGATATCCACGATCGAGTCTTCGGTGACCTCGGCGGGAGGAACGGCCAAGAGCGAGGTCTGGGGCAAGCGCCGTCTCGCGTACAGGGTCGGCAAGTTCAATGATGGCATCTTTGTGCTGATGATGATTGACGCCACTGGCGCGATCGTGCACGAAGTCGAACGCCGCCTGCGCGTGACCGAGCCGGTGATCAAGTTCCTCACGGTGCGTACGGATGAGGAACTGAAGCGGCTCGACAAGATCAAGAAACTCCGCGACGCCAAAAAGAAAGTCAGCGCGCAACCCGCGGCGGCGGCCGCGCCGGTGACACCAGCGGCGCCGCCGGAAGCGGTAAGCGGGGCTCCGGCTTCGGCGCCGGTTTAGCAGAAACGTGGGGTTAACAGACGGGCGAGGCGTTCGACCTCAGGGGCTAAAACCCGCATTTCTTCGGGCGCTTTGCGGCACGGCTGAAGCCGTGCCTTTCCCAAAACCGAATTCTTAGAAAGCAGGAGCACTATGGCAGAAGAAACAAAAGCACCCGCCGCGCATGCGGGATCAAGCGGCGGCGATAGCCGTCCCGAACGTAGTGGCGGCGATCGTCCCGAGCGCAGTGGACCGCCACGCGGTCCACGTCCCGGCGGAGGCCCCGGCGGTCCCCGCGAAGGCGGGCGTAAGTTTTTCCGGCGCAAGAAGGTTTGCAAGTTCTGCGTCGAGAAGATCGAAGCGGTCAATTACAAGGATGTGCGTCTGCTGGCGCAGTTCGTGGCGGAAAGCGGCAAGATTACTCCGCGCCGCCTGACCGGCGTGTGCACGCCGCACCAGCGCCGTCTGTCGCGGGCGATCAAGCAGGCGCGTAACATCGCGCTGCTGCCGTTCGCTGGACGCGCGCAGTAAATTTCAGTTAGACAAGATCAGGTTTCCTCTGTGAAACCCTGTGTCC
>JBAVVP010000338.1:0-6119 GCA_049697355.1 Terriglobales bacterium
AGTCTCGGCCAGGTGCAAGCGGTGCTCCCGCGTCTGCCGCGGCAAGATTGACGACTGCCCAAAATCGTCGAGCCAGCTGTAGATGCTAGTCCGCGTCCCGGTCTGGTTGGGAAACGACTGTTCCAGGTCGCGCGAAAACTGCGCCCGCAAATGGCTCGTCAGCCGCGGCGTGATCGCGCTCAGCAAAGCGAGCGAGGCGCTTTCCGTCTTTACATCCTCTTCCCCATTCCCGCTGATCGCCGTATTAGTAATCGGACTCGCCGGATCGAGGTAGACATTGTTCGTCCCGTAATAGCGGGACGTACTCAGCCGCGCCGAAAGTTGCTGATGCGGCGTCAGTACCCGATCCAGCTTCAAGAAAGCCGCGTTTCCCAGCAACTTCGCGGGAAACGTCCCGCCCATGGTGGAAAGCTGCGCCGCCGCCGTTAGCCCGCTGGGCGCGATACACGGCGGCCCGCCCGCACTGGCAGGAGGGCAACCCGGCACAATCGCTTGATCGCAGGCCGTCCCCCCAATATGCGGATCGCAGACCTCATAGTCCAAAATGCTCGGGTACGTGCCCAACTGCGGTGTCACGAAGGTCGAACCGTTCTCGAACTGCACCACCGCCGGTACATGAAAAATCTCCTGATCGTATCCGACAAATAAGAACGTCTTGTTGCGCTGGATCGGCCCTCCAATGGTCGCGCCGAACTGGTTTTTCTGCTCGCTGGGATTGGACCCCACAAACGCGGGCGCAGCTCCTCCGAGCGAATTGTCGCGCAGATAATAGAATGCGCTCCCGTGCCAGGTGTTGGTGCCCGACTTGGTCACCACATTCACCACCGCGCCGCCGGCTCGCCCCGACTCCGCCCCATACCCGCTCGACTGCACCCGAAACTCCTGCACCACTTCGTCGGAAAACTGGTAAGGCGCACGATATCGTCCCAAGGCCTGGGCAAAGAAGCCGTTGTTGTTGTCGCCGCCATCGACCAGAAAGCTCGTGTTGTATCCGCGAATCCCGCCATAAGAGAGGTCTCCGTTCGATCCCGACGTCAAGCCTCGCGGATCCTGCGTCACCCCCGGCACGAGTAGCAATAAATCCGTGTACCGGCGCCCATTCAGCGGCAAGTCCTTGATCGCCCGCTCATCGAGCAGCGCTGACACCGAACTCGGATTCTCATCCAAGATTCGCGGCGCCTCTGACACGGTGATCGTTTCCATCGGCCCCCCCACCTTCAACTTGAACGTCAACTGCGTCGTCGCTCCTACCTCCACCCGAAGCAGAGGCGAAATCTGCGGCGACATCCCTTCCGCCTCCGCCCGCGTCGAATACTGACCCGGGGGCAGCAGGTCCACCGTGAATCGCCCCACTGAATCAGTGGCCGTGTGGTAACGGAATCCCGTCTCCACCCGGATGGCCACGATGTCGGCATTTGTAATGACCGCTCCCTGCGCGTCCAAAACCACGCCCCGCAAAACTCCGGTGGAAGCGTCCTGCGCCCACAGGTCTATGGCGCAAAAACAGAAGAAGAAAACGATAGGAAAGAGGTTGCGAATCGTGACTAGGAATGGCTGGTGACGGCGGCACATACGAATCCCCTCGCATCCGAGACTTCGGAATCGGAGGGGATTCCAGAAACCCTGCTCATCTCTATACCACCGTGCATCTCACGCGACGTGTGACGCATGCACACGGAATATGTTCGGTTTTTGTTGGTTGTTGGTCGTCAGTCGTTGGTCGTTGGCCGGCAAAAGGCTTTCAGCCGGTCAAGTTCTCTCGCTAGCTGTCGGAGTCGAACCGCAAGCGACCAACGACGGACGACCAACGACTGCGCCACCACCGACTCAATGTGCCGGCGCCGCTGCCGGAGCCGCCGGCTTCGTGCCAAAATCCACCTTCGGCGTCGCGCGTGAACCTTCCGACGCCTGGAAGTACGCCGAGTTTTGCTTGTAGCCGGCAAATCCCGCATACAGATTGTTCGGGAACTGCAGCACATAGGTGTTGTAATCCTGCAGCGTGTCGTTATAGCGCTTGCGCTCGACGGCGATCCGGTTCTCGGTCCCTGCCAACTCATCCTGCAAACGCATGAAATTCTCATTCGACTTCAGTTGCGGATAATTCTCCACAATCAGCAGCAGCCGTCCCAGCGCCCCGTCCAACTGCCCGTTCGCGGCAATCTTGTCGGACGGAGTCTGCGCCGAAAGCAGCGCCGACCGCGCCTTGGCGATGTCGCCAAACACGGTCACTTCCTGCTGCGCATATCCCTTCACCGTCTCCACCAGGTTCGGAATCAAGTCGGCGCGCCGCTGCAGCACGATGTCCACCTGCGACCACGCCGCCTTTACCGACTGATCCTTCGCCACCAGTTGATTGCGCACGCCCACGTACTGTCCGAACAGCGCCAGCACGATTACCACCAGCACCACGAGTACAATCAAGCCTTTGCTCATGTCGCTCTCCTGAACACAAGATTAATTCGCAAACTTGCCCGTGGAGAGCCGGGCGTCCCCGCCCGGCCACGCCTACCTTGACGGGCGAGACGCCCGTCGCTCCATCGTCGGATTCATTACGCTGCGGGATCCAGCATCTTGTCCACCGCCGCCGTCACCGCTTCCACCAACTTCAGATAGCGCGCAAACATCTCATCCACTTTCGCCGCCTTCCGATCCGCCTTGCCCTCCCGGATATCCAGCAACTCGCCAAACACGCTGCCATCGATGCCTAACTTACCCGCCAGCGCAGCCGCAGCTTCTCGCTTCGATCCCGCTCCCGCATCGCCCAGGGCAATGGGCGCGTGGCGGAACAGCGTTCCAAACGCCGGCAGCGAACGCAGCAACAGTTCCCACTTCGCCTCCGCGTTGCCCGCCACCATCAGCAACCTCTGCCGCAGCAGGATCGTCTTCTCCCGCAGTTCGTACTCCACCTGCGCCCGGTGCAGACGCATCGGGATCTCCAGCGTCTGCAGAACGTCTTCTCCCCAGAGCACGCGATAATGCCGCCGCATGTCCAGAAATTCGATGGAGAAAACGTCCGCCGACCGCCTTATCTCCTCCGCACTCATCAGCAGTGGCGCGCGGTGCTTTTGTTTCCCCAACCATTCGATCGCCGGAGCCAGCGCCTCCAGCGCAGCAAAAGAAGTCTCACCGAGCACGCACAGCAGGTTCACATCCGAGTAGCCGGCAACATAATCTCCCGCCGCTGCCGACCCATAAAGAATCGCGGACCGCAGATTCGTCCCGGCCGCCGCCCGCATCCGCTCGACAAACTCGTCAATCAGTTTTTCCGGACCCATTCCGCGCCTCTCACTCTCTACGAACTACCTCTCTACCAACTGCCACCTGCCCCGCCACCTCCGGTGCTGCCGCCACCGAACCCACCAAATCCACCGCCGCCAAACCCGCCGCCGCCGCCAAATCCGCCGCCGCCGTATCCGCCGCCGCGATATCCACCGCGGCCGCCCCCCAGGTTGCTAAATAGCATGGCCCACAACAGTCCCGACAAAAACCCGGATCCGCCGCCCCCTCGTCCAGAACCGCCGCCCCGAAATATTGCCCGCACAATGGGAATCACAATAAAGAAAAGAACGAAGATCAAAACCAGCACCGTCCCGACTCCAACGCCGAGTACAGGTTGCTGGCTAGTCGGAGCCAGCCGAGGTTGATTGTCCAGGGTGACGCCCGCATCCTGCGCAATCACCGAGGCAACGCGCGCCGTCATCAACGTGACCGCGCCCGCATAATCCCCGCTGCGCAGCAAGGGCACCATTTCCCGTCCGAACCCGCCCACCTTCCCGTCCGGAAGAATGGGCTCCAGCCCGTATCCCACCGCGGTCCAATACTTGTGATCCTGGGTCGCCAGCAGGATCAGCACCCCGCGATCTTTGCCTTTGGCGCCAATCCCCCACTTCTGATAGAGCGCCACCGCATAACTCACCACGTCCTGCCCATCCACCGACTTCACCGTAACCACGGCAATCTGCGCTTGCGCCTTTTGATCGACCTGTTGGCACAGGGCGTTCAATTGCGCCTGGGTGGACGCATCGAGAACTCCGGCAAAATCATTAACGTAGTTGGTCGGGCGCAGAGAAGCGATAGGCTCGGCGGCAACCCACACCGCCGCCGCGAGCACAATCCAGAGGATCGCCGAGACTTTTGCCTGCCGCTTCATTCGGGGAAATTGTACAGGAGGGACACGCAGGGAAAGGTTAACGGCTTAACTCGTCTCATCAGTGGGCTGTCCAGAGGCTGTGGGCGCGATTGAAGTTACGCCAGCCACCGCTTGTTTCCTGTTTGCCGATCAAAACTGCCGCAACCGCCCTGCAACACAACTCATTGCAGATATAATGACGCCCGCGGATGTAGAACGGCAGTCTGGGACTCGCGAATGGCAGGAGACGACCGTGGCAGACTCACTTGAACACATGCAGATCGAGTATGGGGTCTACGTCCCCTCCGACGCTGAAGCAATGGCGAAACTTCTGGGGGAGGTCTTCAGTCGTTACGATCCACCCGCGGTCGCAGCCGAGCTGACCACTTCTGAGTTCGAGGCGTTCGTGCGACTGCTCTGCCCCAAGGTGGCCGTCGAGGATCTGACAATCGTGGCGCGGCGGGCTGACACCAGGGAACTAATCGGCGTGCTGCTGACCGAGGACTCGGCATCGGCGCTGCCTGACGGGATGGATCGGCTGAGCGCGAAGTTCGATCCGATCTTCGATATCCTGGGCCAGTTGGATGCGGAGTACCGGGGCGGCCGGACCGTGCGTCCCGGCGAGTCGCTCCACCTGTTCCTCCTCGGAGTCTCCGATCGCGTCGCCGGACGGGGAGTGGCGCACCAGCTCGTCATGGCTTGTCTGGAGCACGGGAGGCGCAAAGGTTATCGGGTGGCGGTCACGGAGGCGACGAACAAGGTATCGCAGTACATCTTCCGCAAGCAGGGATTCGTCGCGCGTGTGCAACGGTCTTACGAGGCTCATCGCTTCGAAGGACGGCAGGTTTTTGCGTCGATCGCTGAACACGGGGGCCCGATCCTGATGGATAAATCGCTCGCGCCGTGACGTACGGTGTAACTGGTGCGGGCGATTGTTTGTCGTTCGAAACAGAGGCATTTGCACTCGCAACCGTGGTTGTCGGTGAAATTGTCATTTTTTTCTCAGCTATGTGCCAACACCCCTCTCTAGACCTGCCGCCAGAACCTCGGGAACGATCGCGTCAATATCCGACTCTTTGGTGAGGTGGTTCACAAGGCAGGCGCGCAGGCAGAACTTGCCCTGCAACGTGGCATTCGACAGATAGACCCGGCCGCGCGCCACGATGCGCTTGAGCAAAGCCAGGTTGAAGCGATTGCGTTCTTCCTCGGAAGCGTCCTTACCCACAAGATGCCGGAAGCAGACGGCGCTCAGCTCCACCGGCGCCAGCAGTTCAAGCGCCGGAGCGCTCGCAACCGCCGCCGCCAGCCGTTGCGCGCAGTCGAGATCCTTGCGGATCGCCGCCCGAAAAGCGGCCAGCCCGTGATACCGCAGCGAAAGCCAAAGCTTCAGCGCCCGGCAGCGCCGCGAAAGTTCAATCGACTCTTCGAAAAATGCGAAACCTTCGACGGGATCGCTGCTGAGCTGTTTGGCATAGTCGCCGGTATAGGCAAAGGTCGTGCGCGCCATCCCCACATCGCGATATAACAGACATCCGCAATCGAGCGGCTGGTAGAGCCACTTGTGCGGATCGAGCGAAAGCGAATCGGCCAGCGCCAGGCCGTCGAATTTTTCCGGAGCGGCAATCGCAGCCAGCGCTCCGTAAGCTCCGTCCACGTGCATCCATGCCCCGTGTTCGTGAGCGATCCCGGCAATTTCCCGCAACGGATCAATCGCCCCGGTATTCACCGTGCCCGCCGACGCCACCACCGCGATCGGCATCGTGCCCTCGGCCTGGTCGCGCCGTATCGCCTGCTCCAGTTGCGACGGAATCATGCGATACGAAGCGTCACAGGGCACAATTCGCAGGCGTTTCCGGCCAATGCCAAGCATGGCGACGGCCTTCGGCACCGCCATGTGCACCTGTTCGGACGCGTAGACGACACCCGCGGGCGCATGGCGCAGTCCGCGCTCGTTGGCCGGAGTCTTCGCCTCCCGCGCCATGGTCAATCC